>DRKT01000148.1 GCA_011053195.1 Phycisphaerales bacterium | reverse complement strand
TGCACGAAGTCTTTATGAAAATCACCTCTGTGCCCCAGGCTCTTGGGATAGCAATTCGCCAAAGAACCATATCCATAGTGGTGGATACAGCCAGGGTGGCTTTTTTCTGTATTTGCGTGATAGCGACTACTTGCGTATAGCATTGTTGAAATGAACCATCGGATCCAGTGGTTGCAGTAGTCGTGGTGTATGTGTCGCCAGTTGTCGTATATGTGAAAGACGACGATGCCCCAACTGTTTCAGTAAGAAGCTTGGCGAGCCCTATCTCGAATTCGGCTGAAAATGTCGCACCGGCTGACGAAGACACGGACCACGAGGCACCATGCTCAATTGCAACATGACAGTCCCACGATGCTGTAGGCGGGCAGGGCGGGGGTATTTGGGCACATGGGCCCACATTTGGGAACGTACATTCCAGAACGTTCCGCCGAATTGTAGTAGGTCCCTTCAGTGTTCGAGTATCGCGGGCTGGAATACGGTTGGCCACGGTTGCGGTAGCTTGGTACTGCGACGGGAGTTGTGACCTATGAGCAGACAGCGGACACGTGTACCCTCCCCCCCGGCTGGAGCCCCAAGCAGGAACCTCCGGTAAGCAACGGGAACAGTGCGATCACGAGCGAGGTCATGGGGAACTCCTTTCTTCATCTGTCGTTGCGTGTATTCTATCGAAAAACGTTGCATATCGGGCCATTGCAAGAACAAAATTTCTTTTTTTTTTTTTGGGATACCCGAATTGTGGTGCATATTTTCGTGGCTTTACGTTATGACGCGGAGCAGCTTTGCAGATTGCGACACATTTCTGTGGGCATCAAAGCAGACTTATGTATCCTGAATTAGGATGTGAATGCGACACGCCTCAGTTCCAACTGCATCCCTTGGGCCAGGATTCCGGGTGTTGGTGGTGGGTCAGGCGGAGCAGGCGCGTGGTGCGCTGGAGTTCGTTCTGAATCAGGCCGGCGCGGGCGGCGGGGTTCGGCTCTTCGAGCAGAGAATATTTCAACTCGGAATCATCAAGTATTGTAAATGAGATCAGTTCGAGCAGCGCGGATGTGGGGATGCGTTCATCGCGGATGTAGCCGAGCAGATCGTCGGCAGTCTCGAACCGTGCCAGTTCACCCGAGCTGAGCTCGCCGGCGATCCAGTCCCGCACGGGTTCGAGTTGCTGTTCGTCCGGCTTGAAGTCTTCGGTGGGTTCGAGCATGACCCGGCGATAGAGGATGTCCGTCTCAGGGGGGAGTTCACGACGGATCCGGGCTCGGCACACGCCCTGGATGAGGATGTCATACGTCCCGCCCGGGCGGAGTTCATGCTGAACGATCTGACCGATGCAGACGGCCGGGCGGACCGGGGGGCGGCCCTGATAGTTCGATTTCCAGGCATCGCCCTCGAAAATGGCGATGGCGATCTGGCCGACACTATCGAGGGCGTCGCCGACCATTTGCGTGTAGCGGGGCTCGAAGATGTGCAGCGGGATGACCTGCTGAGGCATGAGCACCGCGGTGTTGAGCGGGAAGATCGGCATGGGCTTGCCGAAGTTGACACGGACGGACTGCTCGCTGCTCATGCCGACATTTTAGCCCGAAACGTGCTTGGTGCTGAGCGGGTCGGGTCTGTAGATTTTGGTGTCCAGAGCCCATTGTTTCTGGGTGAAGTTGCCGCCGAGGTCGAAGTTGCTCTTGCGCTCCGGGCGGGCGGCTTCGAGGGCGATGGTTGTCTTGGCGTCGACGTTGTCGAGCATGGAGACGAGGATGGCCTCGGGTGTGGCCGGGATTTTGGCGGCCCCGTACTCGGGGATGCCGTGGTGGCTCAGGATGATGTGTTCGAGCACGATGGCGGTGCCTGCGGGGAGACGCTGCCCCGTGCGCTGCATCGTCTCGTGGATCTTGTCGCGGAGCATGTGGGCACCTTCGACGATGTGGCCGATGAGTTCGCCCATATCGGAATAACTGAATGATTTGTCGTAGACCAGTTCACGGGTTTTGCCGAGGTCGTGGATGAACAGGCCGAAAACGACAAGGTCCTGGTTGATTTTCGGGTAGAGCGGACAGACGCGGGTGGCCAGGCGCATGAGGTTGAGTGTGTGTTCGAGCAGGCCGCCGAGATAGGCGTGGTGCATGCTCTTGGCTGCGGGTGCGGTTCGGAAGCGGTCCATGAGGTATTCGTCATCGAGGTAGGTCTGTGCGAGTGCCTGCATGGCGGGGTGTTCGAGTTCGCCGAGGATCTGTTTGACCTCGGAGAACATGGCGCCGATGTCCTTGTCGGTGGTGGGGAGCAGCTCGAGCAGTTGTTCCGGCGAGGGCTCGATCGGGTCGATGGCGTGGATGATGAGCTGAAGATCGCCTTGATAGGGCTGGGTTTCACCCTCGACCCAGACGAAGCCGTCGGTCGGGAGTCTTCGGAAGGTGGCTTCGTCGATGGACCACATCCGGCCGGAGAGTTCGCCGGTCTTGTCGCGGAGCAGACAGCGGAGGTAGGGCTTGTCTTGTCGGGTTCGGCCGATCTGTGCGTTGGCGATGGTGAAGGCGCCGTTGACCCGTTCCTGTCCGGCCATTTCGCTGATGTATCGGCGGGGTCCGGTTGCGTGTGTGTTCATGCTCTCTCCGGTGCGTTGGTCGCCGGGCCGATCCCGTGCGGAGAGCATGCTACACCGGCTGGAGCGAGTCAGCCTTGCCAGATGTCCGGAACCGTGCCCGAGGTCGCCCGGATGGTTGATCGGATGCCGCCCCGGCCGCGCCAGTCCGAGCGGACCAAGAGCCAGTTCGGGTTCATCAGAGCGTCGAGATCATCCCGGATCCGGTTGGTGACCGCCTCGTAGTAGATGCCCTCGTTGCGGAAGCTCTGGAGATAGAGCTTGAGGCTTTTCAGCTCGACGCAGGTGCCGCCCGCTCCGTTCGGGCGTGGCTCGAAACGGATGGTGATGCTGCCGAAGTCCGGATGCCCGGTGACCGGACAGACGCTGGAAAATTCCTCGGCGACGTGTTCGATGACGAATGGGGAATCGGTCGGCGTCGGGAAGGATTCGAGTAGAGATGGGTCTGGCATTGGTGGAGTCTCGGTCAGCCGAAGCGGGTGAGCAGTTCGATGATCTGGGGTTGGTCACGTTTGATGCGCAGGCTCCGACGCATGGCGCGGACGGCGGCATCAAGGGCTTTGGTGTCGGACTTGTCCGACCAGAGATACTGGTTCAACAGACAGACCGCGATGCCGTTGAGCGCTGGATAATGGGTGTCGTCCATTTCGATGGCGTTGCGGAAGGCCTTCATGGCAGCGTCGTACTCGCGGTTGCGGAACCGTGCGGTGCCGAGCCTGTGGTATGCGTCGGCGGATGGCTCGCTGGCGATGAGGCGTTCGAGCGTTCGGGCGGCCTCGCCGTACTGCTTGAGCGCGGATTGGCTGTCGGCGATGCCCATGAGCAACTGCGGGCTGGTGCCCATGTATTCGGAGGCCCGGCGGTAGCTGGTGATCGCGTCGGTGTGGCGGTTCAGCGCGGAGTAGACGACACCGAGGTTGTAAAACGCCGGGCCGCTCTGAGGGTTGAGCTTGGTGGCGCGGATGGCGTACGGCAAACCCTGCTGCGGCTGGCCGGCCTGGACGAAGGCGAGCGCCAGGTTCATGTTGGCATCGAAATCTCGGGGGTCGATCTGGAGGGCGCGGAGGTAGGCGCGGATGGATTCCTGGAAGCGGTGCATGAGCTGAAGAATCAGACCATGGGCGTATTGGGCCTCGAAAACGTCGGGCCCGACCTTGGCTGCGGTCCGGAAGGATCGCTCGGCCTTGGGCATGTCGCCCTCGTCCTTGTAGATGTTGCCGATGCCGATGTAGGCGTCGACCGCGCCGGGGTTGATCTCGACGGCCCGCTCGAACTCGTTGAGCGCTTCGCGGATCCGACCCGAGGCCATGAGCAGTTTGGCGCGCTGGGTGGCCTCGTCGGCTCGGAGGACCTCTTCGAGGCTGGCTCGGGTGCGACGGTCGGAGGCCGACGATGAGGCCGAGCCCGAGCCCGTGCAGCCCCAGAGCCCGATCAGGCAGGCGGTGATGAGAATCGTGCTGACGAATCTGCTCTGTGCGTTCACTCGGCTGGTCCTGAAGGAATGGCGGGGCTCCCTCCCCATCGGGTCAATCCGGTCATTCACTCGGCCCGGGGTGGTTCCACCAGCCGACGGAGCCTGCGTGCGTTGATCGTATCCCAGGGGGTCCCCTTGGGATTCTCGCCCTTGGGCGTCTCCATGATCATCGGCCGATTGGCCAGTTCGGGTCGATTGACGACCGCGGCGAACCCGGTTTTTCCCAGAGCCAGCTTCTTTCCGCCGGAAACGCCCCCGGCGAATCCGAGCGTGCCATCGCCGATGTGCTCGTGCCGATCCTTTCGGCTGGCCAGATCGCCCTTGGAATCATTGAGATGGAGCACATGGAGAAACTCCAGCCCGCACCGGGCGTCGAACTCGTCCAACGCGGCATCCGCAGCTTCCCGGCTCGACATGTCGTACCCGCCCGCGTGCGCATGGCAGGTGTCAAAACAGAACCCGACCCGCTCAGGCTCGCCCGTGGTGTCGCAGATCATCGCCCGGAGTTGGCCGAGCTGGTCGAATGTTCGCCCGAGGTTTGAGCCCGAGCCCACCGTATTTTCAAGACAGACCACAACCTTGGCCCCATTGGTCCGCTTGAAGAGGATCTTGCAGGCCTTGGCGATGTTCTTGAGCCCGCCGGCCTCGGTGCCCGTGGTGTACGCCCCCGGATGGTGCACCAAAAGCGGGATATGCAGTTGGTCGCACCGCTCGATCTCGATCTGCATGAGGTCGATGGACTTGTTCCAAAGATCGGCGTCCGGGCTGGCGAGGTTGATGAGATAACTGGCATGGCTGACGGAGCGGCTTGGGCCTTCGGGGGTGTCCCAACCAAGACGCTGGAGTTCGGCGAGCCAGAGATCGACAGCTTCATCGGCGAGCGGCTTGATCTTCCATTGGCGTTGGTTCTTGGTGAAGACCTGTACGCAGTCGAGTTTGAGGGCCTCGGCTTCGAGCAGGGCGTTGTGCATGCCGCCGGCGACGGAAAGGTGCGATCCGATCATGATCGGACGATAGGTCAGCCTGGCATCCAAGAGAAAATGGCAACGGGATGGAACCAACGACCGGTTCGCGGCATTCTACCAATGTGAGCCATCTTGCGATCCAATTCGGGGGCACCATGACGGAGACCAACTCCGAGGACGACCTGATCGAACAGGCCAAGCATAACCCGGAGGCTTTCGGTGTTCTTTACCGCATGCACTACACTGCGATCGCAGGCTACTTGTTGCGCAGAGTCGGTGATGAGTCGGATGCGGAAGACCTTGCCGCCGAGACCTTCATCGCGGCTTTCCGTGCGATCGGCAGGTATCGAAACACTGGTGCTCCGTTCAGGGCTTGGCTCTACCGCATCGCTTCAAACAAAGCCAACCGATGGTCAGGGCTTCGGACACGAATCGCTGTGCCCGCGTATTCGGCATCGGAAGAACAAGACACAGAATCACACTCGGTCATCCGCAACGCGATCGAAACGCTCCCAAGTAAAATGCGGACCGTCATCACATTGGCCTATTGGACACCCATGAGCACCTCGCAGGTGGCTGAGGCCCTGAGTATCGCAGAGGGGACCGTCAAGTCACGCCTGTCACGGGCAAAGCTGGCGTTGCGGCAAGAAATCGAAAGACAGGCATCACAAGAAGGAGGCGAACGATGATCATCAAAGACGAACAACTGGACACCATGCTCGCCTCCATCGCGAGCCAGGATTGGAACGGGCCAAGTTTTAACCAGCGGGTCGAGCAAGAAATCCTTGAAAGGAATCATGTAATGGAACTGAGAAAAAGAACGATGGGGATGGTCGGGGTCGTAGTCGGCGCAAGCCTGCTGAGCGCCAGTGTCGCGGCTGCGGTCACTCATCGAATCGTGAGTCATCGTGTACCTATCAGTGCGAAGATCGTGCTACCCGATGGCAGGACTGCCTTCGTTACCGGTGAAGCCGAGATAGTGCTTGATGATGCCTTGGACCCTACTGCACCCGGCAATAACGAACTGCTCACCGATCCGAAGCAGCCAGAGTGACCACCAGTTCATTCTGGGCGCACACCGACCCCGCGTCCGGGACTTGGCCCGGCTCGGCGTGAGTGCCCCTCGCGCCGAGCCGATTTTTATCTCATACCCTCTACGCATGCAAACGCTCAAAGACCGTATCGCGATCATCACCGGCGCCAGTGCTGGCATCGGTGAAGCACTGACGCGCGACCTCGCGAACCAGGGAGCCCGGCTCGTCATCAATGCCCGCCGAGAAGCCAAGCTCCAGGAAATCGCAAGCGACTATCCCAAGGATCAGATCTCGGTCTTCGCAGGCGATGCTGGCGACCCGGCGCTGAGCGTCCGGTTGCTCGACCACGCCAGGGCGACCTTTGGCAAAGAGGCTGATCTCGTCGTCGTCAACGCGGGCCGGGGCCTGTGGGGCTCGCTCACAGATTCCGACACCGAGGAATGGGAGGACATGATCCGCACCAACATCCTCGGCGCGTGCCACCTCATGCGCGAAACCGCAAACCGCATGGTCACGCAGATGCCGGACCCTGACAAAGACGCAGACGCGTTTGCCGCCCATTGGCAGAAGACCATCGAAGTTGGCGGGCCTTGCCGGGACATCGTGGTGCTCGGCTCGACGGTCGGGAGGCACATCAGCCCGTTCAGCTCGATGTACGGCTCGACCAAGTTCGCGGTCAACTCACTCGCCGAGGCGCTTCGGCGACAGATGGCCAAATATGGTGTGCGCGTCACACTGATCGAGCCGGGGATCGTGCGCACGGAGTTTCAGGAATCCGCGGGGTATGAGATGGAGGGCTTCGGCGCGTTCATGGACAGCGTCGGGCCCGTACTTCGCGGCGAGGATATCAGCCGATCGATCCTGTTCACGATCTCCCAGCCGCCGGCGGTGCATGTCAATGATGTGATGATCCGGCCGACTCGGCAGGAATATCCGTAAATATGAGTACATCAATTGCATAAAAACGAGCCCCCGGTGTGAACCGGGGGCTATGTGTGTTGTGTGGTATCCTCAACGCTCTTGCGGTGGGCTCGTTGAGAACGAGTGAGCGAGATTTACGGCCAGATGCCGCGGTGCTGGTAGACATCGCCGAGGTGTTCGAGTGCGGCGATGTTGGCTGCCGTGCGCATGTCGGTGTCGTACTTCTGGCGGGCAAGGATGGTCCGCCGGGCGGCCATGCACATGATGCGGTTGAGTTCGCGGTCGACCTGCTCGACATCCCACGTGACATTGGAGCGGTTCTGGACCCATTCGAAGTAGGAGACGGTGACGCCACCGGCGTTGCAGAGCATGTCGGGGATGACCTCGATCCCGCGTTGCTGGAGGACCTTGTCGGCATCCGGTGTGGTCGGGGCGTTGGCGGCCTCGGCGACGACGCGGCAGTGGATCTGCTTGGCGCGTTCCTCGTTGAGCATGCCCTCAAGGGCCGCGGGGATGAAGACATCGACGGGTGTGGACCAGAACTCGTCCTCGGTGATGACATCGGCGCCGTTGCCGCTGTGCTTGGTGGTTTTGCTCCCTGTGCCGGTTCGTTTTTCAAACCCGGCGATGCTGCCGTTCTGCGCGGTGTAGTCGGCCAATGCGTAGACATCCAGCCCCTCGTCGTTTCGCAAGGCGCCGGTGTGGTCCATGACTGCAATGACATTGGCGCCGAGGTCGGCCAAGATGCGGGCAGCCCACGAGCCGACGTTTCCGAACCCGATCAGGCTCACACGCATGTCCTCGATGGGGATATCGAAGTCCGGGAGCATCTCCCGCAGGACATCGACGACGCCCTGCCCGGTGGCCTTTTCACGACCGAGGCTGCCGCCGACGGCCACGGGCTTGCCGGTGACGACGGCAAAGGGATCATCCGGGCCGCTGCGACCGGAGAGCGCGCTGTAGGTGTCGGCGATCCACGCCATGACCTGCGGCGTTGTGCCGACGTCGGGGGCGGGGATGTCGTAATCGGGCCCGATGTCGTTGGCGATGGCCGCGGTGAAGCGCCTGCTGACACGTTCGAGTTCGCTGGCGCTCAGGTCACGAGGCGTGCAGTTGACGCCGCCCTTGCCCCCGCCGAAGGGGATCTGAACGAGGGCGCACTTCATGGTCATCAGGAAGGCAAGGCTCTTGACATCATCGAGGTGGACATCCTTGTGGAAGCGGAGCCCGCCCTTGTACGGGCCGCAGGCGTTGTTGTGCTGGACGCGGTAGCCCTTGAAGAGCCTGTGGTGTCCATCGTCCATGCGGACGGGGAAGTGGACCATGATTTCGTTTTTGGGCTGGGCAAGAATAATCCGACAGCGGTGCTTGAGGTTGATGATTTCAGCCGCCCGAAGCATGGTGGCGACCGTCTGGGTGTAGATATTGGTCGGGTCTTTGGGCAGGCCGATCTCGTCGAAGATCGGGTCCCAGTCGGTCCCGCCCTGTGCTGCTGCGTTTTTAACGTCGGTTGCTGTCGAACTCATCGAAAACCACTCCGTGAGACATGGGCAAGGCACATGCTCGGTCGGGCGGCGCCGGTCGCCACCCGGGATCGATTCCTTCCCCTCTCCAAGTCCCACCTGCCCGCCGGGAAAGCCGGGAAACAGGCGCTGCTGACGCTAGACCACGATTACGGTGGTCTCAACGGTCAATCGGCCGAATGTATACAAAAAGGGTACGAGATCGTTGGAAGGGTTTGGATGTGATTCTGTATCTGGCAGCGGATCTGCTGTGGGCGACCCGGATCAAATCGACGGCCGACGCTCTGGGCCTGCCCTGCCGCCCCGTGCGGACGATCGAGATGCTCGAGGCCAGGCTCGCCGATGGCGGGGTGTCGGCGTTGATTGTGGATCTGGAATCGGCCGAGGCGGGATTGGCACTCATCGAACGGCTGCACAGGCCATCGGCGAGCGCTGAGGAACGGGCGATCCATGTTCTGGCGTTCGGACCCCATGTCCAGAAGGAGCTCTTTCAGTTGGCCCGGGACGCCGGGGCCGACGAGGTGCTGGTCCGCGGGGTGTTCGACCGGAATCTGCCTGAGATTCTTGTGAATCTGGAGGGCCGGGGTGGACCGGGTCGGGCCGGCTAAAGCCGGAAAGAAGGGGTCAAACCTTCACCTTTGGAGGCGGGGCGGCTAGTGTTCTTCCCTGCATCCGCGATGCGGGCGGCTTGGGTGTGTGGGCACCGGGGTCGAATGTTGAGATACGACGTGGTTCAAACCGCCCCGATGGGGTCGGCCGCCGTCTGAGGCGTGCTGGAGTCAGTGCCAACCGGGCCGGGTCTGGTGAAATTCGCGGATTCACGGGCCTTGAGATGCCGGTTGGGAAAGGAAATACGAAACATATGGTTGATGAGACGCTGATCGCATCACTTGGCTTCGATGAGGCCGAGGCGGATGCTTTGTTGCAGAATGCTCTGGGTGAGGCCAGCGGTGAGATGGACTCTCTGCTGGGCGAACACCTCTCGGACCTGAAACCGGGCAAGCTGATCAAGGGCAAGATCATCGGGATGGCCGGCGATGATGTCGTGATCGAGGTCGGGCTGAAAAGTGAGGGGCTGGTCAACAAGGAGGAGTTCGGGGATGAGGAGGTCCGCGTCGGCGACACGGTCGATGTGCTGCTCGAAGCGCTCGAGGACGACTCCGGACTGATCCAACTCTCCAAGCGCAAGGCGGATCGGCAGATCGCCTGGCACAGGATCACCGACTCGACCGCCGAGGGCGATGTGGTCGAGGGCACCGTCATGCGCAAGATCAAGGGCGGCCTGCTGGTGGACATCGGCGTGCCCGTCTTTCTCCCGGCGAGCCAGGTGGATGTTCGCCGGCCGGGCGATGTGGGCGAATACATCGGCCGAAAGATCCGGGCCCAGATCCTCAAGATCGACATCGAACGCCGGAACATCGTTATCAGCCGGCGCAAGCTCGTCGAAGATGAACGCTCGGCTGCGAAGAAGAGACTGCTCGAGAAGATCAACGAGGGCGATATCGTCAAGGGTGTGGTCAAGAACATCGCCGACTTCGGCGCATTCGTGGATCTCGGCGGGATCGACGGCCTGCTGCACATCACGGACATGTCCTGGAGCCGAATCAACCACCCCTCCGAGCTCGTCAAGGTCGATGAGGAGATCGAGGTCAAAATCCTCAACATCGACCACGAGCGTGAGAAAATCGCCCTCGGGCTCAAGCAGACCGAGGCCAGCCCGTGGGACGAGATCGAGGGCAAGTTCCCCGTCGGCAGCCGACTCAAGGGCGAGGTCGTCTCGATCATGTCCTATGGCGCGTTCATCAAGCTCGACGAGGGCATCGAGGGGCTCGTGCACATCTCCGAGATGTCATGGACCCGCCGGGTCAATCACCCGTCCGAGATGCTCACACCCGGCGAAGAGGTTGATGTCGTCGTGCTCGACATCGACAAGAACAAGCAGGAGATCTCGCTCGGCATGAAGCAGATCGAGGTCAACCCGTGGGAGCTCGTCGCCGAGAAGTACCCGCCCGGGACGATCATCGAGGGCGAGATCCGCAACCTGGCCAACTATGGCGCGTTTGTCGAGATCGAGCCGGGGATCGACGGGCTGCTGCACGTTTCGGATATGTCATGGACCAAGAAGGTGACGCATCCGAACGAGATCTACAAGAAGGGCGACGTCATCAAGGCTGTCGTGCTCGAAGTGGATCAGGAGAAGCAGCGCATCAGCCTCGGTGTCAAGCAGCTCACCGAGGACCCGTGGCTGCACCTGATTCCCGAGCACTACAAGCCGGGCATGGTGGTGCGTGGCACCGTCACCAAGGTGACCAACTTCGGCGTGTTCGTTGAACTCGAGGACGATCTCGAAGGCCTCCTGCACATCTCGGAATTGGCGGATCACAAGGTCGAGAACCCGCTCGATGTGGTCAAGTCCGGCGAAGAGGTCGATGTCAAGATCCTTCGAGTCGATTCGAGCGATCGCAAGATCGGGCTCTCGCTCAAGCGGGCCCAGTGGGGCGATACCTCGGGCACCGGCAGCGATGCCGGCGGCGGTGGGGACCCATTCGGTGGCGACCTCGGGCCGACCCGTGGCGGCATGGACGACCACGGCGCCATGGGCACCGACAAGATCAAGCTCTGATCCACTGACACTCAACCAGACCCGATTGTTCTCGGCCCCGGTTTCGACCGGGGCCGATTTTGTGCGCGCGCAGCCGAGCCGATCGGGTCCGATCCGGGTCCATACAATGAGATGGCAAGGGACCAGCGGGTGCGGGGCCGGGTTTGGTGGGTTTAGCAGAGGGCGAGATAGCAGAGAACCGCGAGGACGATGAGTCGCTGACGATGCGGGGTAAGGATGGTCGTATTCATGGACATGCACCTCTTTGGTTGTCGATGGACGAGGCAAGGGCCATGCCAGTCGGGCCGATGCCGAACCGCGGTCCATCGCGGGTGCCTTTCGGGGCGGTTGGCGCGGGTCGGTTGCCCGGACGCCACATCCGTGTTGGCACTGTTGTACCAGATCAACAGGTGGGTGGGCACTGGAATCTTGTTTTTTGTGATGGTTCTCGGACGGGGCGAAACCCTGGCGCAGGACGCCCAGGCATCTCGGCCGGCCGATGCGCCGCCGAGTGCGATGGAGATGCTCGCAGCGTATGACTTGGTCGAGCCCTGGGTGCGTTCGATGCATGTACCGGATGACGCGACGGGGCCGGAGGTGGTTGGCGCGTGTGTGACGCTGCGATTTGATGGGCGGGTCGTGGGGATCGGGACGGTGTTCGGTGCGGGCAAGGCCTCGCTGCCGGAGTCGGCGAGACTGGCGATCGCCCAGGCACGCGAGCGTCTGCCGATCGTTGATGATGCAATGTATGCGGAGCGTCTGCGTCTGGCAGCAAGCCAGATCACGCTGAGTCTGGAGGTCGCGGGACGGGGCGTACCGGTGGAGGCCGAGAGTTACGCGCAGGTGAGCATGGGCTTCGACCCGGGGATCGATGGCGTGGCGCTGCGCATCGGTGACTACGCCGGGGCGGTCTTCCCGGCGGAGATGCTCTGGACGAGTCAGGAGGCGGGTGGGGCGCTGTCTCGGCTGGTATCGGGGATGACGGGCGATGCGACGCTGGCGATGAAACCCTTGAAGGAACTCCGCGAGGGTGCGGATGTCGGTGTGTTGCGGTTTCGCGTCCAACATCTCGCCCAGCTCAAACCCGGCGGCCATCCTGAGTTTCTGCATCGTGGCGGACGCATTGTGCCGGATGATGCGGTGCGCACAACGGAGGGGTTGCGGACCTGGATGGAGGGATTGGCTTCGTATCTGATAGCTCAACGGGATGTCGGGGTGTACCTGCCCGTGAATGATGTGGTGCGCAGCGGCCCGACACCTTTGCAGCGGGGGCTGCGGATGTATGCGCTCCAACGGTTCGCCGCGTTGAATCCGGATTCGGAGTTGGCGGAGGGCGCGCGCGAAGCCTCGGGTGCGGATGCGAATCGGATTTTGACAGCCTGGGATGATGGCGTGCCGGTCGGGGTGCCGGCGATTGCGCTGTTGGCCGGGGCGCTGGATCAGGGGCTTGTCGTTGATGATGAGTCGGCTGTGCGCGAGCGTGTGCGAAAGGCGCTTTTCGAGGCCTCGTATTCGATTGAGTCGGTGCCCGATCCGGAGCGGCCGATGGTGCTCTGGGGGCTGGCATCGCTGGGCGAGTTCGAGCGAGCCAAGGCGATCGTTTCGGTGTGTCGTCAGACGGATTCGCCGGGCGATCTCGTGGGGCGGATGCCATGGCTCGGGTGGGCGGAGCTTCGGCTTGTGGGCGATTCGGAGTTGCCTTCGGCGGTGGCGCTGCGCGAGATGCGGCAGACGATGTGGCGGTTTCAACTGACGCCGGGGGATGTCGGGCCCGAGGGTGGCGATCTTGTCGGGGGGATTGTCTTCACGCGGTCGAGGCTCCCCTTGCCGACGTGGCAGGCTTCGAGGCCTTTGGCGTTTACCGCGACGATGCTGGGCGATCCGAGGCTGACGGGCAGCAGGGAGCTTCCCGAGCAGATGACTCGGCTGCTCGGTTCGCTTCGGTTCCAGAGGCAACTCAGTGCGGACGAGTCCAACGGGTGGATGTACCGCTCGCCGGAGCGTTGGCGGTGGGGTATTCGGTCGGCGGTGTGGGATCAGCAGATGCCGATCGAGGCGTCGGCGATGGCGCTGCTGACCGTGGGTGAGACGCTTTCGAGCTTGGATCGTCTCACGGCGAACCAGAGCGTCAAAGCGGAGGCTGCGGGGGGTGAATAAGACGCGATTCATGCGCTGATTTGCGGGCTTTTTCTGGGGTGGAGGCCTACGATCCCCGACCGATATGCGAGGCCTG
>DRKT01000147.1 GCA_011053195.1 Phycisphaerales bacterium | reverse complement strand
TGCAACCCGCCCGGAGGCCGGAGCGGCCCGCCGTGGGCCGCGATCTCTGGCCCCGTAGCGGGAGTTTCGCAGATGACGATTTCAGTTTGTTCCCACCGGCATTCCGACACCTCTCATCTTATCGACAATTACGTCCTGGAGCGTATCGATTTCAGGGCGCGGCGGCTGGCCATCAGGTTCCGGCTGCCGGATGACCGTCGGGACGACCTCGCGCAGGAGATGACCCACGAGCTGCTCAAGGCGGCGACGCGGTTCGACCCGGACGGGTCCGCCGCCTGGCACACCTACGCCTGCCGGGTGCTCGACCTGGCGGTCAAGAAGCTGATTCAAAGCGAGTGCCGCACGCGGAAACGCGAGGCAGGCGGGCTGGTACGCTTCTCGGAATCGCCCGACGGGTGTTCCTCAGCGGCCAACTGCCTGGCGATGGCGGTCGACGACCCTTCCCTGATTCAGTTCGAGCTGCGGATGGATGTTGAGATGGTGCTGGCGCGGATGCCGGAGCGTCTGCGCCGGGTGTGCCTGCTGCTGATGGAGCTGACGCCAGCCGAAGCGGCCGAAGCGCTGGGCATCCACCGCAACTCGATCTACCGCCTGATCGCCCAGATCCGCGCGTACTTCATGGACCCGCGGATGGGTTTCTGTGAATCGAGCGCGGCAGATTCGGCCGTGGTGCGGATGTAGAGGTCAGCACCCCGAACACGAACGCACGCGAGATGAACACCATGCCCGACGATCTGCACATCGATCTGAATGTCCTCGAGTCCGAGCCCGCCGAGGCGTACCACGCCCGGTCGGCCGAGTATCTCAGCAGTCACCAGCTCATCGACTTCATGAAGTGCCCATGGCTGCACCACAAGAAGCGCGAGGGGCTGATCGCCGAGACCGAATCGACCGCCTATCTGGTCGGGCGGGCGGCGCACAGCCGGATTCTCGAAGGGCATGATGTGTTCGAGTCCTCGTTTGCGTTGGGCGGCCCGGTCAATCCCAAGACCGGCCGCCCGTTCGGGGGCAACACGAAGGCGTTCCGCGAGTGGGCCGAGGCGCAGGGCAAACCCGTCCTGTCGCACGACCATGTCGAGCTTGTCGAAAACATGGCTTCGGGCGTGGCGATGAACGACGAGGCGGTGGACCTGTTGCTCTACGGCCGGGCCGAGGGCGTGGTGCGGGCCGGATACTGCGGCGTGCCCTGCCAGATCCGCATCGACTGGACGCATCCGCACCGGGGGATCGTTGACCTCAAGACCTGCGACGACCTGACCTGGTTCGAGGCCGACGCGAGACGCTACCGCTACACCCACCAGCTCTCCTTCTACCAGGCTGTGCTCGCCGAGGAGATCGGCCAGCGGGTGCCCGTCCACATCGTGGCCGTCGAGAAGAAGGAACCGTTCCGTTGCGGTGTCTGGCGCGTCAGCGATGACAGCCTGGCCATCGCGCGGAGCGAGAACGAAGCGGCGATCCGTCGGCTCATCTCCTGTCGGGAGAGCGGGCAATGGCCGACCGGCTACGAGGAAGTCCGCCTCCTCGATGTGGCCTGACGCGCTGACTGAACACCCGCTCGACGCAACAGAACACGCAACGCACGGCGCAAAGGACACGACATGACACCGAACCATCGCAGCAACGATCCACCGACCTCGGCCATGGCCGGGCGCGACATGGAGTCGAGCGGACTGGCGCGGATGCAACGCGGCCGGTGCCTTCGGGCGGTGATCGAAACGCCTGGCCTGACGGCGCGGGAGATCGAAGACCGCACCGAGGTGAAGGCGCACAAGCGGCTGCCGGAGCTTCGCCAATCCGGGCTCGTCGTGAACGGACCGGCTCGCGTGTGCCGCATCAGCGGACGCCGGGCCATGACCTGGCTGCCCGCCAAACACGCCACCACCAGCAGAGGAGATTGTGCATGACACTGATTGAACGGATTCATCAAGGCCGAAGGCACAGCCCGCCGAGGCTCCTGATCTACGGCACGGAGGGCATTGGCAAGAGCACCACGGCGGCCCAGGCACCGAAGCCCATCTTCATCCCCACCGAGGACGGGCTGGACCAGATCGACTGCGACAGCTTCCTGCTGGCCGAGCGGTTCGACGATGTGACCAACGCCATCGCGGCGCTCGTGCGGGAACAACACGACTACCAGACGGTCGTCATCGATTCGTGCGACTGGCTGGAGCGACTGATCTGGGATGCGCTGTGCGAGCAGTACGGCGCATCGAGCATCGAAAAGGTCGATGGTGGGTACGCACGCGGCTATACGCACGCGTTGACGCAGTGGCGGCAGGTACTCAGCGGCCTGAACGAGCTGCGGACACGGCGAGGCATGTGCGTGATCCTGCTGGCGCACGCGAAGGTCGAGAAGTTCGAAGACCCCGAGCACGCCGCCTACGACCGCTACTCGCCGCGTCTGCACAAGCACGCCAACGCGCTGATCACCGAGTGGGTGGACGCGGTGCTCTTCGCCACCCGCAAGATCATCACCAAGACCGAGGACGCGGGCTTCGGCCGCGACCG
>DRKT01000146.1 GCA_011053195.1 Phycisphaerales bacterium | reverse complement strand
GTGTCGCCAAGCCGTCTGAGGTGACACCGATGACCGCGCACATCCTCAGCGAGATTCTGACCGAGGCCGGGTGCCCGCCGGGCGTCATCAACATCGTTCACGGCCGGGGCGATCTCGCGGGTCGGGCGATTGTTGAACATCCACACGTTCCGACACTCTCGTTCACCGGCTCGACAGCAGTCGGTCGGTGGATCGCCCAGACCGCCGGTCAACTGCTCAAGCGGGTAAGCCTGGAACTCGGTGGCAAGAACCCGAATATTGTCTTTGCCGATGCGGATCTTGATGCTGCTGCCGAAACCGCATGTCGGGCCGCATTCAGCAATCAGGGACAGATCTGCCTCTGCGGCTCACGGATTTACGTCCAGCGGTCAAAATATGATGAATTCATTGAACGGCTTGTACAACAAACAGCATCAATCAAACTCGGGGATCCTGAAAACCCGGAGACCCAGTTCGGCGCACTGACATCAACAGAACAACTCGAAAAGGTGAAGTCATCGGTCGAAGCCGCACGTCGGCTCGGCGGCATCATCCACACCGGCGGTGAACAATTTGTGCCGGCCGGAAGCAGATGCAACGACGGCTACTTCTACATGCCGACCGTCATCTCCGGTCTGGATCCGGCCTGCGATGTCGAACAACAAGAAATCTTCGGCCCCGTGGTGTCCGTCACGCCGTTTGATGATGAAGAGCAAGCCATCCAACTGGCCAATTCCACAGACTATGGCCTGGCCGCGATGGTCTGGACTTCGGATGTGACGCGTGCCCACCGTGTCGCCGCCGCAATCGAGGCCGGCATCGTCTGGGTCAACTGCTGGATGCTCCGTGACCTTCGCACGCCCTTCGGCGGAACCAAACAATCCGGCCTCGGCCGAGAGGGTGGGTGGGATGCAATCAGATTCTTCACAGAACCAAAGAATGTGTGCATCGACCTGATGAAGCAGGGAAAGTAATCACATGACTCGTCGCAAAGATCATGTTGTCAGCAGCAGTGCACCGGAATCAGTCGGCGCGTATCCGCACGCACGGGTTGCCAATGGCTTTGTGTTCCTCTCCGGCGTTGGACCACGGGTCAGAGGCACCACTGAGATTCCCGGTGTTGTGCTAGGCGAAAATGGCGAGATGGTGTCGTATTCCATCGAGGATCAATGCCGATCCTGTTTTGCCAATGTCCGAGCCGTCCTCGAAGATGCCGGAAGCCATTGGAACAACATCGTCGATGTCCTCGTATTTCTCACCGATATGAATCGTGATTTCGAGGCTTTCAACCGGCTCTATCGCGAATACTTTGCCGGAGATGGTCAGCCGAATCCGACCCGAACAACCATCGAGATCAACAAGCTTCCTCAGGGGGGGAGCGCCCCGATTGCAATTGAACTCAAGGTTATTGCAACGATCTGAGAATGGCCCGCACCGGGCTTGCATCAAAGCCGACGAGTTTGAGTGGCAGCGCGATCAGCTCATACGAGCCCGGCGGCACCTCGGCCAGATCCAGACATTCCAGAATCGCAATATCATGCTCGAAAATCGCATGGTGTGCCGGAAGATCCTGCGAGTCGGCCAGATCGACACTGGGCGTATCGATCCCGATGGTGCGCACGCCGGCATCGGCCAGAAATGACACAAGTCCGACCGCCAAGCCCACAAAGTCTCGATTGAATGTTGTCGGGTCCGGCCAAGATCCCGTCTTGAGCAGCACGCGTGGCTCGCTGATCGGGGCAAGCAGGTCAGCCGGCTCAAGACGCATTGACGGCTTCGAAGCACATGCAACAACCTGACAACGACCGAGATACCGTTCCAATGGTTGCTCATCAACCGATCGGCCACGGAGAGCATAGTGATTGGGCCCGTCGGCGTGAGCCCCGAGATGAACCGTGCTGCGCAGAGTTGAAAGCGTGAGCCCATCTCCCCGGGCCAGGTCAAGCAAAACCTCTCGCGACAATGGCGTATCACCCGGAAAGACCGCGGTATCCGGAGACAGTGGCGGGGAAATGTCATAGATCATGGCGAAGCACCCATCTGCTGGAGAGCATGCCGAACTGCATCAGCGAGCTGTTCATCGGAAAGCTCACTCGCAGCATCGAGACCAATGCGATCGGTACTGTACTTGACAATGGATTCGGCCAGATCAACAACACTGCTGCCCTGCTGCAGCGCTTGCGTGTACGGGATATTCGTAAAGCTGACCAGGTTATACAGCGGAACATACCGATCCGGGTCGATTGCATGCAGCACATGCTCGATCCGCTTGCGCAGCAGGAAGGATTCGTCAGCAACTCGGTCGCGCATCTCGATGAAGTTGTCCAGTGCAAGGTCGGCGATGGTATCGCAATCAGCCTTGCGCAGCGAGGTGAACTCGGATATGACTCGTCGGATGTCGTTGCCGTTCGCATCGAGCATGTCCGCAAAGATCCGGCAATCCTCGAACCCGCAGTTGATCCCCTGTCCATAAAATGGCACAATGGCATGGGCAGCGTCACCGAGAAGGCAGACGACACCATCAACATGCCACGGCTCGCATCGAATCGTCACCAGTGAACCAATCGGGTTGGTCGAATACTCATCCTCGAGATTTCGGAGGATTGGATATGCATCAGGAAAGTATTCGTTGAAGAATGCCGAGGCACCGGTTTCCCCTGCGAGTGCCTCGAAGCTGTTCGGCCCTTCAAACGGCCAGAACAGCGTGCAAGTGAACGAACGGTCGGCATTGGGCAAAGCGATCATCATGAATCGTCCGCGAGGCCAGATATGCAGTGCGTTCGGGTCCATCGCGAAGCCGCCATACCTGTCAGGATCAATCCCACAATCCGTCGCCGGCGGTATACTGAGTTCCTTGTATCCGTGTTCAAGATAATGCTGTGAATAATTAAAACGATCCCGGCGTTGCATTCTTGAGCGGACCGCCGAGAAAGCCCCATCCGCGCCGATGAGGACATCACCCTCAAACCATGATTCCTCGCCGGTCTCTTCGTCCCGAAAGAGGGCAGCCGGACGGTTCACATCAACATCGACGCAGCGACTCGAAAAACGCAAATGAACGAATCGGCACGCTTCCGCAGCATCGAGCAGTGTCACATTGAGCTTACCTCGAGAAACCGAGTGAATGGCATCCTCGTGATTCTTGCTGTACGGCTGAAACACGAGTTCACCGGCCGGGGAATGCAGCATCCGTCCCGGCATCGGGATCGCATCGGCCAGCACGCGCCGGTCCAATCCCGCCGATTTCAGAGCCGTGATGCCCCGGCAGGAAAGTGCAAGATTGATCGACCGTCCACCGACCGGGCCAACAACCCTCGGGTCCGGTCGGCGTTCAAACACCGACACGTGAAACCCACGCTGGCCCAGCAGGCACGCAAGCAAAGAGCCGGACAAGCCGGCGCCGACAACAAGCACCCGAGTCTGCGAAGCATCCGTGGCCATAAACGATGTGGCTCCAAGAGAGAGTTTGTGATCAATCCCGATTCTCAAGCAGATTTGCCAGCGTATCAACAAACCGCCAGACATCCGAGTAGGTGACATACAACGGCACCGGCGCCACGCGGATCACATTCGGCTCGCGGAAGTCCGCGATCACTCCGTGCTCTTCCAGCCTGTCCCGCAGGAGTCTGCTCGCACCCCGGACCACCAGCGAGAGCTGTGCCCCATGCTCGGCCGGGTCGGAGGGTGTCAGGATGGAAACCCTGTCCGCGCACCTGGCCAGCAGGAGATCCCGCATATACGTCGTCAAAGCAACGGATTTCCTCCGAATCGTGTCCATCCCCACAGCGTCGAATATCGCAAGCGATGCTTTGAGCGGCGTCATCGCAAGGATCGGCGGGTTGGAAATCTGCCACGCATCGACGCTGTGCTGAGGCTCAAACTCCTGCCGCATCTCAAAGCGTGTGTCCGGGTCCGTGCTCCACCATCCCGCAAGCCGTGGCAGGTCTGCGTCGTGATGCCTGCGATGGACAAAGGCTCCGGCGATCGCGCCCGGGCCCGCATTGAGATACTTGTAGCTGCACCACGCCGCGAAGTCGGCGCCCCAGTCATGCAGTTGCAATGGCACGTTCCCAGCGGCGTGCGCCAAATCCCATCCCACCATGCTCCCGTGGCGATGGGCTGCTGCTGTAATCCGTGGGATATCCAGAACCTGCCCGGTCAAATAATTCACACCGCCAAGAAGAACCAACGCCACACGTTCACCCAGGCGATCAAGCTCCGCGAGAATATCCGCCGTCCGAAGCGTCTGTTCACCAGGTCTTGGCTTGAGACGAACCAAAGAATCTCCGACCGGGTACCCGTGGAACCGGATCTGCGATTCCACTGCGTACGAATCCGATGGAAAGGCGTTGTCCTCGATCACGATCACATGCCGATCCTTCGTCGGGCGGTAGAACGAGACCATCAGAAGGTGCAGGTTCACCGTGAGCGAGTTCATCGCGACGACTTCATTCGGTTCAGCGCCCACCAGCCTTGCCAGCGGTTCACGGAACTGCTCGTGGTAGTCCTTCCATGGATCTCGCCCTTCAAAGTGTGCATTGACGCCGAGCGTTGCCCAATCATCGAGTTCCTGCTCGATCAGGCTCCGCACCTCTTTCGGCTGGAGCCCCAGCGAATTGCCGGTGAGGTACACCACCTCCCGCCCTCCGATCCTGGGGATCTCAAAGAGTGATCGGCAGGAACGCAGCGGATCATGGGCATCGAGATCCTTGGCACGGTCGAGATCGGTCATGATCGAATCACCCTTCGGACAGTGGTACGCGCAGACCAAGAAACTCCGACGGGGTGAGGCTCAGGATCTGTGTTCGTGTTTCGTGAGAAAGCCTATCCATGGCCTCGATCATGGCGCCCGGCATCGCCTCGCCGAGAGGAAATGGATAATCTGAGCCGAGCGCAATCCGCTCGGCGCCGAACAGATCGATCAGGCGATCCAGCGCCGCGGGATCGTGGACAAGTGAATCCACATACACCCGTGCCGGCTTCACGCCTCCATTCGGCGCGGGCCGGGCAAGGTAGTCCCGCGGATTGGTCGAGCAGTCAACAGCACACAGGTCGGGACGCACGCGGAAGCCGTGCTCGATTCGGCCGATGGTTCCCGGAAACGAACCCCCGCCGTGGGCAAAGCAGATCCGCAGATGCGGAATGCGATCCAGCACGCCGCCGAACATGACCGAGCACATCGCCCGGCTCGTCTCCGCCGGCATCCCGACAAGCCAGGGCAGCCAATACCGCCGCATCTGTTCGCTTCCCATCATGTCCCATGGATGGACGAACACGCACGCCCCAAGATCAGCAGCCGCCTGAAGGACATCAAACACCGCGGGTTCGTTCAGGTTCCAGTCCGGCTTATCGCCCCGGTCGATGTGCGAGCCGATCTGGATGCCCGACATGTCAAGCTCATTCATACACCGTTCGAGCTCGCCGATCGCCAGTTCCGGATTCTGCATCGGGAGCGTGCCCAGCCCGGCAAACCGATCGGGAAACGCCCGACACACCTCCGCGATGTGGTCGTTCAGGAGTCTGGCCAGATACAATGTTTGATCCGGTTCAGCCCAATAACTGAACATCACCGGAACGGTACTCAGTGCCTGCATCCGCACGCCCGTGCGTTCCATCTCTTCGAGCCGAACCGCATGATCGAAGCAATTCGGCTGAACATCACGAAAGTGATTCCCATCACAATACAGCGACGCCCCGCGGCACACACCAGACGCATCCAGACGCTGCTGCATCGAGAGCCAACGCCCTCCGCCGAACTGCTCGGCCAAATCCGGCCACTCCGGTGGAAGAATGTGCGTGTGGATGTCGATCTTGTCCATCGGTCGGGGTCCGCAATTATTGGATACTCGAAAGGTCAAACTCGCCCGCACGCTCGATCACCGTATGACAGTTCGGGCACGTCCGCCCCTCGACCGGACCATTCCAGAACCCGTCCATCGCCTCGTGCAGATCCTTATCGATGCTTTCGAGCCGGAACGAGGCCTCGTGAACAAGCGTGTCGCATTTCTCACAGTACCAGCGCAGCCCATCATCCAGCGTCTCGCCCTTGTCATTCTTTCGCGGAAACTCGACAATCAGGCCGATCGTGTCCGCCGGCCGCTGCGGGCGGTGGGGCACCCAACGCGGACACAGCCACATCTCTCCCTCGCGAATCACGACCTCCCGAGGCTTGGAGCCATCCAACGGCCGAATCCGTACCGCGATATCCCCCTTGAGTTGATAAAACAGCTCCTCGGTCGGATTCACATGGTAATCGTTGCGCGTGTTCGGGCCGACCGACACGAACACGATCACGTCGTCCGCTCCTTTATAAAACTGCTTGTTCATCACCGGCGGCCTGAAATCCGCCGAATGCTCGTCGATCCACTTCATCAGATTGAACGGCGGGGCCGGAATGGCCTGTGTGCTGGTCGATCCTGACATGGTGTCCTCCTTCT
>DRKT01000145.1 GCA_011053195.1 Phycisphaerales bacterium | reverse complement strand
CGCCTATGGCTCCGAGTGGCTGCTGCTGATCCCGCTCATCGTGTTGATGGTCATCGCGTACAAGGCTGTCCGGTGCGAGGACATGACCCGATACTGGCGCAGCGTGCTGCAGATGTCCGCCGGCCTGATCCTCGGTCTGGCCCTGCTCGCGGGCG
This sequence comes from Phycisphaerales bacterium, assembly GCA_011053195.1. Classification (GTDB taxonomy): domain Bacteria; phylum Planctomycetota; class Phycisphaerae; order Phycisphaerales; family UBA1924. The sequence continues at coordinate 8,614 of DRKT01000145.1, read as the reverse complement.
TTTCATGGGCGCTGGTCGCCCTGCTCGATATGCTGCCCCAGAGCGGGTGAGCCGACAGGCTTATGGGCTGCCGATGTTTCCGACGCTGATTTCATACTCTCTGACGACTTTTGCAAGCCTGTCACGGAAAAGTACGACCTGCTCCTCGTCACCCATTTCTGTCAGAAGAAACTTGGCAAACTGGTAGTTCATATCCCGATTTCCCGGTGATTCTGGCGGTGATATGGCGATCGGAACCAACACCACCGCGATCGCCGTCTGGACCAGGTATGTCATCTCGTCGGTCCTGAAATATGGATAAGGCTGCTCCTGCGCGCTCTTGTGCCATCCATAAATGTTGGTCAATACAAACATCTCTTCTGCAACAGCACGGGCGGTCGGCGAACCCAACCCGCCCACCGAGTCGTACTTTTCTGCGTACAACAATGCATTACCCCGGTCTTCCTCCACCCGCTGATCGGCCAAAAGATCGTCGATCCTGCTTGTATACTCCGGAGTAGACGGCGTGAAACCCGAAAGCTGAACAGCAAGCAATCTGTTGTAAGCCCGGTTCTCATCATTGGCGCCATACTCCCATTGCTCGACAAAGAGCCGGTCGAACCACTGTCGAGAGGCCGGGTAGTCCCCGATCTCAGCGCAATCCGCCGCATTTGAGACATACAGCGGCCCGACGATTGTCGCCACAGAAAATTGACCGTACTGGTCGATCGCCTCCGTACGAACCGCTATGGCGCCGGATAAATCGCCCAGCATCTGCTTCGCATCTGCCAGTGTCTGGTGACACAACACCAACTCGCTGTATGACTCTGCATCTGGCTCCGCACCTGTAATAACTGGTTCGAGATAGTCTATGACAGCTTGGTAGTCACCATCGGCAAAGTACGTCGAGGCGTATACCTGATGCGCCGAAAGGCGGTACTGCTCGGTGTCCGATGCTGCAATCGCGGAAAGACACTTTGAACGCACCGTTGAAAAATCGCCCGCACCAAAGGCTTCAAGAGCTTCGTTCAAATACATCTGGGCCTGGCCGTCATCCGCTGCAACCGGGCAACCAAGACCAAGCCCCAAGGCCACCAACAAGGCAACTCTTTTTCTAACCTTCATCCGAATACCTCTCAAATGATTCTATTCGTCATTATAGCAATCGCAACACATGTCCAAGTTCGCAAAAGAAAAACCTTGTTCAAGGCAATCACTACAAGGCAAGACCTTTGTAGCCTGCTTATACGAAAAGGAACCACGTGCGTCGCCGGTCGCTTCCTCTACATAACAATGTGTTGTCACTTGAGCAGAATTACACTCGGGCCCGAGCTTCCAGATAAATTTTTCACCATCCACCACAACGACGCCGGATGTGTAGTCTGTCAATTCGTAAATCGTTTTCGTAATATCGGTGCATTGTGTTTCTGTAATTGTGATTCCGAGTTCCGTAGAAATAATTGTGGATCCAGAGATTTCACCCCCCACATTGATGGAGCCCCCAAGCTTGGCTATGAGTCTGCTCGCAAGACCTGATTTGATGCTCACCGTCGCCGACCCAAACACATTCCACACAAACCCCTGCTGTACCTTCCAAGTGAGTGGAACATCCTTCGCCTTGGGAACATATTCGCACGGGACGATGTCACAAAACAAACCATCAACCGTCAACTCGGCAACAACACGCTTTGTCTTTGCCACGGGCTTAATATTGTACGTCACGCGAGCACCTATCACGCGAGCACCTATATAGTCTACAAGCTGAGCCGACGCCCGACACTGATATGGGAGCTGCGCCCTGTGCTGTTGGATAGTGCAATCCGACAGACCCAGCACGCCCTGAAAACCCAAGACGGGACTCAACACGGCACACGCGACAAATGGAATCATCACCGGGCTCCTTGAACAGGGCCGGGCTCCTTGCATCCATTGTAATAGCATCGAACAAAGCCTGCAAGAAAAAATCGTCAGGCCTTCCGAAATATTTTCCACACAACGCCCACCCCAGAGACGTGCCACATTTTTGTGTTCGTCACCTCTCGCGTCGTCATGTCGCAACTCTGGCCGGGGTGTGTTTTCACATCTATCCCATTTGCTGCACTGAACTTAGTGTGCGTCGAGCCGCCCGTGCTCGAACCAAGCCCGCCAACCGGCTCAGCCGATTCTGTGAATCTCTGATTCAACACCGGCTCCAACCGATCGATTACGGGCACCCCGCTGTGAAGTTGGCAATCCAAGCCGAGAAGTCGGCCGGGTTGATCTGGCCGTCGCCGTTCTGGTCGGCTTTGGGATCGTTCGCGTTGTAGGCAGCGACCCATGCGGTGAAATCTCCCGGCCCGAGCACGCCGTCGCCGTTGATGTCCGCCGGGCAGTTGGCGCCGGCGCCCGTGATGATGTCGGCGAGCTGCCGGCGGGCAGCCTCCCACACATCGGGGTCCGTCGACCAACTGATGTCCGTCAACACATACGTCGGATCGTTCGGGTCCGTGACGCCATACTCCCACAGAATCGTCGGCACCGTCGCATCGACAACGGCATCCGTCGCGGCCGGGTCGATGGCGCCGGCAAGCGCGAGATAGTCGGCGTCCTGAATCCCCCGGCGCCAGAGTTTGAGCCTGAGGCTGGCGATCGGACCGTTCAGCCCGTACGACGATGCCGGGAACACCGTATCCGTGCCGGGATAAAAGAGCACGCCGTCGCCGTTGGAGTAGTTCCAGCCGGTTCGGCCGTCGATGGGGTCGAAGTGGTCATCGGCTCCGAAGGTGAATGCGGAGTTGAAGACATCGGTCTCGCCGGTGCCGCCCTGAAAGTTGTTGTAGTAGGTGCTCTCCCACATGAACCAACGTTCGATCTCTTTTTTGAACATCCCCCAGGCGCCGGCGCGCAGGGCGACGCCGTCGTCCTCTGTGGCGAAGGTCCCGAGATGAGGACGATTCCCGTTGTACCACCACGTCCGCCGCTGCGGATCGTTGCGGAGCGTATCGGCCGCGGCCTGAACCTGCGCGGCGGTCGCCCTGTACCCGGTGGCGCACGGGATATCCAGCGATGGCGTGCTCGTCACGCCGGTGATGTAGTCCATCGTCGCAAAGCTCTTCATCGCCCGCCCCGGCCCCGGATTGGCGTCGATCCAGCCCGCCCACTGCTCGATCTTGGCCAGCGACGCCGGGTCCTCGAGCTCGTCGACGATGTACAGAAAGTATTCAACACCCGGCGCATTGGCGGCGAACCAGCTCGCCCAGCCGTCGGTGCGCGACCACATCTGCTGCATCGTGAGATTCGGATCGTCATACCACCATCGGCCATACAGCGCGACCGCATAGATCAGGTTCCCCACACCGACACCCGGGCCGTCGTATCCGTTGGCCGGCGTAAAGAGCGAGCCGTCGAACCTCGGCGGGTATTCGCTGCTCGGATGGGTCGGGCCGCTGTCCTGCTCCGGCACGCTGTCGCCATCAACTATGGAAATCCGGTGCCGATGCGCCATCTGGAAGTGCTTGTCGCGGATCTGGTGCATCTGCTCGACGATCGCCGGGTCGTATGGATATTCAACCCCGACATACCGCTTGTTCACATCGCCGTAGCCGAGCACCAGCATCGTCTTGAGCGCCGGCTCATCAGGCAGCGTGAAGGGCAGCACCTCGAGCGAGACCGGGACCGAGATGTCCGGGTTTCCATCAGATTGAATGAGCACTGTTCCTGAATACATCCCCGCCGGCGAGTCCTTCGGGATATACACATCCACCCAGATGCTCTGGTTCGTGTCCGCCGCGATCGAGAACGGCGTTTCGAGTTCGATCGGAACCGCGATGTCCGGGTAGTACGCGTCATGGTCAGGCCGATCCGTCCACCCGGTGCCGGGATCGGCAACGCCCTCGCCCGACCACGGCCGACGCAGCCGATGCGGAACATGCCGCTCGTCGTACGACTCGTACACGAGCTTCCCGATGCCCTTGATTTGAAGATAGCGCACATAAAAAAGCTCGATCGGTCGGCCGACGGTGTTGAACAGATCGTCATCCGGCGTCGCTGCCCGTGATTGGATCGTCGCACCGCCGGGGCCGGTCAGCGTGTCGAATGAAACCGAAACCCCGGACGTCGCCGAGCCCGGCGATTCGAGCACCAGATTGAACGCGACCGTCTCGTTGCGCGCGCCGAAAATCGAAACCGTCGAACCATCCCACACGCTGCTCACCACGCTGCCCGCAGCGTTCGCCGCGCGCAGGTCACCCTGCACCACCTTGTCCTGCCCGTTGTTGGCCCACACGATCGGCTGAGCCTCGCCGGCACTCGCGCCGAGCCACGAAGTCAAAGCGGAAACCAACATCAATGAACGGCGTGTACGTGTCATGCAGAGCCCTCCTCCTCCCCACGAGGGTGCGCTCCACGAGTCCGTGAACGCTAACGCATAACGTCAGCCGTGTCAATGCAAAAAACCCGCGACGAACGCGGGTTTGTGGGTGTGCAGATTGTCGGGAAGCAATGTGTCGAGAACCAATCAGGCGCCGGTGGCCCATTCGATCAAAATGTCCGCGACCTCGGGCCTTGTGAACTCGCCCGGCGGACGCTCGCCCCTGGACAGCATCTCCCGGACCTTGGTGCCCGAGAGGAAGATCTGATCGCCCTCGATCTTCGGGAACGTTTTGCCGGAGACCATGCCCTGCGCCTTCTTACTGAAGGCGGCGTGCTCGAACTTGAGCGGCTCGATCTTGAGATTCTCTTTGTCAAGATCATTGAAAATATCCTGTGCATCGTACGTGCCGTAGTAGCTGCCCACGCCCGCGTGATCGCGCCCGACGATGAAGTGCGTGACACCATAGTTCTTGCGAACCAGCGCGTGCAGGATCGCCTCGCGCGGGCCGGCGTACCGCATCGCGGCCGGCATCACGCTCAGCAGCGTGCGCTCATCAACAAAGTAATCCTTGATCAGCCTCTGATAACATCGCATGCGCACATCGGCAGGGATATCGCCCGGCTTGGTCTCGCCGACGAGCGGGTGGATCAGCAGGCCGTCGGTGATCTCCTGCGCGCACTTGCACAGGTACTCGTGGGCTCGGTGGATGGGGTTGCGCGTCTGGAAGGCGCTGACCGTTTTCCAGCCCCGCTTCTCGAACTCGGCCCGCGTCTGGGCGGGGGTCAGGCGATGGTCGAGAAAGGCCTCGGGCCCCTCGGGATCGACACACACATTGACCACCTCGATCGGGCCGGCGATGCACGTGTCGCCCTCGGCCTTGACCGCCTCGACGCCGGGATGCTTCCCGTCGTCCTCAGCGCCATTGAGAATCGCATTCGCCTCGGCTTTGCGATCGTGGGGATAGACCTCCTCGACCGTCATCACCGCCTGAAGCGTCCCATTCGGCGCGTACAGCGCGACCCGCGAGCCGACCGCCGGGGCGTCCGCCTTGTCCACGCTGAGCGTGATCGGCAAAGGCCAGATGTTCCCGTCGGCAAGCTTCATGGAACCGACCACCGAATCGAAGTCCGCCTTGCCCATGAATCCCTTGAGCGGGCTGAACGCACCGATCCCGATCATCTCGGCGTCGCAGGACTGTTTGTGCGAAAGGTCAAGACGCGGAAGCGACTCGGCCTCCTTGATGAGCGCGTCGCGGACGCCGCCCTCGGCGACCTGATTGACAAGAACTCCGCCATGCGGCTCGATGAGACCGGCCATATCGTGACTCTCCCTCCGGATTTCCGGGTTCGGGGTATGTTTGATGCATCATTCAGCCGTGCCCACCACGACCTGAATATGAGGATAGGCAGTGGAAATCCGCCCGAATACCCGCTTTGCTTCAGTTGATCCGGTCTCCCGCCGGACCCGAATGACTTTTGACGCACCGTACCGGGCCTGAGCCCCAAGGACCACGCACCATGAACGCACGCACCGCACTCGCCCTGACCCTCGCCTCGGCCTCGCTCATGCTCGGAGGTTGTGAAACCCTCGGCCTCGGCGACTCCGCTTCCGCCGCAACCGCCGGCGACCTCGGACTCTCGCTCAACAACGGCGAGAAATGGCAGCTCGACGACATCTCCCGCAACGCCATGGCCACGCTCAACGAACTCGTTGATGGCGCCAAGCTCGACTCGCTCGAATCCGCAGCCGCGCTCGGCGACAAGCTCAAGGCCACCGTCGCCGACATGATGAACACCACCACGCTCGCCGGAGCCGCCCGCGAACAGCTCGACACCTTCGTCGGCAAGTTCACACCAACGCTCGACTCGCTCGCCGGAGCCGCCAACCTCGAAGCCGCCCAGGGCGCCCTCGCCCAGATCAAGACCATGCTCGCCAGCTTCAACAGCGTGTTCCAATAAACCCACGAACGATCCGACCAACGCCGCCCGGCATCCCACGCACCACCAACCCCCACGGAGAATCCTTGCAATGACCGAGATCAAAGCCACCAACGTCACCTGGCACGAAGGCAACCTCACCCGCGAAGAACGCTGGAAAGCCCTCGGCTGCACGGGCTGCACCCTCTGGTTCACCGGGCTCAGCGCCAGCGGCAAATCCACCGTCGCCAGCGCCCTCGAACAGGTTCTCGTCCAGCAGGGCATCAACGCCTACCGCATGGATGGCGACAACATCCGCATGGGTCTGAACAAGAACCTCGGCTTCAGCGCTGAAGACCGCGCCGAGAACATCCGCCGCATCGGCGAGGTCGCCAAGCTCTTCGCCGACAACGGGACCATCGCGATCACGAGTTTCATCAGCCCCTACGCCGCCGACCGCGACGCCGTGCGCGCCCTGCACGAAGAGGCCGGCGTCCCCTTCTTCGAGGTCTTCGCCGACACTCCGCTGGAAGAGTGCGAGAAGCGCGACCCCAAGGGCCTCTACAAGAAAGCCCGCGCCGGCGAGATCAAAGGCTTCACCGGCATCGACGACCCCTACGAAGCACCCGCCAAGGCCGAACTCGTGCTCAAATGCGCCGAGAAAGACGTCGATGCCTGCGTCGCCGACTGCATCGAAATGCTCAAGGCCAAGGGCATCGTCGGCTGATCCCGCCACTCGTTCCCTGAAATACACCCCGAGGGCGCCCGCCCTCGGTTTTTTTATGTCGCCTTTATGTCGCGTTCAGCAGCCAGATCACCAGCGCAAACACCGTCGCGTTGTGCAGGCAGTGGCCCGTCATGCACCCGATCAGCGAGCCCCGCCACTCGCGGATGAACGCGAACACCGCCCCGAGCGTGATGATCGGCACCAGCATCAGCACGTCGTACTGGTGCAACATCGCAAACACCAGCGCACTGGCGATCGCGCTCAACGTAAAGCCCAGTCGGCTGCGAAGATGACGATACAGCGCGCCGCGCATGATCCCTTCCTCAACGATCGGCGCCCAGAACACCACCAGCGAACCAAGCAGCAACAACTGAAAGAACCCGAGCTGCTGGATCATCTCGATGATCGGGTTGGACTGCGGCGGCGACATCGGCGGCGAACCCTCCCCGCCGGTCTGAAACGCCCCCTCAATCAACTGCCTGAGCATCACCAACGCCAACGATGTGAACGCAGCCATGAAATACAGCGGAATGCCGGCCAGATAGACCAGCAGCCCGGCCCCGATCTCGCGCAGCACGCCATCGGGCGCGATATAGCCCATGTCCTGCCGCCACCGCGCCACCGGCACACCGCGGACCAGGGGCCAGAAAATCGAGAGCGCTACGAGCCACTGCGCCCCGAGCGTCGCCACCAGGTGCGCCTCGTCGCTCATGTGCCCCTCGAGCAGGGCCGAGAGCAACTGCACACAGGCGAACGAAACCACAAAGACCGTGAACGTTTCGAGATACACACTCCCGCCCGGGCTCGGCCTGCGAAAGCGGAACCGGAACGCGCCCGAGCCGATCCGAACCAGACCGACAATCAACAGCACCAGCCCGGCAATCAGGACCACCACGAGCACCATCCCGAAGATACCCAGCCCGACCACCAGCGCCCCGCCGCCGGAGATCAGAGGCTTGCGCGCCGGGTCATCATCATCGAGCCCGAACGAGAGCGCCAGTTCGCCGAACCACCCATGCCGATCGACCAGCCCCTGCCGCTCATCCTCGCCCACCGGCTCGCCCGCGTAGAGCCGATCCAACGCATCGATGTCGTCCATCAGCAGCGCGGTCGTCTTCTCGTCGTACGGATGGCCCTCGTCGAGCAGTTTCTCCATCGCCTCGGCCAGCTTCTTGCGGGCAGCGTCCGGCCCGAGCAGTTCTCCCTCGAGTATCGCCACGCGGATCTCGTCGACCGGCAGGCTCGTCATCATCTCCGCCTGCTGCGCAAAGATCGCAGCATCCGGCGACGACCCCTCGCCCTGGTCCAACGACCGGAGCAGGTGCTCGAACTTGACAAAGATCCGGGACGCCAGCTCGAAGGTCTCCGACTGGTCCGGCGCGGTGACGCCCTGGGCCTGCTCGATGGCGTTCTGCGTCGTGCTGGAGACCGACACCTGCTGCAGCACAACCACCAGAATGAAAACGGGGATCAGTACCAGCAGGGTGATCCGCTCGGCCCGGCCTGAGCCCGGGTCCGGGGTGGGTAGAGGGCCCGGCGAAGGCTGGCCGATCGGGGCGTCGTGTTCCATGCGTACTCTGGCTCCAGCGGGCTGAATATTGGGAGTGCGGGGGCTGCCGGACCGTATCATCGGCGAGGCGG
>DRKT01000144.1 GCA_011053195.1 Phycisphaerales bacterium | reverse complement strand
GCGCTCGACGGGGATGGATCGGCTTGGTGATGCGGGGGTGAGCGATGTCGGAGCGGTGGTAGGGCTGACCAAGGCTGCCGATGGCGCGAGGCTGCGTGCGATCATGCCCGAGCAGGTTTTTCTCGTTCCGGGATATGGCGCTCAGGGCGGCTCGGCCGAAGACCTTCAGCCGCTGCTTGCCAGACCGCACATTCCCGGTCGGGGTGTGCTTGTCAGCGCCAGCCGGAGCGTGATCTATGCCGAGCCCGGGCCCGGCGAGTCATGGCAGGGTGCGGCGAAACGCGCTGCATCGGCGATGCGGAAGGATGTACATTCTGCAATTGGCTGATTTTTACATCGGTTTTTTGTCGATGGTGACGTCGTACACGCTCAGCAGTTTCTCTTTGTCGAAGATCATCTCCTGGCGTGAGAGGCCGACCACGTCGTAGAGCGTGGTGAGTTCGATCGCATCGACCGGGCACGCTTCTTCGCACATGCCGCAGAAGATGCAGCGGAGTTCGTCGATCTCGAATTTCTTGGGATACTTCTCGCGATCGTCCCAGGGCGATTCGTCGGCGACGATGTGGATGCAGTTGGCCGGGCAGAGGGTGGGGCACATCATGCAGGCGACGCACTTGACCCGGCCCTCTTCGTCTCGGTTGAGGCGGTGGATACCCCTGAAGTTGCTGGGTTCGATGCCGCCGTCTTGAGGCAGGCGATTTTCTCGCCGCTGCTCGGGATACTGGATGGTCCTGCTGGTCTTGCCCTGCCCGAAGGAGGTGAACAGGTGCCGCATCGTGGTGGAGAACCCACGGAAGATCTCGGGCAGGTAGACGCTCTCAAGCCGATTCATGGGCTTGGGGTCGATCCGGATGATGTCGCATTCGTCAATAGCCATGGCGCGAGTATACGGGGGGTATCGGGCCTTGGCCGGGCGAGAATCTGGACAAGTGGGCCGGACTTGGGCCTTGAGATTTGCAACTGGGCCTCCGGGCGGAGAGAATGTCCGCAGTATGGCTCGACGTCGCAACACCCCGGCCCTGTTCGAACTCCTGCGGGAGTCCAACTCGACCCCCAAGGGGCAGGTCGGCAATCCGGCGCTGCGCGAGCAAATCGGGGCGGGCACGGTCGAAAACTCGGCCCCGAGAACCCCTCGCCCACCGGATCCCCAAGCAAAGATCAAGCCCAACGAGCCGACCAAGGCAGACCATACACGGGTCGCCAGCGAGGCGGTTGTCGAGACCAAGCCGGCGTTATCCAAGAGCAAGCCGGTCCAGGCAGTTTCCAAGGCTCCGACAAACCTGATCACCCAAGACCCGGCTCCCGAGCCGGCGCTTTTGCAAGAAATCCCGAGTTTCAAGGCCAGATCCCTTCGGAAACCTGCCCCGATCGCTGCTGCCAAGCCCGAATCGAAACCGGAGGTCAAGGACAAGCCACCGGCACCGGCATCGGAGAAGCCGGTCACACCCATGGATGCCAAACCGCCCCAATCCGAACCGAAATCCTCTTCCGCCCCAACATCTGAAGCCGCTCATCAATCTACGGCAGCCGAGGATGCCCAACACACCCCACCCGGGAAGATCACGGTTTCGGTTTCGACGCTTTGGATGGCTTTCGCCGGGGTGATGGTGCTGTTTGTGTTGACCTGGGTGATCGCGGTCCAGACCGGTCGGAAGCAGTCGACGGATCGTCTGGCCGCGGCGTCGTCAGATGCCGCCAAGAACGCCCTGAAGGATGCGGGTGTCACGGAGCCCCGGATCGTGGACCCGCTGGCGATCGCATCGGATCCCGAGTTCGTACCGCCCCAGCCCGAGCCGGCCGAGGCACCTCCGAAACAGACCGAGCCAGAGCCGGAACCAACGAATCCACAGGTGGTCAATCAGGCCGATGACGAACAGCTTGCGTACATCGACAGGAGAGAGCCTGGTCGCAACTACCTGCATCTGGCGCCTCTGGCGGACCCTGAGGAGGCGATGCAGCTCCGAGCCTTCCTGCACGAGAACGGCATCGAATCCTTCATCCGCAAGCGTCCGAAGGGGGACCGGAATGTCTACGAGATCATTACGCTGCTCGGTTTGCCCTCAAAGGGCTTCCGCACGAGCACCGTCAAGTTGGAGCACCAGCGAGAGATTCAGCGTCTCGGTGGCCTATGGTTCAGGGAGCACGGCGGGTCGATTGACTACAGCCGATCCAACCAGTGGCAGTGGTACAAGATGCCGATCCCGGACACCGGGTCCTGAGGGCGGGTCGGCGAGCCAGAAAGAGCAGCAAAGATGAGTCTGAACCGATCATTGAAAACCAAGGGCAACCTCGCTGGCAAGCGGAGTGTCATGACCCGCGCCGAGCGCATCGAGAAGCTGACCGAGGATCAGAAGTTCGAGGCCGGCAAGACCTCACCCCTCGGCCTGCCGAAGACGCAAGTCGTCGAGAAGTGACCCGGACCGCACAGAACGGATAAGCCATGGACACCGAGCGATTGATCTGCGATCGGGCGCGCGCGGTCGATGCGTCGGGCATCCGGCGGATCTTCAACCTCGCGGCCAAACTTCAGGACCCGATCAATCTCTCGATCGGTCAGCCGGACTTTCCCGTGCCGGACAGGGTCAAGGATGCCGCGATCGAGGCCATACGCACCGATCGCAACGGCTACACACTGACCAAGGGCATCGGGCCTCTGCTCGACCGCATCGCGGCCCACCTGCGCTTTGATATCGGCTGGGACGTCCCCGGCGATGACGGGCTGGACTGTATCGTCACCAGCGGCACGGCGGGCGCACTCACACTCCTGTTTCTCGCGCTCATCGGCCCGGGTGATGAGGCCATCATCCCCGACCCGTATTTCGCGATGTATCCATACCTCGCGACGATCGCCGGCGGCAAGGCTGTCCGGTGTGAGATGTATCCCGATGGTCGCATGACCGCCGAGCGCGTCGAGCCGTTGATTTCCGAGCGCACCAAACTGGTCCTGTTCAACTCGCCGAACAACCCGACCGGCGTGGTGAGCACCGTCGATGAATGCAAAGACCTGCTCGAGCTGTGCCGATCGAAGGGCATTTTGCTTGTTTCTGATGAGATTTATGATGAATTCACTTTCGCCGGCGGGGTGACCGATGTCGCGGCCGGCGACGGCGTCTCGCCGCGATGCCCGAGCCCGGCGAGGCTCCCCGGCGCCGAGAAGGATGTCCTGCTGATCCGCGGCTTCGGCAAGACCTATGGCTGCACGGGCTGGCGGGGCGGCTATGCCGTCGGGCCGACACCCATCATCGACGCCATCACCCGGCTTCAGCAGTACACCTTTGTGTGCGCGCCGAGCCCGACGCAGTGGGGCGTGCTCGCGGCGTTCGATGTGGACATGACCCAGCACGTCGCGGATTTCCAGCGTCGGCGTGACATGGTGATCGAGCGGCTGCAGAGCGTCACCGAGGTCGCGGTGCCCGAGGGCGCGTTCTACGCCTTTCCCAAGGTCCCCGAGCATCTCGGGTTGACCGGAACCGAGTTCGTCGATCGCTGCATCGAGCAGAACGTGATGATCATCCCAGGCAACGTGTTCAGCGGCCGCGATACTCACGTCCGACTGAGCTACGCGGCCCCGGTTGCCAAGATCGAGCAGGGGCTCGACATCATCACCAAACTCATGCAAGGCTGAGATTCAGAACCGAAGTTCAGCCCCGGCGTACGGGCCCTGGAGCGTCGCGTTGATCTCGAGGTCGAACGCATCGCTTTCGAGGTGCATCACGCGATACCCGACGAAAACACCGAAGTTTCGGAAGAAGTCGTACCCGAGTTCGAGCTGGCCGTCGAGGACCGAACCGTAGTCGCCGAAGTACATCCCGCCGAGCCGGCCGCTGATGACGAAGTGCGGCCCGAGGTCGAGCCTGGCGCCGGCAACCGCAACCGGGACGGGGATGAAGGCGGATTCTTCGCGGGTCGTCAGCACGCCGCCGACATCGCCGGTGACGGTGGCCGTTCCATCAACCGCTCGGACACCCAGACCCGCGTACAGCTTGACATACTTGATTTCCGCGAGCTCATAGAGCATGTTGAGCTCATAGATGAGCAGTTCTTCGGAGCTGG
>DRKT01000143.1 GCA_011053195.1 Phycisphaerales bacterium | reverse complement strand
GCGGTCGATGGGTTCCGGATCGGCAGCTTCGTCTGTAACGATGCCGTCTGCCTGCCGGATGTGAATCATGACGGTCAGGTGACGCCCGCGGACTTCACCGCCTGGGTTGCCGCCTTTAATGCCGGTGATCCCGAGTGCGACCAGAACCTCGACGGTCAGTGCACCGCCTCGGACTTCACCGCCTGGGTTGCCAACTTCAACGCGGGTTGCAACTGAGGCGCCAGGTGCCCGCCCATTGACGGGCTACGAAGTCGCGAACTCGACACACCCCGTGTCGATCGCGTACTTCGCGCCGACAATCCTCAGGGCTCCGCGATCAACATGGTCGCGGAGCCCTTCTGCATGGTGCAGTCCCGCCGCGACCGCGTTAACATTCGCCCAAACCGCGTCGTCCACCGAGTTGTCTCGGCGGATGGCCGGGGCAATGGCCTCGATGATCTCGTTCAGGCCCGGCGTGAGGGGCGCCGGATCATGCCGATGCCGAAGCGCCGCGCGGATGGCGCCGCAGTCGCTGTGCCCGAGCACCACGACCAGCCGGACCCCGAGCTGGTTGACGGCAAACTCGATGCTCCCGACCTGGGTCGGCTTGGCGATGTTGCCCGCGACGCGCACGACGAACAGGTCGCCCGGCCTCTGGTCGAACAGGATCTCCACCGGCGCCCGTGAATCGCTGCACCCGAGCACGACCGCAAAGGGTGTCTGCCCCGATGAGAGATCCACGTGCCGGGCCTGATCCTGATATGGTTCGCCCCTGTGCGCGCCGGCGACAAACCGACGGTTCCCCTCCCGCAGTCGATCCAGAGCCTCTTCCGCGTCGATCATCTGCTGCCCCCTTCGTCGAGCGTTCGCATGAATGGCGCAGATCGTAAACGAAAGCCGAGCCGGGAGCGCCGCCGCCCCCGGCCCGGAAAGTGTCCTGACATGATGTCGTGCTCAGCACCCCGCGTTGAAGTTGGCGATCCATGCGGTGAAGTCGGACGGGTCAATCGAGCCGTCCTGGTTCTGGTCGGCCGCCGGGTCGTTCGCATTGAACGCTGCGATCCATGCGGTGAAGTCCGCCGAGTCGAGGTTGCCATCGCCATTGACATCCGGCAGGCAGGTTGTGCTCGGCGTGAACTCGTACGCACCCATATCGACATACGGCGCGGTTCCCATGCCGGTGTCGGGCGTGTTCGGGTCGTCGGCGATCCGCGACAGGCCGTCGATATCCAGCATCAGCCCGGCGGGCACAGCGTTGTTGTCGCCCGAATCAACCGAGGGCGAACCCGATTGCAGGTGCAGATCGCCCACGACCAGTAATCCGCCGAGCGTGCCGACCACGGGTGTGATGACGAACTGCGGATCGACATCGACCGAGCCGGGCCAGTTCGCCGGGTCCGGTGGGTCTTCGCCGGGGATCTGCTGAAGCAATCCCTGGACGTTGCTGCTCGTGATCGTGTAGGTGCCCCCGATCTGCGTGCGCACCAGCGGCGGGACATCCTCGCCGGGCAGCGGCGGATAATCCAGATTGTGCCACAAAACCGAGTTGACGACCGTGCCGTTTCCGAACGTGCATCCGGCGTTGCTCTTGGCAGCCCAGTTGCCCGCTACAGTGCAGTTAGTCATCGTCGCCGTGGCGACATACATCGCCCCCCCGACGCCGGAGGGCACATCCGGCGCGCCGTTGCACTCTGGCCCGAAGCATCCATTGATGACCGCGCGGTTGCCCGTGAAGACGCTGTTGGAGCAGTCGAGCGTGCCCTGGGCATAGATCCCGGCGCCGAAGGCCGCGTAGTTGTTGGAGAAGGTCGAGCGGTCGACGCTCATGTGGTTGCCGCCGAAATAGACCGCGCCCCCGAGCACGGCGTTGCCGAACGTCCCGTTGTGGAAGGCGAAGTTGCCGTCAAATGAGCAGTGGTCGATCACAAGGTCGTATCCCGGGCCGACGTACAACCCGCCGCCGTTGCCCGTGGCAAAGTGACCCTGGTGAACCGAGTTGCTTACGAAGGTTGAGTCGATAAAGGTGAGAGTTTGAGGCGTGGCGTTGGTGGTGGTGGCGTAGACCGCGCCGCCCTCGCCGGAGCGAGCCGAGATATTGCCCCGGAACTCGCACGTGTCGAAGACGGGGCTTGCGTCGAGCACAAACACCGACCCGCCGAGGCGGGCGGAGTTGCCGAGAAAGTTGCAGTTGGCGATCGTCGGCGATCCGCCCATGATAAGCATGCCCGCGCCGGCGCCCCCGACGCCTCCGAGCGCATCGTCCGCCGCGATCGCATCGCTGATCTGGAATCCATCAAGGATCGTGCTTGGCGTGCCGTTGGTGATCGTCACCATGGGGCTGCCCTGAGACAGAAACCCGTCGATGACGGAGATGAAGGTTTCGGGATCGCGCTGCGCGAGCGAGGTTTCGCCACCCGCGAACCCGCCGTACACCGCCACATCGGTCGGGATGTCGAACGACCCGGCCGCAGCGCTCGGGCCGTAGGCGCCATCGGCGACCCAGACCTGTTCGCCGGCCGTGGCTGCCGCAAGCGCATCGGACAGGCTCGTGTAGGCGTCCGCCCAGCCCGAGCCGTCGTTGGCGCCCGTGGCGGCAGCATCGACATAGATCGTCTGCGCCATCCCGGGGACAGCGAGCATCGTCATCGACAAGGCGATCAGCAATCGCTTGGCACCATTTGTATTCATATTCATTGTATTGTCCTTTTTCACCGGTACATATCGTTTACGGACATCCGGCATTGAAATTGGCGATCCACGCGGTGAAGTCGGACGGGTCGATCGAGCCGTCCTGGTTCTGGTCGGCCGCCGGGTCGTTGGCGTTGAACGCCGCGATCCACGCGGTGAAGTCCGCCGGGTCGAGGTTCCCGTCGCCGTTGACATCCGGCAAACACGGCGAGTCCGTGGTCGAGCGGATCATCACCGCCTCGGTTCGGCCGAGCGTCTGGTTGTAGGCGCTGCCCACGAGCGAGATCGTGCCGTCGGGTTCGACATCCATGCCCACCAGATTCAGTCCCGCGTACCCGGTCGGGAGCACATTGGCAATCTCGACATAGACATCCTTGCTTCCGCCCCACAGAACGGTTCGGTAGCCGAGGCCGTCGCCGAAGTCCACGCTGCCGAGTTGGATGCCCGCCTCGCACGCGGTGACGCGGCTCGTGAGCGCGCCGTCCGGTGTCAGATCGACAAACGATTCGGGCGTGCCCGTCCAGATCCCAGCGTGCGGATTGGTGAATTGATCGATGATGCCGACCTGCTGGCCGTCCGAGGCATCGGTCGCGGTGCTCTTGGTCGCACCGGCCGGGTTCAGGTCCACAAAGCTCGCCGCCGAGCCCTGCCAGATTCCCGCATGCACACCACCGAAGGTGAAGGTGACATTCCCGAACTGTGTGTTGCCATCCACCGCGATCAGACTGCTGTTGGTGTTTCCGACCGAAGGATGGATGCTTGAGGCGAAGCTGAAGTCGGCGCCCTGCCAGATCACCGCCCGGCTGAAGTAGTTGCCGACCGCATCGTCGTAGGAGCCGGTCCCGACGATCGAGGTGCCGTCGGTCCCGTTCATGATGGTGTATTCATATCCCGAGTAGTTGGTGCTGTGGAATGAACCATCGGTCGTGTCCCACCACGCCGCGCGCTGGTAGTAGCACGTCTGCCACTGGTGATTGACATAGCACTGGATCGGCTCCCACCACCATCCGACCGCGTAGTTGCCCGCGAAATCGACGATCGAGCCGCCGGGGGAGTCGGGCTGGGTCATGTTCTGCCCGCTCGCAGCCGAGCCTTGCCAGATGTAGGGGTGGTCGATATTCAGATATCCGAAGTCGTCATACACAGCCCGCCCGACCTGCACGCCGTGATCCACACCCGTGGCATATGAACTCGTGGCAACACTCGGGTGCAGGCTTGTGAATGTCCACTGTGTGGGCAGATCAACCGGCGTGTTGATCGTCAGCAGGGCGACATTGCTCTGCGTCGTGCCGCAACTGTTGGTTGCTTCAACCTGGTAGAACCCGGCATCGTTGGCGCCGGCCTGGTCGATGGTCAGCGTGTCCGTGGTCGCGCCCGAGATCGTCCCGCCCCCGACCGAGGGGCCGTCAACCAGCGCCACACCGTCGTGTTTCCACTGGTAGGTGATCGTTCCGCCGCCGTAGGCCGGCGCGCTCATGGTCACCTTGGCGTACTGCCAGCGGGTCTGGTCCGTCGGCTGGGCGGTAAAGACGGGGCAGGGCGTGGTGTAGAGTTTCTCCACGCCATACGACCCGCCCGTGCTGTTGTCGCCGCCGATGGCGTAGATCATGTCGTCCGAAGCGAGGAACGAGGCAAACCAGCGCCTCGCCTCGGCCATGTCCGGGCCGGCCTGCCACGAATCGGTCATCGGGTCGTAGACCCACGTCGTTTTCTCGACGGTTTCCGCGCCGATCGGGCCCGAGGCGCCGCCGAGGATGAAGATCCGTCCATCGGCGCCGAGCGTCGCCTCGTGTCCCGAGAGCGCGACGGGCATATCCGTGTTGGCCACGGTCGACCACGAATCGGTCGCCAGGTCATACCGCTGCACCTCGGAAAGCCGGGTTGATCCATCTGCTGAGATTCCGCCGAAGACGAGAATATGTCCGAGCCCGTCCGGCGATGCCGCCGCGTCCGCCGTGGCGATCGGAAGCGGAGCAATCGGCTCCCACGTGTCCGAGCTGCCGATGAATCGCTCGGCATAGGTCGAGTTCGGGTTGCCGACCGTTGCGCTCTCGCCCGGGCCGCCGCCGATCGAGTAGATCCGGCCGGCCGAGTCCGTCGTCTCCGCGAAATACATCGCCGGCGCCTGGGCGCTCCGGGCGGCGTGCTCATTCCACGGGCCCTCGATCTGATTCCACTCGAACGGCGGCTTGGTCGAGCCGGGGTTCTGCGGATCGTCCCCACCAAAGACAATGATCCGACCGAGCGCATCCACACCGCCGCCCTGACTGATTAGCGCGCCGTAGCCGTCGAACCCGATCTCCTCGACCCAGTTCGTCGCGCCCGGCGCCAGGGAGTAGACCGAGCCGTCCTCACTCCCGTTGAACCAGGGCGGCCCGCCGAGGACAAACTTCGTTCCGTTGAGCTCAATGCCGAACGAATACGTCTTCGCCTGCCCGTTCGTCGGCAGCGGCGTATCACTCTGCCACGTCCCGAACGACTGCCCACCGGCGGAACCCACAAGCGCCGACAACACAACCACAGCAACGCCACGATGCTTTTTCATCCGCTTCCCTTCCTTCGAATCGTGCCCGGGCGAGGCCGGCCAAGCCCGTCCCGTGGTCTCCCGACCACAGCCTACACGAGAATCTACACGCCCGGGAGGGGGTTTGGAGAAATATAATTCGTTGTGGAAACAATAGTTATGCGGGAAAAACCCTCACTCTGACACAGGGGTTTTCATGCCGATGATCGTGGTCGAGCACGCGCCGAAGGCCCGTGGCTTCCTACGCTTCGTCGGGACCCATTGATTGCGATTGTGATGGCCCAACACCAAAGGCCCGATATGGGCCCGGAAGCACAGTTCACGACACCAGACGGAGCACGTCATGGCCGAAGCAAACGGGAAAAAGGCCCTCATTACGGGGATTACTGGACAGGACGGAAGCTACCTCGCCGAACTCCTGCTCAGCAAGGGCTACGAGGTCCACGGCATCAACCGGAGATCCTCATCCTTCAACACCGAACGCATCGACCACATCTACCAGGACCCACACTACGACGACACGAGGCTCTTCCTGCACTACGGCGACCTCTGCGATGCCAACGTCCTCGCCAAACTCATCGACCAGATCCGCCCCGACGAGGTCTACAACCTCGGCGCCCAGAGCCATGTTCGTGTTTCGTTCGACATGCCCGTCTACACCGCCGAGACCGTTGCCATGGGCGCCCTCAAGCTGCTCGAAGCCATCCGCGACTACCGCGACAAGACCGGCCACGAGGTTCGGTATTACCAGGCTTCGAGCTCCGAGATGTTCGGCAAGGTGGTCGAGACGCCTCAGAAGGAGACCACGCCCTTCCACCCGCGGAGTCCGTATTCGTGCGCCAAGGTCATGGCGCACTGGATGACCGTCAACTACCGCGAGAGCTACGGCATGCACGCCTCCTGCGGCATCCTGTTCAACCACGAATCCCCACGCCGGGGCGAGACGTTCGTCACACGCAAAATCACACGGGCCGTCGGCCGGATCAAGATGGGCCTGCAGAGCAAGGTCTATCTCGGCAACCTCGACAGCAAGCGCGACTGGGGCTACGCCGGCGATTATGTCGAGATGATGTGGCGTATGCTCCAGCAGGACACGCCGGATGATTACGTCGTGGCGACGGGTCGGACCATCAGCGTGCGCGAGTTCGCGGACATGGCCTTCGAGGCGGCCGGGCTGAAGTTCGAGGACCATGTCGAGTTCGACGAGCGGTATCTCAGGCCGGCCGAGGTGGACCTGCTGTTGGGTGATGCCAGCAAGGCCAAGGCGCAGCTCGGCTGGGAGCCGAAGACCACGGTCGAGGAGCTGGCCGGGATGATGGTCGAGAGCGACCTCGAGCTGGCCAAGCGCGAGAAGACCCTCAAGGACGCCGGGCACGCCATGCCCTCATTCACCGGACACGACCAGTGAGCAATCCCTCTCGCCGACCGAGCCTGCTCGGCAGGGTCAGGCGAAATCTGGACATGCCGATGCTCTATCTCCGGTCGCTCGCGGGCGGGCTCAAGAACGCCTCGCTCTACGCATCCGTGCCGAGGTACTGCATGTTCATCGGGCATCCGAGGAGCGGCCATAGCCTGGTCGGCTCGCTGCTCGATGCCCATCCCGAGGTGGTCATCGCCCACGAGCTGGACGTGCTGCGGTACCTCGGACTCGGATTTTCAAAAAATCAGATTTATGATCTTATCATCAAGCACGACAAGGCATTCACCGAGACCGGCCGGCAATGGACCGGATACGACTATGCCGTGCCCGGCCAGTGGCAGGGCAGGTTTGAATCGCTCCGGGTCATCGGCGACAAAAAGGGCGGCGTGTCGACCATGCGTCTCCGCCAACAGCCGGCCCTTCTTGACAAACTGGAACGCACGATCAAGGTCCCGGTGATGGGCATCCATGTTCAGCGAAACCCGTACGACAACATCGCCACCATCAGCCGGAAGGACAACAAGTCGCTCGAAGAAGCCATCACGTTCTATTTCGAGTTGCAGGACACCAACCGCTCTCTCGAAGAACGCTTCGGCGAGAGGATGATCTCGTTCCGGCAGGAGAACATGATTCAGGATCCGGAGCGACACCTGACACTACTTGCCGAGCATCTTGGTGTGCGGGCGCCTGAAGATTGGCTTCGGGCCTGCGCCGGCGTTATTTTTGATTCGCCCAACAAAAGTCGAAACCGGATCGAGTGGACAGCCGACGCGGTTGATCGCGTCGCCGACCTGATCGCAGAACGTGATGAGCTCGAAGGGTATTCGTTCGAGGATTGACGATTGAGACGGTCCGAATCAATCTCGGGGAGGTTCTTCATCGTCGGGTGTCCGCGTTCCGGGACAACGCTCCTCCAGAGCATGCTCGCCTCGCATTCGGGCATCATGAGCTTCCCGGAGACGCACTTCTTCGGCTCGCTGGCACCGAAACCCTGGTTCCGCCCCGGGCCGATCGTGGTCGATCCGA
Source organism: Phycisphaerales bacterium (assembly GCA_011053195.1). Taxonomy (GTDB): domain Bacteria; phylum Planctomycetota; class Phycisphaerae; order Phycisphaerales; family UBA1924. Next base: position 8,760 of record DRKT01000143.1, on the reverse strand, counting down.
AACTGGCCGGAGCGCGTTTCGCCGCGGCGGGCGATCTGCTCGGCGTCCCGGAAGCAGCCGAGTCAATGCCCGCCGGCTCGCGCCTGAAACGCCGATGGGTGCGATCATTTGTCGAGATGCTCGACCGCCTAACCAGTGACGCCGGCAAGGATATCTGGATCGAGAAAACACCAGAACACCTTGCCCTGGCACCGATGATCCAAAGGTACATCACGGATTCGGTATTTGTGCACATTCTTCGTGATGGGCAATCCGTCGTGGGGTCTTTGATCGATGTCACACGGAAGCATCCGGAGCGGTGGGGCGGCCAATGGAGCGCCGAAAAATGCACCACCGTCTGGAACCGGGCGGTCAAGCACCACAGGCGACTGATGAACAGGCCCGGCCACGTGCTTGTCCGCTACGAAACGCTGGCCGCCGAGCCGGAACGCACACTCCGCAGGCTGTGCGACAGGCTCGGCCTCGCCTACGAACCCTCCATGCTCAGCGCCGAGGCTTCCAACTCCGTTATTGCACCAGACGAGCAATGGAAGGCGTCGGTCGGCGGCGGGTCGCGCGGTGTGGCACCGAGCAAGCTCGACAACCTGCTGTCCGAACCCGAACGCAGACTCGTGGTGCAACGACTCGCCGACATCTCCGACATCCGCGGAATAGGCGATGAATAATCCCCGCCTCGGACAGACCGTGGCCCGGGGCGCCACCGCGATGGTCGGCGTCACGCTGCTGGCCAAGGTGCTCGCCTCCGCGGGTCAGTTTGTGCTTGCCTTCTACCTTGTCGAGAGTGATTTCGGGCAGTGGGCCCTGGCGCTCTCGCTGGCGGATATGTTTGGGCTCGTCAACAAGCTCGGTCTGCGCGAGATCCTCACCAACCGTCAGAAACACGTCGATCAGTGGATGAACCCGGCCATCTGGGCTGCAACGCTCGGCGGCGTGATGACCTTGCTGATTCTTGTCGCGATGGCGCCGTGGTCACCCAAACTCTTCCACTCCGCCTCGCCGGGCTTTCCGCCCTTGCTCATCATCGCGGGTGTCGGTGTGGCGACCTCTGGTCTGAACGAGGTCTTTCAAGCCAGGCTCGCGCTCGATTTTCGGTTCGGGCTCATCGCCAAGGTCACCGCGGCCGAGGGCTTTGTCCGTATCGTCGCGCAGGTCATCCTTTCGATGCTCGGTATGGGCGCGCTCGGGCTCGTGCTTGTCCGGTCGCTGACATGGACGGCGCAGGCCATCACCCTCGGCCTGTTTGTCCGTCCAAAGATCAGGCGTCGCCCGGAATGGAACCGCTTCAGAGAGGCCTCGCGAGATACGAAAAACATCTTCCTCACCCGTGTCGCCGAGGTGGGCATCCGGCGGGGAGATGTCGTTGTGCTTGGCATGTTTGCGCCGGATTCGGTGGTCGGTGTCTATTTCTTCGCTTTCGGGCTCTCGACCCAGGTCATCATGCTGCTGGCGCAGAGCCTGACCGGCGCCCTCTCGGCGGGGCTTTCCAAACTCCAGGATGATGTCCCGAGGATGCGCGACGCGTTCCTGTCCGTGGTCCGACTCGTCTCGTTCGTGGGTGTGCCTCTGCTCGTTGTCGAGTCCGCGACGGCTTCGCCCGTGCTCCGCATGATCTACGCGGAGAAATGGGCCGAGGCGATCGTCCCCCTGCAGATCCTGAGCATCTCCGCCTGTTTCTCGATCGCCGGCTGGAACAACGCAGCCGTCTTTACCGCCCGGGGGCTCTTCCGCCGACAACTCGTATTCAAAATCGTGGCCAGTACGGTCTACCTGACCACCATGCTCGTTTCCGCGTGGTTCGGCGGGATTCTCGCGGTCGCCTGGGCGACACTCGGATTCAGGATCTGCTTTCTCCCGGCGCAGGTCGTCGTCGCCACCGGCGGCGGGTGGCGTGCAATGGTCGAATCCATTCTCGCTGTCCTCCGGCCGTTGTCCGTTGCCGGTACCGGGGCGCTGCTGGCGATCTGGTTCACCCGGCTCGTCGATCCCCAACTCGTTCAACTCGCCGATTTTGCCGGCGAACAATCGGCCAGAGCTGTCGAGTTCGAGCGGTTTGTCCTGATCGGTTCGTTCACCCTGCTCTGGTACTGGGTCGGCTCCAGAATGCTGCTCCGCCGCAGCTACCGGGAGTTCGCGGCCAGAGTGCGCACGATCCTGCCCGCCAGAATCGCCAAACAGATCCCCGATTGGCTTCTCTGACAAGGATCGGGAGCACAATCTGCCGATGATCGGCCCGAGGAGACCTCCGCCGCATGACCTGGCAAGCCTGGACAACCATCGGCGTCGTGCTGGGCATGATCCTCGTGCTCATCCGAGGACGGTTCGGGCCCGATGTCGTCGTTGTCGGGGCCGTCGCCCTGCTCGTCTTTCTCGGCATCCTCACCCCATCGCAGGCACTCGCCGGGATGGCCAATCCCGGTATGGCGACCGTCGCCGTCCTGTACGTCGTGGTCTGTGGCCTGACCGAGACCGGAGCCGTCCAATGGATCGGGTCCATCCTCCTCGGCCGACCCAAAACCCAGAAACGGGCGCTGCTTCGGCTCATGCTTCCTGTCACTGTCCTCTCGGGCTTTGTCAACAACACGCCCGTCGTCGCCATGATGATCCCCGCGATCGAGGATTTCTGCCGACGCCGATCGTGGCCCGTCTCCAAGTTCATGATGCCCCTGAGCTACGCCGCCATCCTCGGGGGCACCTGCACACTCATCGGCACGAGCACCAACCTCGTCGTCTATGGCGAATGGACCGAGTCCGGTCGAGAACCCATGGGCCTCTTTGTCATCTCCATCCTCGGCGTCCCCGTGGCCGTCGCCGGCATCCTCTACCTCATGACCATCGGCCAGAAACTCCTGCCCGACCGCGGCGCGGCCCTGCGCACAGGCTCGGACTCCCGCGCCTACACCGTCGAGATGATCGTCTCGCCCGATGGACCCATCGCCGGCAAAACCATTGAACAGGCCGGGTTGCGACAACTCCCCGGGCTGTATCTCGCCGAGATCGAGCGTGGCGGCATCATCCTCGCAGCCGTCGGACCGAACGAAAGACTCCAGAACAACGACCGCCTCGTCTTCGTCGGACAGGTCGATTCCGTCGTTGATCTCCAGAAGGTCCGAGGCCTCGAAACCGCAACCGACCAGACCGTCAAACTCCATGCGCCAAGGCCCGACCGCGTGCTCGTCGAAGCCGTCGTCTCCAACAGCCATCCGCTGCTGGGCATGACCATCCGGGAGGGTGGCTTCCGCACGAAGTACAACGCCGTCATCATCGCCGTGGCTCGCAACGGCGAGCAGATCCGCAAAAAGATCGGCGACATCGTGATCCGCACAGGCGACACGCTCCTGCTCGAAGCGCCCCGATCGTTTGTCGTGCAGATGCGTGATGCGCGGGACTACTACCTTGTCAGCGAGGTCGCCGGCTTCACGCCGCCGCGGCACGATCGCGCGATCATCTCGATCTCGATCGTCCTGCTCATGGTCGCCATCGCGACGGTTCAGCCCGTGCTCCCGATTCCGATGCTCGCCGGCGGGGGGAACGTCAAACTCACCATGATCCACGCCGCGGTGCTCGCAGCCGGGCTCATGCTCATCACGCGGTGCTGCTATGGGTGGCAGGCGCGCAAGAACGTGGACTGGATCGTGCTCGTGACCATCGCCGGTTCGCTCGGGCTGGGCCGGGCGCTCCAGGTGTCCGGGGCTGCCGACGGCATCGCCTCGCTTATCACAACTGTCGCCGGCTCAAGCCCCTGGCTCACGCTCGTCGGGATCTATCTGATGACGATGATCCTGACGGAGATGGTGACCAACACCGCGGCAGCCGTGCTCATGTTCTTCGTCGCCGAGGCCGCTGCCGAGGGCATCGGTGTGGACCTCAAACCCTTTGCACTCACGGTGATGATGGCCGCCAGCGCCAGTTTCTCGACCCCGCTCGGCTACCAGACCAACCTCATGGTCCTCGGCCCGGGCGGGTACAAGTATTCCGATTACCTCCGCGTCGGCCTGCCCCTGAATGCCATCGCCATGGCCATCACCGTGGTTCTGGCTCCCCTGGTGTTCGGCTTCGGCCAGACACGCTAAGCTTCACTCCACATGGAATGGCTCACCACTGAATCCATCATCGGCCTCGTCATGCTCACGCTGCTCGAGATCATTCTCGGCATCGACAACATCGTCTTCATCACCGTCCTGACCGGCAAACTCCCGGACACACAGCGCGCCAAGGCTGTCTTCATCGGGCTCGCCGCGGCCATGGGCCTGCGCATCGTCATGCTCATCGGCATCAGTTGGATCATGCGGCTGGACAGCCCGATTGTGTCAGTCCTCGGCACCGACCTGAGCATCAAAGACTTCATCCTGCTCGTCGGCGGGCTCTTTCTCGTCGCCAAGGCCACCCATGAGATCCACCTCGCCGTCGAGGGCCGGCCGGAGCGAAGTGACAAAGAGCCGACCTCGCTCTCACACGTCGTCATGCAGATCATCGTGCTCGATGCGATCTTCTCGATTGATTCGGTCATCACAGCCGTCGGCATGGCCAATGAACTCTGGGTCATGATCACCGCGATTGTGCTCTCGGTGCTTGTGATGATGGCCTTCGCCTCGCCGATCGGAAACTTCGTCCACCGCCACCCCGCGATGAAAGTGCTCGCGCTCGCGTTCCTCGTGCTCATCGGCGTCGCCCTGATGGCGGACGGCTTTCACGTCGACCTGCACAAGGGCTACATCTACTCCGCGATGGGCTTCGCCCTCGTCGTCGAGATGCTCCAGCTCCGCATGTCCAAAAACCAGCTTCGACGCACCCGAAAGGCCGAGCGGACCGAGGCCCGGATTCCAACACAACCGAAGCAGCAGTGATCGGGATCAGAGACACCCGCGCCGAGCACCCGCGAGAAATGCCGAGTAGTCCGCGGGCGTGATGTTGCCATCGTTGTTCTGGTCCGCTGCCGGTTCGCCCGCGTTGAACGCATCGAGCCAGAGCTGGAAGTCGTCGCCGTCGGTGTCACCATCTTCGTCCAGATCGGCCCGGCAGGGCTCGATGGTCAACATCCAGCACGTCGCCGTGGCGTGCTGGGGCGAGGTCATCCCCCCGACGATCGCCCACCCGTCGCCGAGGCGGACGAGGTTGCGGTGGTCCATCGTGTCCGGCTTGTCGCCCGCGATGTGCAGCACCGTCCAACGATCCGAATCCGGTGTGTAGGCGAGCACCTGGTGCAGCGGCAGCGAAGGGTTGCCGTCGTACCCGCCGCCCGATGTGTTGTACGGGTTGTCTGTCCCGCCCACGATCAGGACCGAGCCGTGGTCCAGCGTTCCCTGCCCCGCAGCCGCCCGGTACGTCGGCTCGCCCGGGTGCGGCGGCCTCTTGGTCCACGCAATCTGCGTCGGATCGTTCGGATCAATCACACCTGTGTAAAAACTGTCTGAGATCAGAAAGCCACCGTTGCTCACCGCGCCATCGCAGTACAAAAGTGTGTCGCCCGAGATCCCGCCCGTGTGCCCGAACAGGCCGTCAAACGGGCCCGGGATCGGCGTGCACTGCTGCCACGTGTCCAGATGCGTGTCATAAAGCTGGACATTGGCGATGTTGTCGTTCGCCGGCCCGTGCCAGCCCGAGATCAGATAGATGTACCGGTCCTGATACACTGCCGGGACCGTGTCGTCAACCTCGAATGGCACCGGCGCGAGTTCTGTATAATCATCGGTATCTTGGTTGTATCTGAACAATCGCTTCTCGGTGATCTCGTTGCGCGCCGGGCTGTAGCCGCCGATCAGGTAGACCTCGCCCGCCACCGTCACGGCGCTGGCCGCGATCTTGGCTCGCCCCCGGCTGTCCGCGGGAGCATCGGCAATCGGCTCCCATACACCCCCCGGCCAGTCCAGCTTTCGGCTCTCCAGCGTCGCCTGCGCCAGCCCAAGCGCCGGGGGTCGGATGCCCATAAAGGAGTAGATCGTCCACGTTCCGTCGCCGTGGTCCACGCTCGTCACCGCGTTGTTGCTCACCGCCTCGGGCAGCGAAGGCAGCGCCTCCCACCGCCCGTCCTGAGCGGCGCACGCCCCGACCACGCCAACAACAACTGCAAACGAAACGAAACGGATCACCATCATGCTTCAAGCCTATCGGCAATCGGGCGCAGACAAAACACCAGCGCGGAAAACAGATGCACATCCGGGATTCCGGACGGGGGGCTACGCCGGCCTGATCTCCAGCGCCTCGATCGCGCCGATCACCAGCCCGTGCACCCTCGGCGGGGCGCACACGATCCCCTTGTTGTCTTCGAGCCCGCGACCCTTGGAAAAATCCAGCGCCCGGCCGAAGATGTCCGTCACGAAACACCCCGCCTCCGTCGCGATCAGCGAGCCCGCCGCGTGGTCCCAGATCCGCTCGACATACCCCGCCCGCGTCGGCATGCGCAGATACGCATCCGCCTGGCCCCGGGCCGTCACCGCGTACTTGCACTGGCTGTCCAGCCGCACCGGCTCGCCCGTGGCGTGGCCGGAGTGCTCCTTGATATATTCAAGAATCCGATCCGTATCCGAAACATTGCTGTGCGCCTTCTCGACCGAGGCGCACACGCTGATCGGCGCGCCCGGCTCGACATCGACCCGGCGGAGCCTCGTCGGCGGGCCCTTGCCCACGATCTCATACGCCCCGTCGCCCTTGATCGCCTCGTACACACACCCCTTCGGGTCGGGCGCATCCAGCGGCGCGTTGAAGTTCGCCGGCAGGTTCGGGCACCCCATCGCCCCGACCACCACCTCGCCCCGTTCGATAAACGCCAGCGCGATCGCGTACTGCTGACCGCGGAGGAAGCCCTTGGTCCCGTCCACCGGGTCCAGCGTCCAGAAACTGGTGTGGTGCGGGTCGCCGTCGCCGACATCGACCAGTTCGAGCACCTCGTCGGCCGTGATGCCCTTGAACACATCGCCGACAGCAGCCGTCACCGCCTCGAGATGCGCCCGGTGCTCGTCCTGTCTGAGAAACTTCGAGTCCTCCTCACCGACAAGGATGACATCCTTTCCGAGCTGGTCCGTCAGCACCTTGGCGACGACGGCCTGGCTGGCGAAGTCCGCCACTGTCACCGGGCTCCGGTCGTCCTTGGTGATCTGCCGGACCTGTTCCAGCGAGGCCTGCACCTCCCGGCACACCCCCGAGGCCAGCATCACCGCCTCACGACCGGCATCGAGCAATTTGGCATAGTCAGACATCTTCGGACTCCTTCTCCCTCAGCGTAGACATGGAAGGGCCGTCGAGGTTCAAAACGCAAACGGGCCGGGAGGGTGTCCTCCCGGCCCGCAGGTGTTGGAATGGTCAAGCCGAGATCATCGGCTCAAGGACCGACGCGGATTCAGAGACCCGGGCAGCCGGCGTTGAAGTTGGCGATCCACGCCGAGAAGTCGGACGGGTCGCAACTGCCGTCACCGTTCTGGTCGCACTCGAACGTGTTCGAGTTGAACGCCGAGATCCACGCCGTGAAGTCTCCGGAATCGACCGAGCCGTCGTTGTTCACGTCCGGCAGGCAGTCGATGATCGTGAACGTCGCCTCGTCCACATCCCAGTTGTTGCTGGTGACCGTCTCGTTGGTCAGCGGCGGCACACGCAGGCCGGCGTAGTAATCACCCGCGGACAATGAGGCCGGGACGGCGAACGCCCAAGAGTAGCTGGTCGATCCGCCGGGATTCTGGCTGGCAACAGTTGAGGAGTTGGCCAGTGTGTCGGCGGATGAGATGAAGTTGTTGGTCGAGACGCGGACCTCAACCGGGATCGTGCCGGTCGCGCTCGTGCCCACGTTGGAGATCGTGAACGATGGGATCAACACGTTCTGGCCGTGGTAGTACACCCCGTTGTTCGCGTTGAAGTTGGTCACCTCAACATCGGGCCGACCGATCAGCGTGATCGGCGTCGGCGGCGCCGCGTTGTTCGAGGCGTAGCTGTTGTCCACATCATCACTCGCGCTGATGATGATCCCGACGTAGCGTGTCCCCTCGCCGAGGCTCGTCGGCAGATTCACCGACACCACGCCGCTGTCGAACGACGCGCCGCCGGCAAGACCGGCATGGCTGAACGAAGCAATCTCGGGATCGGCCGTCGAGATGAAGTCGTTGATCGAGGCACGGACACTGACGGAGATCGTGTTGGAGGGGTCGCCACCCAGGTTCTGGATGATGTACTGGATGTTCATGTTGCTGCCGAGGAAGAACTGCCCGGTCGACGCCTGATAAGCGACGATCGCCGGGTCGGCAACGCCATTGACCTGCAAATCCCACGCGTCCTGACCCGACGCGTCGTTGTTGGAGCTGCTGGCATCGCTGTGGTTGAGCAGGAGCCCAACCCAATAGTTGCCCGTCGGCGTGCTCTTCGGAATCGTCAGCGTGCGCGACGGTGCGAAGACGGAGCCATTCGTACCGAAGTTGAAGCTGAACGAGCCCGAAGCAAGATTCGTGTCAAATGTACTGATGAGGTCATTGGTGGACAGGCGGTAGTCGTAGCTGACCGACCCGTTGTACGACGCCTGCGACCAGTTGCCGACGACACCGTTGGCGGTGATCGAGTTGCCCGCCGTCACGCTCGACGCCGATCCTTGCGTCCACATCGCCCAGAGGTCGTGTGTCGAGGGCTTGGCGGCCTGGATGAAGGTGTCACGGACATACTCGAACGACCCCTGCCAGAAGTTGACGTGGCGGGTGTAGGTCGCGCGGTCCGAGGTCGAGGCCACGCCGTACGCCGTTCGGCTGCTTCCACTCAGGGAGTACTCGCTCGAGCCGCTCATCCCGC
>DRKT01000142.1 GCA_011053195.1 Phycisphaerales bacterium | reverse complement strand
CGAACTCGTACAACGCGACCAACGGCAACAAAAAGACCAGCACCTGAAAAGGCCTGGTCGAGGCGATCCAATAAGATTCGGTGGTTGTATCTTCAAGACCCGAGGAATCGACCGCGTGTGTGGCGCTCATCGGGAAGGCCCGGGTCAGCCCTTGACGCCGGCCTTGAGCCTTGCGGTGAGGCGGCTCTTCCTCCGGGCAGCCTGCCGCTTGTGGATCACCCCATGCTGGGCGGTGCGGTCGATGATGGAACAGGCCTTGCGCAGGGCGTCACGAGCGGCATCGGGCTTGCCGGCGGAAAGTTCGGTCTCGAATGCCTTGATGGCCTGCCGCATGGTGCGGAGCCTCCACCGGTTGCGAGATCTGTGTGCGAGGTTCTGCCGAATCCGCTTCTTTGCCGTCACCGAGTGAGCCATGGAGCCGAGTCCCTTACTGTTTGCTGTCTTGATCTACCAAAATGCGTACCGATCGCGAGCCGGGCCACGGAGCCCGTCACGCCCCAAGTCTTGCACACTGGGGGGTCCGGATCAACTCTGGCGGGGAAATGACTTGCCTCGGGGCCGGAAACTTCCCTATGGTCCCGTCCGCCGACGCGGGCGTAGCTCAACTGGATAGAGCACCTGACTACGGATCAGGAGGTTGAGGGTTCGAATCCTTCCGCCCGTGCTTCCCCATTGTCGACCCCATTGTCAACTCTGAACCGGGCCTCTCGTTCGACCGCTTTTGGGACTCGATTGCAATATGGTCGGCCCGCTCCCCGTTGATCCGACATGAAGCCCCGGGGGTTCTCTCTGATCGAGTTGCTGGTCGTGATCGCCATCATTGCGGTGCTGATCGGGATTTTGGTCCCGACACTGCCGAGGGTGATGGACTCGGCCAGGCGGACGGCGTGTGCGGCCAATCTGCGTGGGGTCGGGCAGGCGGTCGAGTTGTACAAGGGGGACGAGGATGAGGTCTTTCCCGTCGCGACGTACATGCCAAGACCCTGGCTGAACTTCCTCGACAGCGAAGGACACTTTCCCACATCGCTCAACGAGGCCTTGGACAGCTACTTCGGAAAGGACTCGACCGCCTGGGAATGTCCGGGCGACCATGATGTCTATCGCGTGACCTACGAGGATGACGCCGGCCGGGAGCGGATCGGGGGCTCGTCGTATATGTATGTCTCGGCACTGTCCGGGAAAAAGATCGAAAGCACGTTCTTTTATGAACGGCTTAAACTCGAACCTGTACGCATACCCGTCGCCAATGATTTTGACGGCAACACCTACGAGACGCAGGACGGCCGGCTGATCCCGGTGGACTTCTTCCACAGCACGCGGAATCTGCTCTTTGCCGATGGACACGTCGGCAAGTACGATCTCAAGGATGGCCCGAACCAGCCCGGGGGGTGATGCTGCCCAGGCGTTGAAAGCCTGTCGTTGAAAGGAAGACATCATGCCAAAGTCAGTTATGGATGGCATCGAGTTCGCCGAGAAACGCCGACCAGTCGATGCCGACTGGACCAAACGCAAACGGATCGTCGTCGGCTCGGCCATCGCCCTGCTCGCGTGCGCTGCGGTCGGTTATGGTGGATTCATTGCGTGGCAGAATCGTCCGGTGCATCTGCCCACCTCGGCCGAGCAGGCCATCGCGACGATCAACTCCGGGCGTGTTGATCGGCTCGGTGAAGATCGGAAGCGTCAATACTTCGCCGAGGCGGCAAGGCTGATGCGCGAGGTGCCCGAAGATAAGCGTCGTGACTTGTTCACACAGGAAAACCGCGACGCGATGCGCCAGGTCATGATGGAGCAGATGGATACCAGCATCCGTGAGATCGCCCGGGGCAACATGACCATCGAGCAGTTTCGCCAGCAGATGATGGAGCGATTCCGCAATCGGCGGCCCGAAGGTGATCGGCCGGAACGCGGTGAGCGGGATCGCAATGGGCCGAGCGAACGCCCGAGCGCCGGCGATCGGCGAGAACGCTTCGTCGGACGGATGTCCAACATGTTTCAGAATGGCGACGGACAGCGCATGGGCCTGATGATGGGCTTCCGGGCTCAGATGCCTCGCCGGGCAGCCGGTGAATCGCGAAGCGGACCACCCGGGGGCGGGTAGTCATGCGTCCTATAGTCCGCTCCGATGAACGAACACGCACCGGCGCTGCATATCGACACTCTGCGATTTCGGTATCCGAGTTCGGTGACGGATTCTCCATGGGTGGTTGACGTCGGATCATTTTCGCTTGGGGTCGGTGAACAGGTTCTGCTCACGGGTGCCTCGGGCCGGGGCAAGAGCACGCTGCTGTACCTCATCGCAGGATTGATCGAGCCGGCCGGGGGTTCGGTTTCGGTTGCCGGCCGGGACATTTTCTCGGTGCGAGGTTCACAACGCGACCTCTTCCGTGGCACCAAAATCGGGATGATTTTCCAGACGTTCAACCTGCTTCACGGATTTTCGGCGCTCGAAAACGTGCTGGCAGCGCTGTTGTTTTCGAGCATCAGGCCCAAAGAGCACGATGCTCGCGCCAAAGAATTGCTCGATGCTGTGGGGATCGATTCGCCGGGACGGGAGGTGACGCAACTCTCCATCGGTCAGCAGCAGCGCGTGGCCGTGGCGCGAGCCGTGGCGACATCGCCGGCCGTTGTTCTTGCCGACGAACCGACCGCGAGCCTAGATCCCGAGAATGCCGAGGCCGCGATGGACCTGATCCAGTCCACATGCCGATCCGTCGGGGCAGCCCTCTTGTGCACAAGCCACGACCCCGCCATGGCCACGAGATTTACTCGGTCCGAATCGATCGATGACCTGGCCACCCCGGTGCGGGCGTGAACGGAGGAACCCCGGGATGGCAATGAGCGACTGGACCATCATCTGTCGGAGCATGACCAGCCGGCGCTTCTCAACCGTGACGACGATCATCACGGTAGCCGTCGCGGTCGGTCTGATGCTCACACTCCTGTCGATGCGTGATTCCGGGCGCAAGGCGTTCGAGCGGGGCACCGGCAACATGCACCTGCTCATCAGCAACGATTCATCGCCACTGGTCTCGGTACTCAACGGGATTTTCTATGCCAATGCGCCCGCAAGACCGATCCCATGGAGTACGTTCAATCAGCTTGTGTCAACGTTTCCGCATGAGTACGCGATCCCGACTCAGCAGGGCGACAGCTATCTCGGACTGCCGGTGATGGCGACATCCACGGAGTTCTTTTCAAAGTTCAGTCCGGATGCAAACTATGACCCATCGAAGCCGAAGGAGAAACAAGCCGGATCGCCTTGGCGTCTTGCCGCCGGCCGATTCTTTGAGAGGCCGTTCGAGGTCGTGCTTGGAGCCAAGGCCGCTGAAGAATCCGGGGCCGAGGTTGGTGATGTTATTGAACTCTCGCACGGCATGAAGACCCGAAGAAACCAAGACTCACCAGCCGAACACCACACCCATTCCGACTTTCCCTACACCGTCGTCGGCATCCTCGAACTCACCGGATCGAGCCATGACCGCGCGGTCTTCACCGACCTGAACAGCACGTGGATCATCCACGCCCATGAACGCAGGCACCGCGATGATCCAACGTCGCCCTCAACCACGCAAGCCGACCTGACCGATGCCGATCGGAAGATCACCGGGATCTACCTCAGGCTTCCGACGCGCGAAGGCTCGAACATCAGCCCGCTGCTCCCGACGGTGGCTGCCAAACTCCGCGCCGACCCGAGCATCACGGTCGCTCAGCCGACGAAGGAGATCAAATCATTGTTTGAAATCGTATCAAGCATTGATCAGATTCTGCTCGCCATGGCTTCCGCTGTCATGGTCTCCAGCGGGATTGCGATCATGCTGGCGCTGTACAACTCGATGGAGCAGCGCCGAAGACAGATTGCGGTGCTCCGTGTGCTCGGGTGCAGCAAGCCCCGCATCTTCGGGCTCATCGTCACCGAATCCGCAATCATCGGATTGATCGGCGCGTTCGCCGGTTTCGGATTGGCGTTCGTCGGCTCCCGCGTCGTGGCCGTGGCCATGAAGCATCGGCTCGGGCTCGTGATCGACCCGACGTTTGACCCGAAGGCCACCGCAGGCGTGCTCTTGGCCTCTCTCGTGTTGGCTTCTGCTGCGGGCGTGGTCCCGGCACTGATGGCCTACCGGACGCCGGTGGCCAAGAATCTTCGCCCCATCGGTTAGGAAATGCCGAGTCACGAGCTGCTGAATGTATACTTCTCCGGAAGGGGCCAAGGAGTCGCATCGTGCGCGTATTCTGGATTGTGATCGCGTTGCTGATTGCCTGTTTCGTGGGCGTCATGGTGTTGCCCGGTGAATCGGAACACCCTATCCAAGATGAGCCCGCTCCGCACATGCTTGCGGAAGCTCCCGCTTCCAGCGAAGAAATAGCGCCGGTGTCCGCCGACGTTTCTCTCAGTACGGACAAAGCCGAAGTGCCGACTTCGCAGCCCCCACCATCCGAGATCCCCAAGCCGGCAACCCAGCAATCGGAAGACGCCCCTATTCCCGCAGCAACCGATCAGGCCGAACCGCCGACCGGGCCCGAATTGCCGATCATCACGGATGCTTCGCCGTCTGCTCAGAAATTGGACAAACCCGATGACGACCAGGAGACGCCCGGCCAAACGCCCGCCGATCAGGCCACATCTGAGAAACCTTCCGGCTGGGCTGCACTGACGAGAGTTGCACCGGCCCCGACCGAAGAAACGGGCCTGTCTGTCCGTGTTCGTGATGATGGCTCGCTCGAAATCGGCGACCGATTTGTCATCCAAGGAAAGGGGACACCGGACAAGCCGTATGAGTT
>DRKT01000141.1 GCA_011053195.1 Phycisphaerales bacterium | reverse complement strand
ATGTTGATGACGCCCGGCGGGCACCCGACTTCGGTCAGGATCTCGCTGAGGAAGTGCGCGGTCATTGGTGTCACCTCCGACGGCTTGACGACACACGTGTTGCCCGTTGCAATCGCGGGCGCGATTTTCCAACTCAGTAGGTACAGCGGGAGATTCCATGGAGAAATCAAACCGGCCACACCTCGGGGCTTTCGGAGTGTGTAGTTGATGGCCTGGCCATCGGTATCGTGACAGGCGGATTCCGTGTGAAGAATCGCCGAGGCAAAGAATCGGAAATTCTCCGCGGCACGGGGAATGTCAAGATTTCTCGTCATCGAGATTGGCTTGCCCGTATCACGGGCCTCGGCCTGTGCGAGACGTTCGTGGTGTGAATCGATCCCCTCGGCAATGCGATTCAGGATCTCGGAACGATCCCTGCGTGACGTGCTCGACCATTCTGGAAAGGCTTTTTCTGCAGATTCGACGGCGTCGGCGACATCTTGCGCGTTGGAGTCGGCAACCAAGGTATAGACTTTTGCCGTTGCGGGCTCAACAACATCCAACCACTGCTTGCTCCGGGGTTCGATCGGTTCACCATTGATGTAGTTCGGTATCCGATTCATCGAGAACTCCGGCTAGAGCACGGGCAGACGTCCGCCGTCGATGGGAAGGTTGATGCCGTTGATGTATGCGGCTTCTGAAGATGCGAGAAATACGACACCGGCGGCGATTTCTTCCGGCTTTCCAAGCCGACCCGCGGGTATCGTCGAGATCGCCGAGTCTTGTATGGCCTGAACCGATTGTCCGAGTCGCTTGGCCTTGGAATGAAACAATGATTCCAATCGGGCGGTGTCTGTGAACCCCGGGAGGATGTTGTTGACGGTGACACCATCCGGGGCGAGCTCGGTGGCGATCGTCTTGGCCCAACTGGCCACCGCGCCTCGGATCGTGTTTGAGACACCGAGACCCGGAATCGGGGCTTTGACACTGGTTGAAATGATGTTGATTACTCGGCCGTACTTGGCTGCACGAAATCCGGGTAAGAGCAATTGAACCAGGGTCTGGTTGTTGATCAGATGAGCCCGAATCGCATCGAGATATTCATCCGGAGAGGCATCGATCGCTCGGCCGCCGGGTGGCCCTCCCGTGTTGTTGACGAGGATCTGCCAGGCATATCCCGCAGCGAGTGAACCGGATACCGCTGCTCCGACACTTGCAGGCTCTGAGAAATCAGCTGCAATCCAGTCGTGGTGTTGGCCGGACTCGCGGGGCAATTCGGCGCAAACGGCTTCGAGTTTTCCCCGGTTTCGAGCCAGAAGCGTCACCTCGGCGCCGGCCCGGGCAAGCGCAAACGCTGAGGCTTTGCCGATCCCCGCGGTCGAGCCACAGACCAATGCCCGTTTCCCATTCAGATCAATCTTCATCCACTTCCTTTACCATTGCCGACGAACTCTCTACGCCTTGAGCAGACTGAAGAACGGATCCATTGTGTCGATTTTATCGAGATCCATGACAAATGATCCGAACTGATCGCATCGGTCCTGTCCGATGACATCGCTGCCGAGCGCATCGAACTTGACCTTGACCTCGGCCGGGGTCATGGGGTCTCTTGCATCGCCCTTGGGAACCTCGACCTGTTCGACCAGTGTCGTCCCATCATTCAGCGTGATGGTGACCCGGCTCGGCTGAAACTCAGGAAATCTTAACTCGAACTCTTCATTGGCCACAACTTTGACCTTGTCCATGATCGGGATCAGTGCTGGGTCATTGACTCGCTTATCATCAAACTGCCTCGGCGTCACCATGCCATCAACCAACCCGACCGCGAGGGCATAGGGCAGCGAGTGATCGGCTGTTTCCCGGCTTTTCGGGCGATATTTGGAGGGATCGCCCAGAATATCCGCAGCCCGGGCGATGACCTCGACCTTGATCTCGGCGACATCATCCGGCTTGATGCTGTGCTGAGCCGCGAGTTTCATCATGGCCGAGAGGGGTGCATGGCTGAGTGCTTCGATTGGAAACGACTTCATGCCGCAGTCGAGGATTCTGAAGTGATCGCCGGGTGAGGTCGGCAGATCCGCAACCAGGGCCTCGGCGTCAAAGGTGCACGGCTTGCCGTCATGAACACTGTGTCCGAAGACATGGAACAGGCCCTCCTTTCCGTCGAAGATATGCTCTGGCCCGGAGTAGCCTCTCTCGGCCAATAGTGCCGATTCGATCCCCATCCGCGTCGCCCACGGATCGACGGTGTTCTTCATCATGGTCAGCTTGCCCGCGGTGACGGCTCCGAGCGAACACGTTCTCGAGGCGCAGATTCCCGCGGCGTTGACCATCTGTTCCGGGGTCAGACCAAGCACCGCACCGATGGCAAATGGTGTCGCAAATGCGGTCAATGTTGCATGATGCCAGCCATATTCGCGAACCCCGGGCCTGCCGATCTCAACCAGTCGCATCTCGAGCTCGTAGGCGAGGATCGTTCCGAGGATCAGATCCTTTCCGCCCAGCCCTCGAAGTTCGCAGGCCGCGAGCGGGCCACAGATCAGATCGCTCGGATGGCTCGGGTCGGCCTTCCAGTAGATGTCGTTGTAGTCCATCGCGCGGACCATGTGGCTGTTGAGAAATGCCGCATCGACCGGATTGGTCCTGAAACCATGCACGAAACACGTGCATGGGCCGTCGCTGCCCTGGACCATCTCGCGATGGTGGGCGAGCAGAATCTCGGCATCTTCGGTCTGGCTTCCGCCGAGAGCGCACCCGACCGAGTCATACCAGAAAAGCTTGGCCCGCTCGATGGCTTCCGGCGCGATGTCTTCATAGCGAAGCTTCGCAGCCCACTCGGCGATTGTGTATGAGATGAATCCGTCAGTTTTATACGTTGACATTCTTCGTTCCTATTGCGAGATCTGCCTGGCGACTTCTTCGCCGACAGCCATCGTCGAATCACCCTTGCCCCGGCCCTTGACGTCGTACGTGGCAACCTTGCCCTCGGCGATGACCTTGGCCACAGCAGCTTCAAGACGACGTCCCATTTCTTTCTCGCCGAGCCAGTCAAGCATCATTTTGGCGGTCAGGATCATGGCCATCGGGTTGACGACGTTTTTCCCGTCATACTTGGGTGCGGAGCCGTGGGTTGGCTCGAAGACGGCGTATTCGTCTCCGATGTTCGCGGCACAGGCGAATCCAAGACCGCCAACCAATCCGGCGCACAGATCGGACACGATGTCACCGAACATGTTCTCGGCCACAAGAACGTCATAATCCTGCGGATTCTTGATCATCCACATGCAGATGGCGTCGATGTTCGCCTCCCATGGCTCGATTCCGGGATAGTCCCTGGCGACCGAGCGGAAGACACGGGTCATCAGGCCGCCGGTTTCGCGCAGGACGTTCGGCTTTTCGACGAGCGTTACGCTCTTTCGACCATTCTGCTTGGCGTATTCGAACGCCTGTCGGCAGATGCTCTCGCAGCCTTGACGGGACATGATGCGCGTCGAGACGGCGACATTCTCCAATCCCTTCTCAAACCATCGTTTCATCCGCTGCGGATGGCCGACTTGCTCATCTGCCAAGGCCTTGGCGATTTTCTCAGGGAGCGGGAACCATTCGACCCCGCCGTACATGCCCTCCGTGTTTTCACGGAAGACAACAAGATCGATATCATCTCGATAGTTGAGCGGGTTGCCCGGATAGGCCTTGCAGGGGCGCAGGTTTGTATGCAGGTTGAAGAGTTGCCGGAGCTTGACAATTGGGCTGAAGTATGAGAGCCCCTTGTCTTTGAGCTCCGGCGCCAGCTCTTCCACCGCCTCCTCGCGGGGTTTGCTGGTGATGGCGCCGAAGAGGGCGCAATCGGTGTTTTTCAGCGTTTCGATGGTGCGATCCGGCAGCGGGTTGCCCTCCTTGCACCAGAATTCCCAGCCGATATCTGCGGGGATGTATTCCGCATCGAACCCGAGCGCATCCAGCGAGAGCTTTGCTGCATCCATGACTTCGCCGCCCACGCCATCGCCGGGCATCCACGCTACTTTGTACTTTGCCATACGGTGTTCCTGTGCTGTCGGCGATCCTGCGCCGAGTGTGTGTCAACCTTCGTTCAGTCTCTTACGGACAAGATTCTCGCATCCGCCGGCAACGATGAGCTCCTGCGCGGTCGTGCTCAGTGCTCCGAAAGGGAACACCTGCCCATCGCATGATACCTGCGAATGCTGGAAGTCCACAACGATCTCCGGGCCGGGAATGGTCCGCGTGCCCGAAGCGACCGCTTCTTTTTCCAGTTCGGCAAGGTGGTCAACTAGCGCCGGACATTCGACGACGATAAAGCCGTTGTTGAATGCGTTTCTCTTGTAGGTTTGTCCTGCTGTTGCGGCTATGACCATCTGGATTCCCCGAGACGCCAGGGCCGTTGCAGCCTGCTCGCGGGAAGAGCCGGTACCGAAATTCCGCCCACCGACGAGGATGTCGCCACGCTTGGCAATGTTCTGAAATTCGGGATCATAATTGAGCATGGCATACTGGCCCTGCTGCTCGAAGGTGATCTCGTCGCGGTAGGTAACATCTTTGCCATAGATGCCGTCGGTGTTGAGGTTGTCCTCGGGTAAATACAGCACGCGGCCCGTGAGTTCGGCTGGAAACCCATCCAGAATCTGCTGCTTGCCCGCGGGTTTGGGATCACGTTCGAGCACGGTGCAGCTTCCAACGGTGGGAACCATTGACGCCATGTGCTCGGGCGGGGCGATCTCTCCTCGGATGGCGGATTCAATCACGACCGCAGGGCTCGCGAGGTAGCACAGCGCCTCGCGCGAGCCCATGCGACCTTGAAAATTCCGATTCGTGGCGCTGATGCCTACCTCTCCCGGTTCGAGCGTACCGGCCCCGAGCCCGATGCACGCGCCGCACCCCGGGGGCAACTCGATCGCGCCGGCCTTGACCAACCGATTCCAGTAGCCGAGTTCTTTGGCTTCGCTCTCGATTTCGCTCGAAGCGGCGGCAATATACAGCTTGACGGCTGGATTGATCTTGGCATCAGAACCATGCTCATCGAGAACCCGGGAAGCCTCTCGAAAATCGCCGAGCCTCGCGTTGACGCAACTCATCAGGTAGGCCTTGTGAATCTTGATGTGTTGCCTGGCGATGTCATCGAGTGAATGCATCACCTTCACGGAATTCGGCCCGCTCACATGGGCGGAAATGGTGGAGAGATCCAGTGTCAATACCTTCTCGTAGACCGCATCCGTATCGGGTTCCAGAATATGACGATCCTTCCACCACTGCTCGACATCCGATGCGTTGTACGCGGCCGATTCCTTGCTTTGAGCGGCAAAATGTTCAGCCCGCTCGATGAGGTATGCCTTGAGTTTCTGGTCAAACGGGAACATCCCGACGAGCGCCCCCCACTCGGTCGTCATGTTGCTGATGGTCAGTCGGTCTTCAATGGTCAGCGTTTCAACGCCCGGTCCGTGGAACTCGACCGCGGCATTGAGGACTTCATCATTGGCAAAGTAGCCGCAGAGCGTGATGATGACGTCCTTGCCAGTGACGCCGGGCCTGAGTTTGCCGGTGAACTCGACGCGGATCTGAGGCGGGATCTGCCACCATGTCTGGCCCGTCGCCCAGATGGCGGCTGCATCGGTCCGCACGACCGGTGTTCCAACGGCACCGATCGCCCCGTAGATATTCGAATGTGAATCCGAACCAACAACCATCGAGCCGGGGATGACATAGCCCTGTTCGACCATGATCTGGTGGGCAATACCCCGGCCGGGCGGGTAGTAGGCGATCCCGTTTCGCTCGGCAAATGTTCTGATCTTGCCGTACTTCGCCAAATGTTCCGGCGTCTTGTTCTGGATGTCGTGGTCCATGCCGAACACGGGCTGGGCGGGATCTTTGATCCTGCCGTTCTCGCCGGTGATCGAGCGAAACTTCGGGATGACCGCGCCCGTGTTGTCATGGGTCATGATGTGCTTGGGGCGAATCGTCACATAATCGCCGGCGTGGACACGCTGGCCGTCGCCCAGTCCGACAGCATACCGCTGTACTATCTTCTCGATCGCTGTCTGCGGCATGGCTGAGTCCCCGTTGCTACTTCGCGGCTACCTTACCGAGATACTTGGCGATATCAAAGTCCACAAAGTCGGCATGATGGAAAATAATGCTCTCGATCGAGCGCTGCACCTTGTCGCCCTCATGGCTGTGGGTGGCGACGATGTGCATGACCTCGGGCGGGATGCCGTGCTTGTAGCACAGCGCCACGCCGCTGAACGGGTGTCGGAGCATCTCGCCGAAATGGCCCTTGATGACATTGCCTGAGCTGTCCTTGTCGAACTCCAACGGTTTCCCGACGTCGGCGAGCAGCGAGCCGGCGATCAGGTAATCCATGTTGATCGGGATCCGATCGCCGAATACTTCACCGAGCACCCGAGCGATGGCGATGCACTGTTTGGCGCAGCTGTTGAGGTGCTCGACGTAGCGGAGGTCGATATCGCCGGCGAGCAGCGTGAACGGGACAGCCCGGAGTTCGTCCGCGGTCCAGCCCTTGCCGCCGCAACCAACCTCGATCGCCTCGACCCAAACCGAGATCACTTTTTCGCGGAGCGACTCGTCCTTGATATCGTTGATATTCGGGAACAATTCTGGAATCTCAGATCGGGCGATGGTCATTGCTGCTCTCCTTGATGCGGGAGTGTCCGTGAGGCCGGGCCGTCGTAGGTGTGATTGACGGGATCGATCCGGCGCATCGGTTTCATCCGCTGCTGTTCTTCGACAACGTGCGCCACGAGGCCCGGTGTTCTGGCGATCATGAACAGACCGTTCATCACCGCCGGGTCGAAACCGAGCTGCGCGAGCACCGCGGCGATGGCACCATCCACGTTGACCGGCAGCTTCTTCCCACGCGCCTCGAAGGCGTGCTGGACGGCCGCGGCAGCTTCAAGATAGGGTCCTGTGACACCGGCCAGCGCGGCCAACTCGAAGAGTCGGGCCGTGCGGGGGTCCTCTGTGTGAACCCGATGTCCGAAGCCCGACATCCGCCGGCCCTTGGCCTTGAGCTCATCGAGATACTCACCCGCGGCCTGTTCGAGGGCCTTCGCATCGGCGCCATCGCCGGCCTGTTCAAGAATCGCGCCGAGGTGCCGGGCACAATCCTCGATGGCTCCGCCATGATGCTTGTTGATCGCGCTCAGGCCCGCGGAGACCGCCGCGCTCAGCGAAGCGCCGGTCGAGGCGACCGTCCGGGCGGTCAGCACACTCGGCGGCGTCGCGCCGTGGTCGATCGACGACACCAGGATCGCATCCATCAGCCGCCCGACCGCAGCCGATGGCAGTTCTCCCCGCAAAATCAGGTACACCGACTGCCCGACACTTACCCGACCCATCAGATCAGCGATGTCGTAGCCCCGGACCGAAACATGGTTCGGTTCGAT
>DRKT01000140.1 GCA_011053195.1 Phycisphaerales bacterium | reverse complement strand
TCCTCGACATCGGCGGGCCGATCGGCTTTGCTGGTGGCTTCGAAGGTGGCGACATCGCGGAGGGTCGCCTGGGTGCCCTCGATCTGCGAGGACAGCACGGCCTCCTTGCGGACAAAGCCATAGAGAAACCAGCCCGGATCGGGGACCATCGCACCAGCCACGCGGAGACGACCCATGGCGGCGAGGGCCGCGGCGTGCCGTTCGGCGAGGTCACCGTCGATTGCCAAGGGCGGATCGGCTGGCGGCAGCGGGTGAGGCACGAACGCCCTGACGGTCTCGCCGAGGGTGGTGCTCGTTCGGTATGTGCCGGTCTGGCGGGGCATGGCTGGGAAACGGTCCTTTCTGATGGCCCAATACTACGAAGCGATCGTTTCCTAGTCAAGATCGGTAAGAAACAATCGTTTCTTTGTTCCGAAGCGCGATTCGGCACGAGAAACCCCGGCTCAGGGCCGGGGAAGGGCGATTGGGAGGCTGGCCGGCAGTCAGTCGGCCGGGTTCTTCTCACGCAGCGCGTGGTACTCGGTCATGGCGTCGAGGTGAACATCGATCGTGGCCGGGAAGTTGCGGCGGTGCTCGACGGTGACGATGCCGCGTTCGAGCAGGAAGGCCAACGCGGTGGCGACCTGGGTGATCGGAACATCGAGTGCTTCGGCGATGGTCTCGACGGTGTCGCCCTCGCCGTGCTCATCGAAGCGGTGGCAGACGGCCTTGAGCGTTTCGAGCTGGCACCGGTGCTCGTACGGCTTGCCGCGTCGGGGGACGACGGATCGGACGAGCATGCCGTTGCGGTCGATGCGGAAGGTTTCGGAACGGCTGGTGGAGTGCATCGCTCACGCCCCCTTCCTGCTCTTGGTGGTGGTTGCGGCGAAGAGGCCGCGATCCGTCTTGACGAAGCGAGCGTCTTTCCCCTTCCTGGCGATCTCGCGGATCATCGCGGCGTAGAGCGTCGCGTGCGGCGTCTTGCCGTTTGTCTTCCAGCCCGCAGCGATCGCGCGTTCGGCGATGGCCTTGGCCTGCAGCGGTTCCTTTGCCTCGGCGAGGACCTTGGCGGCCAGGTCGAGCCCACTGAGGCGTTTGGGCTTGTTCGCCTTGGCCGTTTTGGCCGCGTCGTTGGCCCGTGTCGCGTTCTTGGCGGGCTTGGCCTTGGTGGTCGCTTTGGGCTTGGCTTTGGCGGGAGTCGCGGCCGTGTTGGGTCGTGTGGCTTTCTTGGCCGGAGTCTTCTTCGGCGTCGCCTTGCGGGCGGGCTTCTTGGTCGTGGTCTTCTTGGTGGTTGTCTTCGTTGTCATGGCTTTTCCTTTCGTGTTGAAATGGCGAACCGTTTACGCCCGGTTCTCGATGATCTTCCAATCTGGACGGATAGCGTCGTACCGGGGCGGGAACACTTCGTGGCCCCGTCGTTCGATCGCGTCGATCAACCGGCTGTTGAGTTCGCCGGTGTCAACGCGGTACTCGGTGAACGCTTCGGCGATCTCCGCGGCGGCGTGGCGACTGCCGCGTCGAGTGACGAGGTCCTCGAGTTCGTTGGCCTTGTCGCTCATGGCGATCTCGAGCTCGCGGACCTTCGCGCCCGCGGCGTTGAGCAGGTCGGCGAGTTGTCGCTGGATGGCAGCGATCTCGCGGACGCGTTCGTTCATGTTGGTGCTGGTCGTCGTCTTGGTCATGGTGGTGCTCCTTGTTCAGCGGTTGATGGCGGGGTTGTTGGGGCTGTTCGAGGCGGGCTTGCCGTCGGCTTCTTTGCAGGCGTGCGTGCGTCCCTGGCGGTAGCCCGCGTGCAGACCTTGGTGGTACGCGGCTTCGAACACGGCCTCGACCAGATCGCGGATGGCCCAGACGCTGGTCTCGAAGAAGTCGTCGCCGCTGTTGGTCGTTTCGAGCGAGTCGCGGAACATGGCCTTGCGGGCGGTTTCGAGTGCTTCGTCCATCGCGCGTCGCTTGGTGATCGCGTCCATGCTTTGGGTGTTGCGGCGTGGGGTGTTGTTCGTCATCATTCGGTTCTCCGTTTCGTGTTCTTTGGCGGGCGTCCATTCGCCTCGCGTGCAGCACATGAAGCCATGAAAGCTGGCCAAAGGGAAGGCGTTTGGGCCTTTATTTGCAGGTGTTTTCGAGATTCTGGCAAACTCTGGGCGACATGTGGGCAAGTCGTCGCAGGAGGTCCGGCATGACTCCCGAACACGCGCCTAGTTCCGATGGAACGCCCCGTTTGAACCCCGCCGCGATGACGGTCGAGGATGCCGCCAAACTGCCCACCAAGGCGGGCGGCGTGCGCGTGTCCGAAGCGCAGATCCGCAAGGACATCGAAGCCAACGCACCGACGAACGCCGACGGGACGATCAACCTCGTGCACTATGCCGCGTGGCTCGTGCGGGAGATGGCGCCGGGAGGTGCATCGATTGGCGATTGATCCTCGCAATCTCAGGTCGAGCGAGTTGTGCCGGTTGCTCAACTCGACGCCGATCGGTGAAGTCATCGGCGAGCGGCAGCTGCGTCGGCACCGCACGCGGGCGGGGCTGCGCATCGCGGCGAGCAACGATCCGCAGCGGGTCGATCTGCTACGCTATGTCGCGTGGCTGGTGGGCGAGCGACACAAGCCCAAGCCCGAAACCGAAGGTCTCACCGGCTACGACGCGCAGCGCGAGCGGGCGTTGGCTCGGAGCAAGGCACAGTCACTCTCGGGGCGCGACATCGGCGAGCTGCCCTGACACACTTGCCTGCACGGAGAATAAGCCCCAGAGGCCGTATCTCTTCTGATCTCCGAGGCTCCAGATTGTTCTGTCCGCAGGAAGATCGAAAGTGCGTCGTGCTCTTCTGCACACCCGTCGTCGATCAGCAGTTCACCAAAGTACCAGTCCAGCAGTAGAACCGCGAATCCGCGTACAAAGTTGCTGATAAAGTACCGCCCTAACCCGACCAGGCCGTCTATACGCCGATTGGATCTCGGGAGCCTTGAATCTTCGCACATGGGTCTTCAAGAGTGAGAACATAAAATAATCTGCTTTGGAAAACGGATCAAGTTTGAGCGGCACATATGTTTGGTGCCGATTCAGAGAAGATGGTCTATACACGCCGAACTGGTGGAGCTTCATCCGTATCCGTGTCCTCCATCACATGTAAAGCACGAAGCCGTCTGTATGCTTCCGAGCTAAGCCATGTTGTCACAAGTTCCTGGAAGCCACGATCATTCATGAATCGTGCGAATATGTCCTCAT
This sequence comes from Phycisphaerales bacterium, assembly GCA_011053195.1. Lineage (GTDB taxonomy): Bacteria > Planctomycetota > Phycisphaerae > Phycisphaerales > UBA1924. Next base: position 7,529 of record DRKT01000140.1, on the reverse strand, counting down.
TCTGATCCATCCGCTCTACGAAGAGTGTCTGGAGCAGATTCTTGAAGACAAGTTCGAACTTCTCACCTGGATTGATCGCAGCAGCCCGCTGAAGGGATTCATCTCCAAGTGCGGCTTCAATAATTTGATCGAAGAAAAGCTGGTCGGCTTGATTGAAGTCAGTTCCGAATCGGTCATTTACAACATTAATTAGTGTCGATAGCGGAACCTCCTCTTGGCGGACGATGCCGCTTCCGACTTCGGCCGGCCCGTTAAGCGGCTTTCCATCAGCGTCATTCAAACGGATTGAACCTTCGCTGATCTTCTGAAGACGGTAGTAGTCCAGCCGTACTGTGTTGTCGAAGTCATACGAAGGCCCCATCTTGCGCCGAGGCAACTTTGATGACAAATGCCGCAGGTACACATAAAGTTTCTCCAAATCGGAATCTTGATACGGAATCACCTGGCTCATGAAGGCGTACAGGTTGCGGTAAGCGTTGAGCTTCCCGCGCCAGAGCTCAGCTTCACCCTCGTCGTCTCCCTGAAGTGCCTGAAAGCGGGACACTGCAGGATCCAACACGGCGTTCATGGCCTGATGATCTGATGGGCTCTGTTTCTGTCGCGGCTTGAAGTAGATGGCCGTGAACCGTTCCACTTCCTCATGAAGGTAGATGCCGGACGAATCAAGCTCAGCCCTGATCTCGTAGAGTCGAGCTGGATCCACCTCATCTCCCATCTGAGCACCTTCATAATAGGTTGCAAAGGCCTGTTGTACTTCATCCCGGTTTTCGGGAACGAAGTCAAGAACAAATGTGTCCTCCTTAAGCGGGTGTGTGCGGTTAAGTCGAGAAAGCGTTTGCACCGCTTGAATCCCGGCTAGACGCTTGTCGATGAACATCGTGTGGAGGAGTGGCTGATCAAAACCAGTTTGGAACTTCTCTGCGACAAGCAACACTTGATACTCGTTTGTGGTGAAATGCTCAGGCAACTCTTTTTCTTTGATACCGTCGTTCATCTCCACTTCTGTGTATGCAACATCGGGAAGCTTGTCGTCCTGGACCGTCCCCGAAAAGGCAACCAGTGTTTTGATGGCGTAGCCACGCTCTTTGATGTAGCGATCGAACGCCTGCTTGTATCGAACTGCCTCCAATCGAGATCCGGTTACGACCATGGCTTTGGCTCGTCCACCGATCTTGTGACAGGTGGTCGAGTGAAAGTGCTCCACCATCACAATCGTCTTCTGCGCGATGTTGTGGGGGTGAAGTCGAAGATACCGTGACAATGCTTTGGCAGCCTTCTTTCGCTCCACATTCGGGTCATCCTCGGACGACTTTAGAAGCTTGAAGTAGGTTGCGTAGGTGACATAGTTCCTGAGCACATCAAGGATGAAGCCTTCCTCGATGGCCTGCCGCATCGTGTACCGATGAAACGGTTCACCGGCTCGCCCGAATACGCTCAGCGTCTTGTGTTTCGGCGTGGCCGTGAATGCAAAGAAGCTGATGTTCGATTGGTGCCCACGCTTGGCCATGCTCCGGTACATCGCCTCCATGTCGGTGGCACCCTCTTCCTCGGCTCGCTCCTTCGCCGACCTAGCGAGTTCCTCGCCCCCGAGAACAGCCTTCAACTCAGTGGAAGTCTCGCCTGATTGTGAACTGTGGGCTTCGTCGACAATCACAGCACATCGGCGAGTGGGAAGCAATCCGTCCCCTTCCGTACCTTCCTCCTCCGCCATCTTCAGGAGCTGGCGGGATACAAACGGGAACTTCTGGAGTGTCGTGATGATCAACGGGACCGCATTCCGCAAGGCCCCAGCGAGCTGCCGGGAGTCATCATCAACGCGCTGGACCACGCCCATCTTGTGCTCGAACTGATACACCGTGTCCTGGAGCTGCTGATCAAGAACCACCCGATCCGTCACCACGATCACGGAATCGAACACCCGTTCGTTCTGCTCGTTGTGGAGCGAAGATAACCGATGAGCGAGCCAACCGATGGTGTTGCTCTTTCCGCTCCCTGCCGAGTGTTCGATCAGGTAGTTATGTCCGACACCCTCATCCCGGGAGGCCCGGACAAGCCTGCGAACCGCCTGCAACTGGTGATACCTCGGAAAGATCATTACTTCCCGTTTGATCCTCGTACCGTCTTCTGCTCGCTTCTCCTGGATCTGGAGATGGAGGAATCGTGCCAGCAGATCAAGCAGGCTGTCACGCTCGAGCACTTCCTCCCACAGGTACGCCGTCCGATACGAACGACCCGCAGGGTCCGGCGGGTTGCCCGCGCCACCATCGAAGCCCTTGTTGAACGGCAGGAAATAGGTCGATGTCCCAGCAAGGCGTGTGGTCATCAGCACCACATCCGTATCGACCGCAAAATGAACAAGGGCACGGCGTTTGAATTCGAAAATGCGATCACGCGGGTCCCGATCCCTTTGATACTGACGGATCGCATGATCAGCCGTCTGCCCGGTCATCGGGTTCTTGAGTTCCATTGTCACGACCGGAATGCCGTTGAGACTCAAGACGGCATCGATGGACTTGTTCGAGTTCGGTCGGTAGTGAAGCTGGCGGGTGATGCCGACATGGTTCCGGGCGTACTGCTCCTCAAGCTCCGGGTTCATCTCGTGGGCTGCCCGAAAGAACGCAACCCGCAGCGTACGCCCATAGCACTTGAATCCGTGCCGCAGCGTCGCCAGGCACCCATGTGCATCGAGCCATTTGGACAGATCGCTGACGATCTGTTCACCAGTCCGCTCCCCGAGCATCGCTTCGAGTTTGACCCATTCCTTCGGCTGCGTATCGCGAATGAACGAGACGACTTCTTCGGGAAAGATCGCTCGCTCTCGGTCGAAACCGTCGCGGCTGACACCGACATAGCCATGTTTGAGCAGGTGCTGCTCGATCACAGTCTCAAAGGCGATCTCCTTATTGTGCGAATGGCTCAAAGAACTCCCCCTTTCGTCGTGACCTTCATGCCGCATCCTCCACATCAATCTGCCCCGTCACCGCCGCCGTAATCAGCGAGGATCGACGCTCGCGGAGAAGGGAAATAGAGGCATCGAGTTGATTAGCCAGTTGGTTGATACTACTGGTTTGGTGCTTCACCAGCGCTACAACTGCTCGTTGCTCGTCAATGCTCGGGCAAGCGATTGGGTGATTCGCAATGTTCTCGCCATTCAAATTTGGTTGCCCTCCTCCTGTGGCGAGCTCAACGAGATAATCGCGAGAAGCCCGAAGGGCCAGAATGGCAAATTCAGGATCAAACCGTGTCGGATGGGAAAATACGCACACGGCCTGGTTCACAGTTGCCGGAATCCCCAACTGTGCAACTCGACCAATCGTCGCCCCATACATGGCAAATAACACAGAACCGACCGGATAAGTTCTCAATGAAGAATAATCGCGGATGGCTTCCTCGGTAAGCTTCGTTTTCGTATCGGTGATGATGTTCTCTCGAAGTTCTGATGTCGTTACCCAAGGGATCGTGCCGTTGTAATACTCCTGCTTTGATGTAGCCGGTGTTGTCCCGCTGCTAATACTCCGGAAACCATACTTGAGCGGCACCACATCCCAATGCTCCGGAATCTCCCCCAGCCATTCGACGCCCGAATCCTTCATGGGCACATCGGGGTTGAGCCCGCGGGTGACAGCGTGGGTGATCAGGGCACGGCGTTTCTCGGCCAGCAACGCCAACACACGCTCCTTGGCCTCGATCATCGCGTCGAGCTTCGCGGTCTCACGGTCAAGATAAGACGCGATGGTCCGCTGAACGGGAAGAGGGGGGACCGCTACATGCAGCGACAGAAAAGCATCGAGGTCGAGATTCTGAATACCGGTGGTCTGCTTAATCGACGGGATGTTCATCTGCGATGCATATAAGGCCGCGTGCATGTAGGTCCAGAAGGCGGAATCCTGCACATCTTGGAGAACAAGCCGAGCGATGAAATTCGAGCATACTGCCTCATAATCACCGGTGAAACGGACAACACACCCGACCGGTTGCTGAGCGCCTCCGCCGGATTTCTCGATGAGAAGATTGCCATACTCCAGCCGTCGAGACTCAAGCTCAGTAGCTGTCACAAGCCTTCGCGTTGGTGGCTCAGGTACGACACGGTGATGCGTTCGGTCGAAATCAGCGACTCGAACACATGTAATTCCTTCGTCATCGGATTCAGGATCGGAACCCCAGATTCCTGCGGAGATAGATTCAAGGGCCCATTTACACCGCGATACTGGCCACTCGGGCGGGCTTTGGGTCAGCCAGGATGCTTCGTGCTCTGAAAAGGAATACGCCCCAGTGCTCATTCCGTCACCTCCCTCAGCAGCCGAAGAATCACCTCCTCGGCCTTCTTGAGATCGGCATCGATCTCTTCGAGCGGGCGCGGCGGCGTGTAGGTATAGAAATGACGGTTGAAGTTGATCTCGTAGCCCACTTTGTCCTTGTCGCGGTCCATCCACGCATCGGGTACATACGGCTTCACTTCCCGCTCGAAATACGCCTCGATGTCCTCGGTCAGCGGGATGTTCTCGAAGTCCCGCAGCTGCGAATCCGGCTCGAAGTCTGAGTACGCCGACTTCTTCGCAGCCTTGACGGGCTTGGCGTCCGGGTTCCTGGCTGTAAACACATCGCGGAAGAGTTTGTGCTCCTTGGCCTTCCATCGGGAGTCGCGATCCTTGAGGATGCGGGTGATCCTCTTGAGCACTGTGTTCCAGTCATCCATCGGCTTGCGCCCGATTTTCTTGTCGATCGCCTGGACATCATCGAGCAGGTGGGGCAGGGCATCGAGGAAACGTGATTTGTCCTCGGTGGTCATCCCGTAGCGCAGGCGGAGCGGGCGTTCGACGGTGACGCGGGTGTAGCCGAACGACTCGTTGGGGAAGACCTTGGAGCGTTTGGATTTTCGGGTGAACTTGCCGTAGCCCTTGACGATCTCGGCGATCTGGTCGGGCTCCGGCCCGTCCGGGGCGTCGTGGCCTTCGCCGATCTTGCGGCGTTTGTCGCCGAGACTGCGGCGCATGGGGATGTAGATATCACGGGCATCGAAGAGCTGGATCTTGCCCTTGCGTTGTTTGTCCTTGCGGTTGGTGACGATCCAGATGTAGGTGCCGATGCCGGTGTTGTAGAACATCTGCTCGGGCAGGGCGACGATGGCTTCGAGCCAGTCGTTCTCGATGATCCACTTGCGGATGTTGCTCTCGCCCGAGCCGGCTCCGCCTGTAAAGAGCGGCGAGCCACTGAAGACGATCGCCAGCCGCGAGCCGTGTTTGTGTTTGTCGGGCTGGTAGGGCTCGAACTTGTGGATCATGTGCAGGAGGAACAGGAGTGCGCCATCATTGACGCGGGGCAGCCCGGGTCCGAAGCGTCCTGCGAAGCCGAGCTTTTCGTGCTCGCGTTTGATGTCCTTCTGTTGCTTCTTCCAGTCCACGCCGAATGGTGGGTTGGCGATCAGGTAGTCGAACTTCTTTCCCTCGAACTGGTCATCGAGGAATGTATCGCCGAACTTGATGTTTTCACCCGCGCCGTTGTGGGCGACCTCCTTGATAAGCATGTCGGATGCCGCGGTGGCGAACGCCCGCTTGTTGTAGTCCTGGCCGTAGGTGAAGAGTTTGGCATCGAGATTGTGCTCTTTGAGATAGCGTTGGGCCTCGGCGAGCATGCCGCCGGTGCCGCAGGCGGGGTCGAGCATGGTGCGGACGGCATCTCCGGTGAGAAGTTCATCGTCCTGGATGAACAGAAGATTGATCATCAGCCGGATGACCTCGCGCGGCGTGAAGTGATCGCCGGCGGTCTCATTGGCCAGTTCGTTGAAGCGGCGGATCAGGTTCTCGAAGACCATTCCCATCTGGTCGTTGCGGACCCGGTCGGGGTGAAGATCGACATCCGCAAACCGAGAGACGACGAGATAGAGGATGTTCGAGTCGCGCATCTTCTCGATCTCGCCTTCGAACTCGAAGTACTCAAAGATGCGGCGGATATTCGATGAGAAGCCGTTAATGTAGCTGACAAGGTGCTTGTCGATGTGGTCGGGGTCGCCCTTGAGCTTTGCGAAGTCGAGCGGTGAATGGTTGTGGAACTTCTGCCCGGCGGTTTTGTTGAGGATCGTGTCAAGGGCATCGCCCGAATGCTTGGACTTCCGGCGCTCGTATGCCGCGATGACCTTGTCCTTCGTTGGGGCAAGTACACAATCGAACCGGCGAAGGATCGTCATGGGAAGCATGACTCGCTCATACTGCGGCGGTCTGTACGGGCCTCGGAGGAGGTCGGCAATCTGCCAGATCATGTTGGCAAGTTCGGAATGTGTGCTCATGGAGTGGGCCTCTGAGGCGGCATGCCTTCACTGTCCGGGTCTGTGTTCTTGATCCAGGTGTCGATGGCATCCTTGTGGAACCGCCAGTGCTTCCCGACCTTCTGGCCGGGCACCTTGCCCTCCTGCGCCAGCTTGTAGAGCGTCGATTTGGCAATCTGGAGGTACTCAGAAAGCTGATCGATCGTCATCACATCCGAGGGTGGCATGACAGGCTCCACATTGTGGTAGGACAGGGCGGACGGCACAGATTGTACCCGTTACTATCAGTTTGTGCTGAATGTTTCAGCAAATGACCGAGAACGGGTGCCGCCTCCGATCCGGTCATGATCCACACGCACCCTCATGCCGATGGAGATCGCACGGCATGAGCCAATGGCCCGTCCATGTTGAACCGCTCGATCGTGCGATCCTCGATCTGTTGTGTTCGCTGCCGCCTGTATGGGGTGACTACGAAGCAGAGGCTCTGACCGGTTCGGAGCAGCGGGCCATTCGGCTCATGGTCCGGGCGGGCCTCGTCGAGATGCGGCTGCGTGTGCGGGCCACGATGGGCGGTCGGGACGAACTCGTCGAGCTGGTGCTGACCGTGACGGGCGAGTACGACGCAGCGGGCATCTGGCGAGTCGTCCTCGATCAGGTGCCCGAATGGCTCGACGCAGAGGGCCGGACCCGGGGACGCTGCCGGATGTGGTCGGATCCCCAACAGGTTCGGCTCACCGATCAGGGCGAACTCGCACGACACGATTACGAGAACCAGACATCCGACAATCCATCAGCCGTGTGCGCGTTCGTCCGCAAACTCGGATTCTTCGCCCATCGCCACCCCGTTCCGGCTCGGATCCGGGTCGAATCGTGCAGCACGAACTCGCGATCAGGTCGAGCAGCCGCCCCAACGATGAACGCAGCCGCGGCGAAAGCCACGGTCGGCGACATCACGATCCACAACAACATCCAGATCGACCACGGTGCGATAGCAGAGCAGATCCTGGCCGAGTTGGATAAACGGCAGGGCACGGCCTCGAACGAGCCCCAAGGACAAGCTCAATCCGGGGAAGAGACGCACAACGATGCAGATCCACCATTACCGAAGATGAACGACGCCGTCCGCCGGGCGGGCGCATCGCTCGAGTGGGTCCGCCGCGAGCGACCGGACCTTGCCCCAAACGCGACGAGCAAGGAGCGCTACACCCGCAAGCAATACAACTTCATCCGTGAGCATGGCGGCGGCGATGCGTATCCACTCGACGAG
>DRKT01000139.1 GCA_011053195.1 Phycisphaerales bacterium | reverse complement strand
TCGCTTTGGACAATCCGTCCGGTGCTCGCCTTCTTCTCGAGTCGGCTGATACGGGCAAGGATATCATCGATGTTTCCGTGAGACACGCGCACACTCCTCTGGCCCGCCCATAAGGTTCAATTTCCAGTCCGTACCAATCAGTTCTTCTTGTCGATGGTCAGTTCATAGGTGTTGCCATCGGCACCGAGCGTCACTGAACGCTCCGAGATCGACAACAGAATGAAGTCTGACTCGACAGTATCACCGATTCTGTATGTCTTGCTGTTGATCCGTGCCAGCGAGACGCGCCCGCGGAGGACCGTATTAAGCACGAGTTGCTCTGCCTTGCTATCCAGTTCCTGAAGCCTGAGCTCCTCCGGCGTCGGACCAGTCGGTTCGACAACCGCCTCGACCTGATCATCCGGAAGGCTTGGCTTGAGCTCTGCCATGGAAAACGGATTCTTCTGCAGCTCCGATGCCGGAATCTGGGCCGGGTTCTCGGAGAGTTCGAGATCGAACAGCAACTGACGCTGGCGTTCCGGATCGGCAACCGGCTTGGCATTGTCGATCGGGTATTCGATGGCGACCTCGCCGCCCGAGGCAATGCCCGCGCCGAGCCCCTCTTTGCGCATGAACCAGAGCAGGCCGCCGCTGATCAGCAGCACCAACCCGACGACCATGTACTGCTTGGAGACAGACCGAGAGGACCCGAAAGAGGATTCCGTACCCAGGGACTCGGTCTTGCTGATCTCGAGCTGCGCCAGCGATGGCGTAAACACGCCGGAATCGCTCTCCCCCGGCTGATTCTCCAGACCGTTGTGTTCAAGATCTGTTGGGATCATGATGACGACTCCTCCCCTTCGAAGTAGATGCTCAGGGTAAACTCGGCCTCGAGGTACCCGTCCCGGTCCTTGGAGCGGTTGACTTTCATATCCGGGATGCGCGTGATCCTGGGCATTTTCTCGATCGCGAGCAGGAAGTCATAGAACCCGCTGAAATCTCCGCGCACCGTCATCTTGATGGGCTGTTCCCAATAGAGGGTGCCCTGGATCGGTGTGCCCGAGGCCATCCCCGGCTGTTCGAGGCCGGACTCGATCGCCAGCTTCGAAACTTCGCGCACAATATTGTCGATCTCTTTGCCGGTCGGGAGCCGTTCTTCGATCGCCTTGATGCTGGCGCGGATCTCGGCATTGGCCGCCTCGATCGTCTCACTCTGGCTCGTCGCCTGTCGGAGCTTGTCAAGCATTGAACGCTTGTGCTCGATCTCACGCTGGGCCTGTTCGATCTCGTCGTTCTGAGGCCGGAACACGAGCCAGTAGCTCGAGAGCGGCATCGCCAACAGAATCACAAGCAAGACCAGTTCTCGCAGTCCGAATCGCATTACGAATCCCCCCCGCTGGCATCCTCGTCGGAGGATGAACCTTCATCTGAATCACCAGATTTCTCTTCACTCTCTGAGGGGTCATCCTCGGAGGCTTCCTCTTTGACAGGCACATCGAACCACATCCTGATCGGCTCCTCGGCATCGGCCTTTGGTTCGGTTCCGTCGGCTTCGTCCTCGGTCGGAACCGCAAGCGATGCGGGTATCTCGGGCTCTTCCGGATCGAGGGTTGGCGCCGGCGGGAGATCCTCATCGAGGGATTCCGCCTCGGGCTCGGCGACCATGGCTTTGGCTGCCTTTTCCGAACGAACGCGCTCGCCCGTCCGTGATGCCGAGGCCATCAGTCCGAAGATCCCCTTCGGCGATCCAAAGGCCGAGTTCGAGAACCTCGCGCCGGGCAGGCTCGGCATGGTGGGAACATTGAGCGTGATCTCGCCCGCCCCCGCTGCCGGGCTTGTCTCAGCTCCCGGAGTCGCTGCCTCGACATCATCAACCGGAACACTCGGGGGCAAGACCAGCGGCTTCGGCGGCGTCAACTCGTTCGGGCTCGGCACATCCGGCATCTCAAGCGGAACAACGGGCTCGACCAGACTCCGGGCGTCGGCACCCTTGCGGATCATGCACGAAAGCTCGAACTTGCGGAGCACCTCGTTGTCCATGGTCACTTCTTTGATGTACTGGAGCTCGACCCGATCCAGCAGGCTGCATGCCTTGAGATTCTCGATGTAGTCCGCGATATCGCCATTGGTCAGCGCCACGCCGGCCAGCGTCAGGCTCTGGTTATATTGTGGCACCTGAATCTTGTTCTCATCCTTTTTTTCTTCGGCCTTGGAGCCGGTCGACGACCCGACGCCGGTGAGCGTCCGGACACCACCGGATCGGCTGGAACGGTGTCCCTTGTTGGAACCGGTCTTGATCTCTTCACTCTTGAGTTCGAGATCCAGCAGCGTCACATTGCGCGGCATGCGCTGGACGATCTGGGCAAAGAGCACCGAACGGGGCACCCGCTCGACCAGTGCGGCCGTCACCTCCGCCTTGGAGATCATCTCGGCTCGCTGGCTCTCAAGAGCTTTGAGTTCTTCGATCTTCTCGGCCTCGCGGACATACATCGCATTGATCGACCGCTGTTCGCTCCGCACACTCATCCAACGCCGGTTGGTGGCAAAGAACGCGGCCACCACGGCCAGCATCATCACCCCGAAAAGTGTCAGGCTGAGAAGATTGGCTCGCCGTTCTCCCTTGGACTTGACGTAGTCCTCCGGCAAGAAACTTTCCTGGCTCCAGGTATCCAGAGGCCTTGTGATTTCACGCTCGCTCATGAGCTTCCCCCCGGGCTCGGGCCCGTTCGTACGCTGTCTACAAATCCGTCGGGCTCATTGCCACTCCGAAGGCCGCTGCCCACCCGGGCATGGGACCCTGTGTATCGACGCCTCGCGCCGGCTCTTTTCCTGTGCGATGGATCGTGCCCATCGGATCACCTGTCTGCACCGCCACCCGCACCGTCCCGGCCAGCTTCCGGCACAGCCCGAGATTCACCGACTCCCCACCCGTGAACACCGCACGTTCGACCGGGTGCGAAGGGAACATGCTCCGGTGGTACCGGATGCACATCGCCACCTCATCCCCAAGAATCTCGAATGCCTCATCAAGGTCCGGCATGACGTTGGGCATCTTGCGCGTCTCGTTGAGCAGGCTGCCCGAAGAACCATTGAGCGTCCCGAGCGAGGCCACCGGTGCCCGCTCGACGCCTGTGAAATCTGAGCACGTCCGCCTTGCTTCGTGCGCTCGGCTGATGCTCACCTTCCAACGAGAGGCAAGGGACTGGTCCAGCGCCCGTCCGCCGAACTCGAACGTGCGCGCAAACAACAGTTTCGGACCCCGAGCGATAAACGCCTTGGTCGTTCCAAAACCGAGATCCAGATAGAGCGTGGTCGTGTCGTTCTCCGCGGCCCCGACAGCGTTGAATGCCGCCAGCAGGGCCACCGACTCCGGATGCATTCCGACGGGTTCGAGCTTGGCAGTGTGCAGGGCTCGCATCAGGCATTCGACGGTTGACCTTGCCGCGGCCAGCCCGATGACTTCGAGCTTGTGCTGATCCTGCCCGACCGGACCGACCACCGTGTGCCGAAGCACGAGCGCATTCGGATCACAGCTGAGCTGCGTTGCCATCGCGATTTTCGTCGCTGCTTCAACCGTGGTCGGATCACCCTTGGCGACCTGGAGATGCTTGCAGAATGTCATCGACGAGGGAAGCAGGCACGCGGCCCGCTTGCCTTTGAACCCGGCGCTGCGCACAAGTGAGGGGAGTTGCTGCGTCTGGAACGCGATCCTGGCCGCTGGATCGTCGAAAAGTTCGGGTGGCGTGTCGAGACACGCTGCAGCCACGAGCGTCGGGCTGTCCGCACCCGTCACCTGCACGACTTTGAGCGCGCTGGTTCCAAAGTCCACCGCGATGGGCCTTGGCTGACGCGACAGCGCCGGCCCGGAGCCTCGGCGACGCTTGCTCTTGTTCGCTGAAAACGACGCTCGCGGCATCGACGCCCCCGGACGGATTCCCGGCCCGACGGATCGAGGCACACGCAGCCACGATCCGTGCAGTCCCGTTTCTCGTCGGGTTTATCGGCGCCCGCTGTGCGCCTGTTGAGACCCGAGACCGGTATCGGGGGTTCGGCATTCCTCCCTGCCGCGCCAGACCCACCCCGGCCCAAGATCACGTCCGATCACACCCCGGCGATCTCCACAATCGACCGGGCCACCTCGCCCAGCCGATCCAGCGCCGGTCCGATAGCCCACTGCTGGTCCGCCCGGTCGCCGGTCGTGTTGCTCACCACCCGGACCTCGGCGGCGGGCACCCCAAAGCTCCGAGCCACGAGCAGCACCGCGGCACCTTCCATCGCCTCCGCGGCCGACCCCGTCCGGCGACGGATACGCATCGCCAGGCTGTCCGTTCCCGAACAGGTCGAAACCGTGGCCACCCCCCGCTCGGCATCGACGAGTGGCCTCAACGCCTGTGCCAAGCGGCCATCCGGCTCGATCCCTCGGCCATCATCACCCTCATACATGGGAAAGCCCATCGAGTCGAGCGACAGGAAGCCCTCGGGCGTATCGATCCCCTCATCCGCAAAAACAGAACGGGACGCCAGCACCGCCTGACCCAGCTCCAGCCCGCCCCCGGGAAGCGCCCCGGCCAGGCCGAGATTGATGATCCGCCCCACCCGCCGGGTGCTTAGACATGAGGCCACACCGGCTGCCGCATTCGCCTTGCCGACCCCGGTCTGGATGATCCAGCCTCCACCGCCAATCGGGCGGGCATTCCAGGGCGATTCCGGTGGCTCGCACCGGCAAGCCTCGCCGACGGCCTGCGTTTCACGCTCCGAGGCGAGCACCAACAGCGTTTGAATCGTGGTTTGCATGGCATGGGAGCCTAGGTTCATCCGAATGGATCCTCGCCGGCATGACCCGGTACACACAATGGAACCCAGCCTGAGAAGGGAATCGAACCATGACCAGCCACCGAAAGCACCGATCCTCGCGAGGCGGCGCCCTGCCGGCAGTTGTTGCCCTGATCGTTCTGGCCGGAGTAGCCGGGGGCGGATGGTGGCTGTACCAGCAGCGTGAGCATGATTCGTCAGGCAGCGCCAGCCGAACGACCGAGATCGCCGAGGCGACCCGGACGAGTTTCGAGGTCATCACGACCGCCTCGGGTGAACTCCAGGCGATGGACCAGGTGGAGATCCGTTCGCCGCTGGAGAATCAAGCCACGATCGTCGAGATCATCGACGAAGGCACGATCGTCAAGGAGGGCGACACGCTCTGCGTGCTCAACACCGATGACCTCGAACAGATGCTCGATTCGGAAGAGGGCAACCTTGAATCGGCCAAGGCCCAACTCTTCGCGGCCCAGAATGCCTACGAGATCCAGCTCTCGGACAACAAGTCGGCGCTGCGCGATGCGGAGCTCAAGCTCAGACTCGCAAAGCTCGCGCTGGACCAGTGGGAGTCCGGGGACCGTGTGATGCGTCTGCAGGGGCTCGACCTGAACATCGACGAGGCCAATCGCGAGCTGGCCAGGCTCGAAGCCAAGGCAGAGAAAAATGTTGACCTGCTCAAAGAGGGCTTCATCAGCAAGGACCAGTATGATCAGGACGAGCTGGCGCTGGTCAAGGCCCGGGCCCGCGTCGAAACGGTCCAGCTCCAGAAGCAGTCATATATCAACTATGAACAGAAACGCGAGCGCGAACAGAAAGAGAGCGACGTCAAGCAGGCCGAGGCCCAGCTCGAGAGCGTCAAGGCACAGAACTCGATCAAGCTGGCCGACAAAGAGGCAAGCCGGGCTGCTGCCGAGCGTCAGGTCAACCGCACGCAGGCCCGGGTGGACAAGCTGAAATCTCAGATCGAATCGGCCACCATCCGGGCACCCTCCGGCGGGATGGTGGTCTATGGCACGACGATCGAATCTTCCCGCAGGATGTGGAGCAGCGAGGGCCCGCTCCAGATCGGCCAGCAGGTCTATGCCAACCAGATGCTCTTTGGCCTGCCCGACACGTCTCGGCTTGTCGCCGAGGTCCGCGTGCACGAAAGCCTCGCCGGCAAAATCCATCCCGGGGTCAAGGCCAGAATCCGTGTTGATGCGGTTCCCGATGTCATCTTCGGCGGCACCGTCACGGAGATCGGAGTCCTGGCCGAGAATGGTGGATGGCGCGATCCGAATCTCCGCGAATACACGGTCAAGATCGCGGTCGAACCGAACGACCAGGGCACCAAGCTCAAGCCCTCGATGCGTTGTGAAGCCGATCTTCTGCTCGATCAGGTCAACGATGCCATCGCCGTTCCGGTGACGGCCCTGTTCAGCGAGGGTCCGGTGCGGTTTGTGTATGTGCCACAGGGCAATCGGTACAAGAAGGTGCCTGTGCGCACGGGCCGATTCAGCGAAACCATGGCCGAGATCCTTGCTGGTATCGACGTCGGCGAACAGGTTTTGCTCCGCGAACCCGAAGCCGGTGAAGTCCTCGACACGCCGTGGGACAAGGGCCAGCTCGAACTCGTCGGTCTGACGCTCGATGAAGATGGCAACCCCGTGCGAGCCGCCCCAAACGGGACCGGTGCCGCAACCCGAACTTCGTTCTCACCCGGCGGTTGAATCGTCTATGCCGAGCGCCTCGCGCCCGGCGGAGACACCGCGCCCGCCATCAGCCTGTGGTTCTCCGCGGCGTTGTGCAGCATGCGCGAGGCTGTGTCCAGACAAAAATCCGCCGGCTGGATGGGATAGAAATTATCCCGACCGACATCGACACCCTCAGCGCGCGCCACGCACAGACCGGCCGTGCACGTCAGGTCGATCACCTCGCCGGTTGGCTCATCATCGGAGGCCTGCGGATCGAACTCGATCACGCGCGGCCGACACGGGTCCAGCGGCTCCCACCCCACGACCACACACTCGCGGCCATCGCTCAGTGTCACCTGGGTCCCCGGCGCGTACGGCGGGCAGACCGCCAGCAGCGACTTGAACACCATCGGATCGATCCAGCGCACAATCGGATCTCGCCGCATCGCGCTCAGCACGCGCACCCTCGGCACGGGGTTTCCCTTGGCATCGACCCGCCTCGACAGGCGATCGAACAGATCCGCAGCCGCAATGATCCTGGCATAGATATGAATCTGATCGCCCGCGAAACGATCGGTCCCGCCGTCGGCGCGTCGGCGCAGCGGAAAGCCGGACCCGTCGTACCGTTGGTGGTGGTGCAGCACCGCGGCCGAGGCCGCGGGCGGAACCTTGCCGTGCACCATCGAGAACCCGATCTTGACGTGCTCACGCCAGGCCGGGTCCGACTCATCGTTCGTCTCGGCGAACCGCTCGCGGACCTCCTCGGGCAGGCGGACCATCCCGATATCGTGCAGCATCGCGGCAACGCCCAGGGGCGTCACATCGCGCGCCGAGGCCGCCGACACGCGCGAACGCTGGTGCTCCAGATACGAAGCCAGCTTCAAACCCATCAGTGTCGTCAAAAAGCAGACCGAGCAGGCGTGGTGCAGCGCTGATTGATCGCAACCGATCTCATCGATCAGGATCGTAGATTCCGGATTGTTGATCAGCGATTCGATCAGAGAAGACACGGCCGCGGCGTACCTGGAATATTCCAGCTCGGCATCCGCATCCCGACCCAACGCATCGAACAACTCCTGCACCTGACCCGCGATGGCGGCCCGGTGGCGAATCACCTCGGGCGAGGCATACTTCAGCAGAAAGCTCAGCTTCGGATAGGCAACCCAGACCGAACGCACCGACAACTCGTTCAAACGGGAGATCGTGCGCGCATCGAGCTCGAAACCGGCGTGCAGCAGCACCCGACCCGGTGAGGACGGGTGAAACACGGGCATCGCCAGTTTCATGCCGGCTTCGGCCGACGAGATCATTACGCGCAGCATCTTCAGACTCCCTCGCCGAGACCATCGGACGAAAGACCCTTCAACTCCGCCTTGCCCACATCGCGAACGGCATGCCCCCTCACACCCCCCCGCGCAGGGCATACAACGCACCCACATAGCCAATATACAGTCCGAGAAGCAGCATGCCCTCGATCCGCGAGATCCGGCCGCCGGTGAACATGATCGGCAGACACGCCAGACTCACACCGAGCAGCACCCAAAGATCCCGCGTCCACATTCCTTCGGGCACGACCAGTGGATCGGGCGAGACCATGGCGGTAAACCCAAATACACACAAAATATTGAATACATTGGATCCGAGGATGTTCCCGATGGCGATGTCCGGCTCTCTCCGGAGTGCGGCCACGACCGACAGAGCCAGCTCCGGCACGCTCGTCCCAAACGCCACCAGTGTCAGCCCGATCACCGTATCCGACACGCCGAGCTGCTGGGCAAGAGATGTCGCGCCGGACACAAGCATGCTCGACCCATAGACCAGCAGTCCGATCCCGACCACAATCAGCAGCACGTTGAGAACGAGTGGAGGCCTGACCCCGGCCGTCACTTCCTCAGCCAGTTCCTCAGCGACGCGCCGGCGTTCGGCCGCCTGCTCGTCAACCCGCTTGCCCTTCACATACGCCCGGACAAGAAAGACCAGAAGCGCCAGAACAAAGGCTGCCCCGACCGGCCTCGGCACGACGGGGCCGATCATCGCCAGCATCACGCACACCGTCGCAGCGACCATCTGCAAGACCTCGGCCCGCACGACACGCAACCGGACCGGGATCGGACACACGATCGCGGTAAACCCGAGAATCAGGCAGATATTCGTGATGTTGGAGCCGATGATGTTTCCGATCGCCAGCCCGCCGTTGCCTTCAAGAGCCGCCCGGATCGACCCGCCGAGCTCCGGCGCACTGGTCCCGAACGCAACGACCGTGAGCCCGACGACAAACGAACTGACCCCCGCTGCCCGGGCAAGCCTCGAAGCGCTGCGAACGAGCAGCTCCGATCCGAAGATCAGCGTGATCAGTCCGACAAAGAGTGTCAACAGGGGCAGCAGCGCCATCAGTGCACCCCGTTCCCAGCAGCTCCTGACCGATGCTTGTTCAATGAAAGCAATCTGAATTCACTCGGAAGTCTCGGCAGCAAAACCACGAGGGCGCGCCGACGAACCGGCATCACGCCGCCAAGCTCGACCGAGGTGAGCATCGCCTCGCCCACGGTCGGGGTCGCCGGTATCGGCGGACCGACCTCCATTTCATCGCGGCCGGGATCGTCTTCTTCGAGGACCGCCTCGGCATCAAATCCGGGGCCGACCGGAACGAGCACCAGCGCCTCGCCGGGGTCCATCGTGAATCGCGCCGACAACTCCGGAAACAGCACGCCACCCGTTCCCGAAGCCCGATCCGAACCCATCGCCCGCTCCACGATCGTTTCGGGTCGGCCGAACGGTTCAAGTTCCACCGCCAGTTCGATTTGCAGCACCGGCCCCTCGGTCTCGGGAATGGTCCAACACCGCGTCAACATCCGGAGCCGACCTGCCGGCACGCGAAGGACCCCGTCGGCGAGACGAAGCGAATCACCCGAAGCCACCCGACGACCCGGCACCGTCTCGGTCCAACCGGGCATCTGTCCGAACCACTGTCGCTCCTCGGGCGCGATCAGCCTCATCCGACCCCGTGCCAGATTCAGTTCGTCGATCGGCACCGAAATCGGTCTGATCCCGCTCGCTCGCCATGCCGACCGCTCGGAATCAAGCATCGGCGTCGGCCGATCTTCGTATGCCGACAAGAGTTCTGCGATCAAGCGGTCCTGATCCTCGATCGCCCAGATCCGAAGCTCCAGCCCCTCCTGCGCGCCGGCCACAGCGGGCCTGTGCAGGTCCGGCTTCGGAAGTGAAGAACCCATCTCATGCACGACTCCATCGTTCACAGCGCACCCGGCGCTCGTCACGAGCAGAGCCAGCAACGCCGAGAGGAGTCTCACGCCTCGGGCCTCGGATCGCACTCGTTGATCCGGTCGATCAATCGGCGGATCAGCGCAAAGCGGTGGCGGGTGTGCGTGAATGCCAGCCTCGGCAGGTGCAGGTGGTCATCCTCCTCCGGATACGCGCCGCACTGGACGATGCTGCCCGACTTGACCAGCGGCGCAAACTCCTCGTTGATCTGCGCCACATCCTCGTCTGAAATGGCGTAGTTCATCCGAATGATCAGGTCATCGCGCACATAGCGCGAGCTGTGGTAGTTCCGGTAGAACCGCTGGATGATCTGCACGCCCTCCTCGGGCGTGGCGCACACGTTGTACAGCCCGCGGTCCTCATCATTGATCATCTTGTGCCCGAGCAGCTTCTCCGTGACGAATTCGTGCCATTCGTCCCAGTAGTTGACCCCTTCGCCCTCGAGCAGCACGATCGGGATCATCGAGCTCTTGCCCGTCTGCACGAGCGTCAGCACCTCGAAGACCTCATCCATCGTTCCGAAGCCGCCGGGATAGACAGCCACCGCGTCGCACTGGCTCAGGAACATCAATTTGCGCGTAAAGAAGTAGCGGAAGTTGATGAGTTTCTCATCGCCGGCGATGACGGTGTTGGCGGTCGTCTCGAAGGGAAGCCGGATCGCCACGCCGAAGCTTGATTCGCGACCGGGCCCCTCGTGGCCGGCCTTCATGATCCCATCACCCGCGCCGGTGATCGACATCCACCCCTGCTGCGCCATCATCCGGCTGAAGACCACGGCCGCGGCGTAGTCCGGATGATCCTCGGGCGTGCGCGCCGAACCGAAGATCGTGACCTTGCGTGTATCGGGGTACTGGCCGAACACGCGATACGCGTATCGGAGTTCTTTCACCGCGGCCGAGATGAGTTTCAACTCGCCCGTGTCACGCCCATCGGGCAGCAGCTTCAGGGCAGCGGTGATCAGGTCACGCACGAGCCGGTGCTCGTACTGCTCATCATCAACCCCCGAAACCTCACTGATCAGGGCGCTGAGCTTGGCCTGAACGACCGGGTCCTGCGCTTTTTTGTGCGTGGTCTGTTCCGGCGGAACGGCGCTCTCGTCCTGTTCGATCGCATCGGCTGGGTCGAGTTCCTGTCGGAGATGTTTGTCGGCCGTCATTCGCTTTCCTTCTCTGCTGTCGTTGGTTTCGTTCTAAACAGAAGCGGTCCCGTCCGCTTGACCCCGGGCCGGTGCGTTGGTGAAGTCCCCCACGGACTCCCCCGGCGGATGTGCAACTTCCGACGGGCACGCTCGGCCAGATCGTTCATCCGCCGATCCCTCGCCGACTCCTCGGTCCCGAAGGCATGCCCGAGCACCCGGCGTGTCTCCGGCAGAGACTCTACGCGGACTTGGGGCTTTGAGGCCGATCCCGTCACACGAATCGACACAAACTCGTCCCGGATCGTCTCGAGCAACTGGCTCAGCACGGGGATCCGCCGAGTCGCCTTGGAACGAAATCGCAGATCGAGCCCGAGTTCAGGCCAGGAAACCGTGCCATAGCCCAGCAATTCGACGGACTTGCTGATGAGCGAGATCCCCTCGATCGAGATCCGGCCGCCGTCGAACACGCCCTGGACATTGGCGTAATCGATCCGCTCTGAAACCGGAGGCTGGAAGTTGCCCAGCTCCACCAGCACCATCGCACCGGGGATGTCCAGCACCGTTCCGCCCGCGATCTGGATGTTCAGCCGACCCCGACGCGTCTCGTCGCGACCCACCAGCCCGGCCAGCGAGATCTCACCCTCGACCCTCGCCCCGGTATCAATCCTCGGCTTGGCCGCGGATGACCCATGGCGGGATGCGAAGCTGTCCAGCAGTTTGGAGAGCTTCATCCCGGAGAACGTGATCGTGTTGGCATAGCTGCGCTCGCCCGGGCCCGCCCATGCGTCGGCGGGCGTGATGACCGCATGGCCGGCGATCACACCATCGCAGCACTGAGCGGAGATCATCGGAACCACGACGCCCCGGGGCAATCCCGACGACTCCATCACCACCTGCGCCCGACGCACCGGAAGCCCCGAGACGTTCGCCTGATCCGCATACACCGTGAGCGCATAGTCCGGCAAACCATCGGGCAACTTCTCGAACCGCACCCGCACATCACCCGAGGCTTCCTCTACCTGCACCCCCGCCACCAGGGAAGCATCCTCGAATTGAACCAGCCCATCAAACCCGACCCGCGCACCCTCGACGCCCGAAACCGTCTGCGCCCGGAGCTCGGCCCCATCAATGTGAATCGACCCATTCACGACGCCCTCCGCCCGGTCGATCACTTCAAGCAAAGGCACCGGGAGCACGGCGCGGAGCTGCGGGTTCAGCCCGGCCGAATCGAGATCAACCGAATACCTCGATGCCGCACCGCCGAGGCCATCCGGTGTCGTTGCGCCATCTAGCGCCAACGTCAACACCTCGGACTCGCCGCGGAGCTTCTCGATTCGAGCACCCGCCCGGCTCACCACGAGCCGCCCCGACATCCCGTCAAACCTGACCTCCGTCCCGAGCCGGGTCATCGCGGCCCATTTCGGCATCACCGCCGTCTCGACAAACGAGATCGCCGCCAACCCGGCCTCGGCGAAGTCTCCGGCGCCGGGCCTCGGTGGCTTCATCGCGATGTGTGCATCGAATTCGCCGCGGGCGCCGTGTTCGAGGTATTCCTTCGTCACCGCAGCCGGCGCCAGCTCGACCATGATCCGCTCAGCGAGCTTTGAATCGAACCGCCCGCCAGCCAGCCGAATGTCCATCTGCCGATTCGGATCACCCCCGGTCGTGTCCAGCCCGAGATCGCCCGAGATCGTCACCTGCCCGACCGGATCGCCATCGAAATAGGCCTGCCCGGTGATGTCCGATGCGTGAAGGGTTCGGTTCTGATCGATCGTGACGGTGACGCTGCCCCGGGCATCGGCAAGCCCGAGCCGACCGCCGAGGTAATCACCCACAACATGGCGCAGGTTCATCGCGGTGATGCTCGCTGTCGGCAAGACGCCATCCGAAGCCACATCCGCGACGACATCCGCCACACCCTCGGGGTGGAACGTATCACGAAGCCACACGACCGACTTGCCGCCGGGCTCTGAGAGCGACGCGATCACCTGCTCGACCGGCAACGTCACCGGCACGCCATCCGCTTCAACATGCGCTGAATATTTCAATGGCATGCCCTGTTCTGACCAATCCAGATCGGCGCCGATGCGCACCTCGACCGGGTCATCGAGGGTCTGCTCGTCATCGACACCCATCGCCAGTCCCTGCGCGTTGATGCTCAGACCGTGCTCCGTCAGTCGGATTTCGCCGTCGAGATCGCCGAGCAGCATCGGCGGGCGGTCGCTGTAGGTCTCGGGCGCCAGCAGCATCCCGGCCGGGTCCAGCGCGATGTCAAAGCCCACCGAACCATCCGGCCTGGTCAGCACGATGCCGTCGGCAGCGAACCGGCCATCGAGCCCGAGCCGGTCCAGCACCTCGACCGCAGCATGCCTTGCCTGCGCCACCTCCGGGTCCTTCCCCTCAAGCACCGGCGGCGCAATCGCAAACCGCAGCAGATCATCCATCGGCAATCCATCCGCACGCACGCGGATTGCCGGTCGGAATGCCTGTTCGCCCTCGGGTGAACGCAGTGCCGCCGAACCCGTCAGCAGCGCCGATCCACCGCCCACCGGCCGGAACGTGCCACGCACAAGCTCCGCCTCCCGCTCGCTCAGCACCACCACCACATCGCTCGCGGCGATCGGGTATGGAAAGTCCTCCAGCAGTATCCCGGCCTGAGGCAGCCGAACCTCGATCCGGCGCGTCCAGTGCGAGACCTCCCCGATCTCCCGCCGAAGACGAATCCCGAGATCGGCCACGCCCCGATACGCAAACACCGGCCGGCGAAGCCGATCCAGCACGCGATTCAGCTCCGCCCGAAGTTCGCCCGCCCGACCCGGAATGTGCTCATTCGCCAAAGACTCGACCAATGCATCTCGCCGAACAACCAGCGCCTCCGCTTCCGATTCCGTCAGCACGAGCCCCCGCTCCGTGAGCTGCGCATAGCGATCATCACTGAACAGCCTCGACACGACTTCGCCTCGAGCGGATCCGAGCGCCGATTCGAGCGTGTCGTCGATCGGCACATTGACCGTGTCGATCATCAGCTCGACGCCGGCTGTCGGACCGATCGGCTCGATCAGCCCGGTCACGCTGATCGTCGCCCCGGTGACGGACTGTCCGCTGATCTCGATGATCCTGATCCGGTCGTTGTCGAACTGGATCGAACCGGTCATGTCGTGGAATGGATACGGAAAGATCGCGTAGGCAGCCGAGCCGTCGGTGAACTCGAGATCGCCCTGAAACCTGACATCCGCCGGCCCGTCCGCTCCGGGCGGCGCTCGCCACAATCTCACATCCGCATCGATCACCGCGGTCGGGCTGATCGAATCTTCCAAAGATTCGTCCCCGATCGGGGCCGCCCCGGCAAACTGCCTGAGCCGATGTCCCACTTCCTCGGGCAGGTAGGGCACAAAGTCCGGGTTCTCCGCAAGGTGGTACGAGTTCACCTTGAATGTCGCCTGAAACGGCGCATCGGCGGTCAGCCCGCCATAGGTCAGACTCACCCGGTACGGCACATCCTCCAGCAGCCCCGAAATCTCCGCGATGAACTCCTCGCCCCGGAGTGACACCGCGCCGGACACATCCGAAAGCCTCATGTGCGCCGCGTCCGCCCGGTCGTTCATCGCGATCGGGAGCGTGATCCCCACGCCATTCAAATGGATCGCAGCCGAGATGTCGCCACCGGGGCTCCAACTGAACGTCGTGTTGCTGATCTCGCCCTGCACATCGAGCAGTTCGACAAACTGCCTGAACCGTCCCGGCACGCTGTCCGGCCCCCACTCGTCCAGCGATACGCCCGACAGCTCAAACTCCACCCCGAGCTTGTCGATTCTCCCGGAAAGCCCGATCCCGCCGGTGCCTCCGGGCCCATTGCCTCGCTGAGCGAGGTCGATCGTGTACGAATCATCGCCCTCGGGCAGGAGCGAACCCTCGACATTGATCCGCTTGAGCACGTGCAGATTGGTCGCGCTGTGCTCGCAGAACTCGATGCTGCCATCCTTGATCTTGAGCGTGGGCAGCGAGACCGACCCATCCATCCCCCCGGAATCAGGAAACTGAAACGCCTCGAAGTTCAGCCGTCCCGTTTCTTTATCCTGGCTGACACGGACATTCGGCGAGATGAGTGTCACCGAGCGCACCGCCGAGGCTCCGCGTATGGCGCTGGACCAGTCCACATCGGCCCTGATCCGCAAAACCCGGAGCAGCTCGCCTCCCGGCCCGGCAACCCCCGGCGCTCGCATCCGCACCTCATCCAGAATCAACACACCCGAACGCGAGATCGAAACCGACCCCGCCTCGATCTCGACGCCCAGCTCCTCCTCCAACTGCGGAATCAGGACCGCGCCGGCAAGGCCCGTCTTGGCGATCACCACCAAGCCAAGAACCAGAACCAAAGGCACAATCAACCCGATACGGAGCCAGAAAATGCTCCGCCGACCCAGCCGGTGCCCAACCAGCCTCCGCCGGAGCGGGTGGCAGGACCTGCATTCCCGCGGGCCCGTCATGCTGACTCGCTCCAAACCTTCAACTCAGCCCTTCCTCACCCCAGCCACACCAGAGCGTATCCGAACCAAACCAAAATGGAGCGACCTAGCCCGCTTCATCCCCGGGAATCAGCCACCCCGGCATCGACCTCGGCCGACCCGAGGCATCCACGCACGCCAGCTCCGTCAATGCCACCGCACACACGCCATCAATCGGCACGCGCGGGTCCTTGGCCGCGTCGGGTGCAGCCCCGTTGCGCTCGACCAGCACCAACTCGTACCGATGCCTCAGCTTCACCCGACCTGCACTTTCCACAGCCGTGCGCACCTCCACCACATCGTCATACACGATCGGCCGGCGGTACCGGATCTCCAGCTTCGTCACCACCAGAAACACGCCGGCCCGTTCGAGATCCGCATAGCTCAGCCCCGACGTTCGCAGCAGCTCCGTCCGGCCCATCTCGAGCCACGGTGCATAGCTTGCGTGGTGCGCCACGCCCATCGGGTCGCACTCCGCGTAGCGCACACGAACCGCCAGCGAACCGGAGACAGACACCGGCACACCCGGCCTGGGTTCCGACTTTGACTCATCCATCGTCGGAGAGTCTAGTGCCGGGGCGGCCTACTCGCTCTTGCTGTCGCCCCGGGCAAAGATGCTCGCGACGTAGTTCAGCACATCGGTTGCACTGGCCTCGCTGTAGCCGAACGTCTTGATCAGCCGCTGCTTGACGATGTCGATCTTCTCCTGCGTTTCGTCATCGACCACCGACGAGACCAGGTTCTTGAGTTTGATCGTGTCCCGGCTGTCCTCGAAGAGTTTGAGCTCCAGCGCCTTGTGCAGTCTGGCGTTGGTATTGAACTCGAACACCTTGCCATCGAGCGCCAAGGCCCCGATGTAGTTCATAATCTCCTGCCGGAAATCATCCTTTCGGCTCTCGGGGATGTCGATTTTCTCCTCGATCGATCGCATCAATCGCTCGTCCGGCTCCTCGGCCTTGCCCGTGTAGCGATTCTGCACGGTCTCCTTCTGCGTGTACGCCCGGACATTCTCGATGTAGTTGCTGCACAGCCGCTTGATCGCATCTTCGTCGGCGCTGATCGCCCGCTGCACCTCGCCCTTGATGATGTCCTCGTACTCCTCGCGCACCACCGCCAGCAGCTCGCGGTAGCGTTTGCGGAGCTCCTCGTCGTCGATCAGCGAGTGGTGGTCCAGCCCCGTCTCGAGCGCGTTGAGCACCATGAACGGGTTGATCATCTGTTCTTCGATCGCCTGTCGGCTGACGAGGGCGTTGGACACCTTGTCCTGGATGTACCGCGGGCTGATGCCGTCCATCCCCTCGCGCGGCGCTTCCTCCTTGAGTTCCTTGACCGAGTCCTCGGTGAAACCCGGGATCGCCTTGCCGTTGTAGAGCTTCATCTTCTGCATCAGTGTGAGCCCGGCCTTCTTGGGCGGCTCGAGCCGGGTCAGCACCGCCCACATCGCCGCCACCTCGATCGTGTGCGGTGCGATGTGCATGTTCCGGATCCGGTTCGGGCCGAAGTCCTTCTGGTAGATCCGGATCTCATCATCCAGCCGGATGTTGTAGGGCACGTCGATCTTGATCGTCCGATCACGGAACGCCTCCATCATCTCGTTGGACTGGAGCCGTTTGTACTCCGGTTCGTTCGTGTGACCGAGAATCACCTCGTCGATGTGGGTCTGCGCAAACTTCTTCGGCTTGATCGCGTGCTCCTGACTCGCACCGAGCAAATCGTACAGGAACGCCACATCCAGCTTCAGCACCTCGATGAACTCGCAGATGCCTCGGTTGGCGATATTGAGCTCGCCATCGAAGTTGAACGCCCGTGGGTCCGAGTCCGAGCCGTAGATCGCGATTTTGCGGTAGTTGATGTCGCCCGTGAGTTCGGTCGAGTCCTGATTCTTCTCATCCTTCGGCTGAAATGTTCCGATCCCGACGCGGTCCTTCTCGGAAAGCACAAGCCGACGCACGCGCACGTGTTCAACCACCTTCTTCCACTGCCCGTCATAAAACAGCATCAGGTCGTCGTAGATTTTCCGGCTGAACGGGTCGAGGTCGCCCTCGATGCTGATCTTCCCGCTGTGGTGCTTCGGCTGATACACCGCATTGAGCGCGTGCTCGATGTCGGCCCGGGCCTCTCGCGGGATCAGCATCAGCGGGTCCTGATGCATCGGGCTCGGATACGCGCAGCTCCGCTCGGCCTCGTGCGGGTTGCCCGCCATCGGGCTGACCTCGCACTTATCATCGAGCAACCAACTGAACGAATACAGCGCGCCCTCATCCGTGCGCGAATAGGCTTCGAGGCCCTTTTTCAGCATGCGCGCTATGGTTGATTTCGCCGAACCGACCGGCCCGTGCAGGAGCAGGATGCGCTTGTCCGTGCCATAGCCCTCGGCTGCCGAACGCAGAAAGTCCACAAGTTGCATGAGCGCAAAGTCCAAGCCGAAGACGGCCTCGGCCCCGTTGTCGATCGGATCCGAAAAGAAGTGGTACCGCACACAATCGCGCTTGAAGAGCTTGTATGACTCGCTCCCGGCGCTGAGGATCGCGTCGTAGAGACGCTGGTATGCGTTGCGCGCCAGCCCCGGGTTCTGTCGGCACAGATCCAGATACTCCCAGAAGGTGCCCTCCCAGTTCTGGGTCCGGAAGTGCTCGCGGTTGATGTTGCGCTCGATCAGGTCCGCCAGGTTCTGCGTGTGCTCGCTGTCCATGCTGATGCTCTCCGTGCCCCAGCCATCCGACCCGCACCGGCGTACAAACGCCCGCGGAAGCCTTCCCTGGCTGGATTCGCCGAACGGAGCATTCAAGCGTTCGCCGGCACCGAGACTGCACAGCAGCACCCTGCGTTATCGGCATCGGACGACCGATCCATAAGCCCGATCCGCCGATCCGCCCGCAGGGGGCGCAGCACGGCCTGTTATACGGTTCTCACCCCGAAAAGGTTGGCTCCCGGCCCCGATTCCACACCCGCCCCGGGGCTTCTAGAGTTGTCCCGATGTCGTTTGGACTCTCTCGAGGTCGGCCACTGGATACCGCGCCCGGCGTGGTCATGGTCAGCGAGCAGGAGTGCGGGCCGCTGCCCGACGAGATCATCTCCGATCCGAACGCGGGCCGACTCGACCCGAGAACATGGTTCCCGCTCCGAAACGAACACCCCGACCGGCCCTTCGAGGTCGAGATCGGCTCGGGCAAGGGCACCTTTCTGATCCAACAGGCACCGAAGTCGCCGGGGACGGACTACCTCGGTATCGAGTGGGCTGCCGAGTTCTGCACCTATGCCGCCGACCGCATCCGCCGGGCCCGACTGCCCAACGTGCGGCTGATCCGCACCGATGCCACCGAGCTGCTCCGCTGGCGCTTTCCCGATGGCATTGTCGATGTCATCCACCTTTACTTCTCCGACCCGTGGCCCAAGGCCAGACACCACAAGAAACGGGTCATCCAGGACCGATTCCTCGCCGACGCCTGGCGCGTGCTCGTGCCCGGCGGCGAGCTGCGCATCGTCACCGACCACGACGACCTCTGGCGATGGGATCGCGAGCACATCGAGCGATGGTGCGGCCCGGGCCCCTGCCCGCACCACGAAGGCCCTGTCCCCGCCTTCGCCGAAACCGATTTCACGGCGCCGGATTCCGCCGATCAGGATGAGCTGGTCGGAACCAATTTCGAGCGCAAGTTCCGCAGGGAAGGCCGAAGCTTTCACGCCACCGTCCTGAGAAAGCTGACCAAATCACACTCCACCGGAGAATGAGTATGCAACCGAAAATCCTCGCGTTTTCAGGCAGTCTGCGCCAAGATTCGTACAACCAGCGGCTCGTCGAAGCCGCGGCCGAGATGGCCCGGTCGCGGGGTGCCGAGGTTGATGTCGTTTCGCTGCGGGACTTTGACATGCCCCTGTTCAGCGAAGACCTCGAACGCGAGCAGGGCACGCCGGAGGATGTCACTCGATTCAAGGCCCTGCTCAAGTCGCACGACGGATTCATCATCGGTTGTCCCGAATACAACAGCTCCATCACGGCGGCCCTGAAGAATGCCATCGACTGGGCGACACGGCCCGCCGAGGGCGAGAAGCCGCTGGAGTGCTTTGCGGGCAAGGTCGCGGCGCTCGTGGCGGCATCTCCGGGCGGGCTCGGCGGCCTCCGCGGGCTCGACCATGTGCGAGAGATCCTCGGCAACATCCAGGTCCACATCGTCCCGGGCATGGTTTCCGTCCCGAACATCCACACCGCCCTCGACGATGCCAACACCATCACCGACGAACGCGCCCGAAACATGCTCGATCAACTCACCGAGAGACTCTGCACGACCGTCCACCGGCTGCACGGGGACAGCGCATGAATCCGCCCGCGGTGGTCCTGCTCTCCGGCGGACTCGACAGCGCCACCTGTCTGGCGATCGCCAAGCGTGACGGCCTTGCTCCCGTCGGGCTCGCTGTTGACTACGGGCAGCGCCACCGGGCCGAACTCATGGCGGCGCAGCGCATCGCCGAGGCTGCCAATGTCGATCTGCGAACCATCTGTGTTGACCTGCGCGCCATCGGCGGCAGCGCCCTGACCGCTGACATCGAGGTTCCCAAAGACCGATCACCCGATCAGATCGAATCCGATATCCCGATCACCTATGTCCCGGCGCGCAACCTGATCTTCCTCTCGCTGGCGATTGCCCAAGCCGAGGCCCTCGGCGCCCGGGCGGTCTACATCGGTGTCAACCAGCTCGACTACTCCGGCTACCCCGATTGCCGGCGGGACTTTGTCGAAGCCTTCCAGGCAGCCGCCAACCTCGCCACCAAGGCCGGGCGTGAGAACCGGGCGATCACCATCAGACACCCGCTGATCGACATGACCAAGGCCGAGATCATCACGCTCGGCACCTCGCTCGGCGTGGACTATGCAATGACCACCTCCTGCTATGACCCATCGCCCGAGGGGCTCGCCTGTGGGACATGCGATGCCTGCCGGCTCCGCCGGGCCGGCTTTGAACAGGCCAATATCCCCGACCCGACCCGGTACGTGGAACACACGCGATGAGCCTGCGCGTTGTCGAGACGTTCTGTTCCATTCAGGGCGAGGGCAAACTCACCGGCGTCCCGTCATGGTTCGTCCGGCTTTCCGGCTGCAATCTCCGCTGTCGATGGTGCGACACGCCGTACGCCAGTTGGAATCCCGAGGGCGACCCGTCCACGGTCGATGAACTGATCGACCGCGCCGGGGCCAGCGGGCTGACCCACGCGGTCATCACCGGCGGCGAACCCATGATCTTCGACCAACTCCCACAATTGTGCGCTTCGCTCCGACAGATCGGCCTGCACATCACCATCGAAACCGCGGGCACCGTCTATCCGGAAACATGGACCGATCTCTCGTGCGACCTCATGTCCATCAGCCCGAAGCTTGCCAACTCGACGCCCGTCGACGACCCGCGCGATTCCAAACGCATCTGGCAGAGCCGCCACGAGCAGCGCCGGCTGAATCGCGCCGTTCTCAACAGGCTTCTGCGTGATTTTCCCGAGCACCAACTTAAGTTCGTGGTCGAATCACCGGCGGACCTTGCGGAGATCGACCAACTTCTCATCGGGCTGGATGGCGTCGAGCCGGGCGATGTCATGCTCATGCCCGAAGGCACCAAGCCGCCTGGCAGCGAGGACCGCGACTGGATCGTCCTGGTCTGCCTCGAACGCAACTGGAGGTATGCCAACCGGTTGCACATAGAATTGTTCGGCGACACCCGGGGCACGTGACGGGCAATGCCCCGCGGCGCATCCTGTTTTCCCGGGTGAGTCCGTGCCCGGAAAGCCCGCCGACCGGGCCCTTACACAGGGGAGTACACCATGTCCATCCGAACTCTCGCGATCGTTGTGAGCGCAGGCTTGATCTCGATATCGTCCGCCACAGCCCAACAGACCGACCCCAAGCTCGAACAGAGCTTTGAACAGGCCGAGAGCCTTTCGCATGCGTTCAACCATGTCGCCGAGACGCTTGAGCCGAGCGTTGTCTTTATCCAGAGGCGGGATCTGATCACGCCTGTCCGGCGGGACTTCTTCGGCCGGATCATCGAGCGCGGCGAGCCGACCTACCGCGATTCCGGATTGGGCTCGGGGGTCATTATCTCATCCGACGGGTATATCCTGACCAACAACCACGTCATCACCGAGGCCGAGCAGGTCGAGGTGCATCTCCAGGATGGCCGGATCTACGAAGCGACGGTCATCGGCGCGGACCCCGAAACCGATATCGCGGTGCTCAAGGTCGATGCGAACGATCTTGTCGCTGCGAAGATCGGCGATTCCGATGCGCTCAAGGTCGGCGACTGGGTGCTGGCGATGGGTTCGCCCTACGGGCTGTCCAACACCGTCACCGCGGGCATCGTCAGCGCGATCGGGCGTCAGGGTGTGCTCAACAACCCCAGCCGGCAGTCGAGATCGCAGGGCGTCAAGTACGAGGAATTCATCCAGACCGATGCAGCCATCAACCCCGGCAACTCGGGTGGGCCGCTGGTCAACCTGCGCGGCGAGGTCGTCGGGATCAACACCGCCATCTTCAGCCGATCCGGAGGGTCCATCGGGCTCGGCTTTGCCATCCCCACCGCCATCGCCGAGCGCGTCATGGACTCGCTGATCGACTCCGGCGGCGTCGTCCGAGGCTGGCTCGGGATCACCATGATCAACCCATCCATCGATGATGACTTGTTCGGCGATGTCAAGGGCGTGCTCGTCACCGGCGTGCTGCCCGGAAGCCCGGCCGAGAAAGCCGGGCTCAAGGAGGGCGACCTCATCACCCACTTCGACGGCCGGGAGACGGATTCCGTCAACCGCCTGCGCAACTCCATTGCCCTCACGGGCGCCGATCACGAAGCCAGGCTTGTCTATCTCCGCGACGGGATCGAGCGCAGCACCAAGGTCAGACTCACACAATATAAAGACTATGAACAGCAGCTCCTCGGCGTCGACGATATCGAGTCGGTCGGCCTCGCGCTCGTCGATCTGAGGGCCGATGTGAACCGATACCTGCGCCAGCAGGAAAACACCCGGGGCGTCTTCGTCTACGACGTCGAACCCGGCTCGCCCGCAGCGCGCGCCAGAATCAAACCAAAGGACATCATCACCCGCATCGGCAACCAGAGCATCCGAACCACCGAACAACTCCGAAGAGCGCTCAGCAGGGTCCGACGGGGCGAGGGTATCGAACTGGGCATCACCAGAGGCTACCAACGCGGACGCACGACGATCTACCCCAAAGACTGATTCACGCTACAACGACGGATCATCCAGCGTCGCGGCGGTGTCATGCCCGACAAGGCCAACCTGCTCCTCGCGGGGTACCACACGACCCCGCCAGAGCGCCAGCAAAGCCATATGCACATCGTCGAAAATCAACAACAGGCACGGAAGCACCACAAGCGTGATCAGTGTGGCCGACATCAGCCCGAAACTGATCGTGATCGCCATCGGGATCAGGAACTTGGCCTGAAAGCTGTTCTCCAGCATCAGAGGCATCAGCCCCAATACCGTAGTGATCGTTGTCAGAAGAATCGCGCGAAGTCTGGCTCGCCCGGCAGCGAGGGCGGCATCGGCCAGACCAAGACCCGCTGAACGCTTCTCATTGAAAAACTCGACGAAGATCAGCGAGTCGTTCACCACCACACCGGCCAACGCCACGAACCCGATCAGCGAGAGGAAGGTCATGCTGGTATGCATGATCAGATGACCCCAGACCATCCCGACCATCGCAAACGGGATCGCCGACATCACCACCAGCGGCTGGATATAGCTCGAAAAGAGCCACGCCAGGATGACATAGATCAGACCCGCAGCCACGAGCATTCCGATCGGAAGAGTCGAGAATGACTCGGCGACTTCCTTCTGCCGACCTCGCTCGAGGATGTCGATCCCCGGGTTTGCCGATGCGATGCCCGCAATGACCGGGTGCAGCGCAGCCGTGATGATCTCCGGATTGGCGCCGCTTTGCCGATCGACGTCTGCCGTCACGGTGACGGCCCGCTTGCCGTCGAGTCGGCGCACCGTTGCGTACCCCTCGACCTCCTCGACGCGAACCACCTCGGGCAGTGGCACCGCATCGCCCGCGGGTGAGATCAGTTCCAGATTCTCGATCGCCGCCAGGCTCCGGCGAACCCGCTCGGGCATCATCAAACGCACCGAAACATCCTCATTGTCGCCCGCAAAGGTGTAGGGTTCGAGCCCGAAGACCGCGCCCCGGATCTGCTGGGCGACCATTGCCGTCGTAAACCCGAGCTCGCTTGCGCCATCGCGCAGGTGAAACCGTAACTCGCGCTGACCCCGGTCTGAATCGTCAACGATGTTCGTCACGCCGGGGTACATCGCGATGGTGCGTTTGACCTCATCGACGATGCGCGTGATCAGCTCTTCGCTGTGGCCGACCACCGTCAGTGTGATCGCCGGGCCGGAGGGTCCGCCCGCAACACCCTCCATGCGGAAACTCTTGATCCCCGGCATCTCGCCGAGCTCGGCCATCACATCCTCGATAATCTCCGGAGAAGGTCGGAGCTTTGGGTTGTGCGCTTCCCGCTCTTCCACCGGCATGATTTCGAGAATCACCTGCCCGAGGTGCCCCTGCTGCCCGCCGCCCCCGCCATCGAGCGAAGAATACGCACCCGCGATCGCCCAGCAGTTCACCACCTCCGGCTGGGCGAGACACACGGACTCGATCCGCGACAGATATTGATCAGTCACATCCGTCGGCGTCCCGATCGGCATGCGCAGCTCGCCGGAGATTGTCTCTGAATCTCCTGTTTCAAAGAATATAAACTCGACCAGCCCGCCCCGGACAAGCCCGGCGGAGATCAGCACCAGCCCGATCGCGATGGCCGTTGTGACATACCGAAACCGGATCGCCAGCCGGAGCAGCCTCAGATAGGCGGGGATCAGCATCTTGTTGAAAAAAGCGTCGCGGGCGTTGTCGAAACCAGACTCGATGCGCGCCAACCTTCCCGTCTGTCCCTTGGCACGTCGCCGATCCACCTTCAGCAGGCTGTGGCCCATGTGTGAGGGCAGAATGAGCAATGACTCGATCAGCGAAACGCCAAGCGCACAGACAACGACGATCGGGAGCACCTCGAGAAAGTCGCCGATCTCTCCCTGGATCAACGCCAGAGGTAGGAACGCGCACACCGTTGTCAGCACCGTCGCCACCACAGGCCAGCCGACCTGGTTGGTCCCGCCGATCGCTGCCTGAAGCGCAGACTCCCCCTGCTCATGGCGCGCCATGATGTTCTCGGCGACCACAATCGCATCATCCACGAGCAGGCCGATCACCACGATCAAGCCGAACATTGTCAGCAGATTCAGCGTGATTCCCACAAAGGACATCACCGCCAGCGTTCCCAACAGCGAAATCACCAGCCCCAGCGCCACCCAGAACGAAACGCGCCAGTTCAACAACAGCACCAGCGTTCCAAAAACCAGAATCCCGCCCCAGAGCGCGTTGCGCGTCAGCAGGTTCAGCCGACCAACGATGAACTTGGCCAAGTCGGTGGTGACGGCGACCTGCGCTCCGGGCGGCACACCTCCCGCCGCGGCCCGGGCGCGCCCAAGCTCGTACGCTCGGATCCGGCCCGAGACCGGCTCCAATCGCGGCTCGGCCGGCGCCGGCATCCCGGCTTCTTCCGCCTGCTTCACGGCTTTTCGATGGAGCTGATCCTGCCGACCCTTGGCCATGAACGTCTTGAAACGCTCGCCGAGGGTCATCTCCAACTCTTGGCCATTGATCCCGGCGGCATAGGCCTTGACCATCTCGGCGATCTCGACCGCATCGCCGTCACCGACCTTGAAAACCGTCAGCGAGAACGCGGGTTTGCCGTTGAGACGGGAGCGCACATCGACATCCACAAATCCCTCGGTGATGTCGGCGATGTCGCCGAGCCGAACGATCTCTCCCTGACCATCGGCGCGGATCACGAGCCGGCGGATCTGTTCCGACGTCTCCTCCGTACCCAGCGTGCGGACCGATATGTTGACCGTGTTGGACTGGACCGTCCCGCCGGGCAGTTCCTGCATCTCGGCACGGATGCGGTCAGCGATTGCCGGCATACTCAGGCGATACTTGATCAATGCCTCGGGCCGAACCTCGATCCGAATCTCATCACCGCGCACGCCCGACTCGCTGATGTCGCCCATGCCGGGAATCGACTCGAGATCATCCTTGATCTGCCGGATCGCCCGCTTCATCGTCCGCTCGTCCGTATCGCCGAAGAGCGAGACATTGATCGTCGGCAGGTTCGGCTCGAGCTTCTGTACCACGATCCGGTCCGACTCCTCGGGCAGATCCTGCAGGGCATCGATCTCACGCTTGACATCCGCCACCTTCTGATCGACATCCACGCCCTCGGCGAACTCGATCGAGAGCGTCGCCCCACCCTGTGAAACCGTGGTGTTGATCTCCTCAACATCGTCCAGCGTGTCGATGGCATCCTCGATCTTCTTGGCCAAAGCCTGCTCGACCTCGTCCGGGCTCGCGCTCGGATAGGGTGCGGTCACCAGAACAAGATTCGGACGGATCTCGGGAAAGAACTCACGTCGAAGATTGAATCCAAATATAACGCCGGCCGCCACGATCGCCAGCATCACCAGATTCGCGACCACGGGCCGACGCACTCCGAACGATGCGAGACTCATGAGCCACCCGCCTCATCGGCGCTATCCGTCACCGAAAGTTCGCCTGGACCCGTCGGATTGATCCGCATCCCGCCGACCAACTGGTCCAGATTCGAGATCACCACGCGATCGCCCGGCTTCAGACCCGACTCGATCACCGCCCACTGCCGCTCCGCCGGCTCGATCTCGGGCACGGACATCTCGAGGTGGTATTCCACCCGAACATCAATGGGTTTGGCAACATGGTTTGCGCCATCGTCGGCCACCACCATCACCCGATCACCGGACACGGCGCGCCGAGGCACCAGAATCCGGTCCTCGTAGACCCGGCTGGCCACCCGCCCGCGCACAAACTGACCGGGCAATAACCTCGGCTCTCTCCGATGCTCCGAATCTTGGTGCACTTCGACATAGACCGCCATCGTGCGCGAGTTGACATCCGCCTCGGGCGCGATGCGCGAGATCTCCCCGGACCATCGGCTCGCCACCGGGCCATCGGCGATGAGTTCAACCTCATCGCCAACCCGAACCGAGGCCGACGCCGAGATCGGCAGCCGAAGCGGGATCTCAAGCCGATCCGTATTCACAATACGCGCTACAACAGAACCAACATTGACCAGATCCCCAACGTCCACCGAGACGGACTGGATCACGCCATCCATCGGTGCCACAATCGCTGCCCGGTTCAGGTTCTCCTGCGCGACCGCCAGCTCCGCCTCGAGGTTGGTCTTCTGGGCGAGGAGCTGTTCACGCCTCGGCGGGATGATGTCGAGCTGCTGCTGAAGGGCAGCCACGGTGCGTTGCGCCCGGCGGAGCTGCGAGGATGCCGTATCGATATCCGATTCTGTTCCGGCGCCGCCCCCGGCCGCCTCCCGGACCCGCTCCAGATTCCGGCGGGCGATCTCCTGCTCCTCCTGCGCCAGGACCAGTTGCTCACGGAGCCGATTCATCTCCGCATCGAGCGATCCGATCTGCGCCAGCACCGAGGCCACGCTCGCCTCGGCCGCCTGAACCCGGCTCAGATATATTGTGGCATCAAGGCGGACAAGAACATCGCCCTCAGCGACGGCGACACCCTCTTCGATTGTCTCCGGCCGATCGACCACACGCGCCGAGATCTGCGCCGAGACCGTCGCCGAGTCCATCACACGGGCCGTCCCATACCCGTCCCAGATCCTCGGCACCGCCCGGCTCGTCGCCACGATCGTGCGCACCTTCAGGCCCGAGTGATCGGC
>DRKT01000138.1 GCA_011053195.1 Phycisphaerales bacterium | reverse complement strand
CCGACACATCCCTCGGCTGCCAGTTTCAGCACCTGCGACCAGATCCGGGCCAGCGGTTCAAGCTCATACCCGATCGTATCGGCCAGCGATGCGTAATCCTGATCTTCGAGTGACCGCCGAACCTCGCGCAGATGCTCGCCCAACTCAACGAGCAACTGCGAAACCTGCCGACCCTGGGCCAACTCCGCCGGCAACTCGATCGCATCCGGGTCCATATCCAACAGCGCATACCCGCGCGCCAGCACATCCTGTACGCCCTGCCAGACCGAGAGTGTGCTGCCGAGCAGTTCCATCGCCTGCCCATGATCGGCCCCGGCCTGAAAGCGATTGGCGATCTCCGTGTGGTCGTCGCACGCCGATTCCAGCGCCTCGGCTGCATCAAAGAGCGACTGACGCACCAACTCCACCGGCTCCGCCGAGAGCATCCGGACCTCGGCATCCGGCAGCGGGTCATTCGACACGTTGTCCAGATCCTCGCCCCGCACCGGCGAGCCATCGACCAAAACCTCGATGATCGTCCGCCCCCGGCTCTCGGCCAGAGCCACGCCGGCCGCGAGTGCCGCGGCCAGCGATGGATGTTCGACCTCGATCGTTTCCTGATCCAGCATCACCTTCATGCATCATCTCCCGCGGCTTGCTCGCCCCGAAGTTGCTTTCGTGCGGCCCGACTTCGTTCTTTGTGAATCAAACGCAGGTTTCTCGCGTAGATCACCACACCCGTCGACTGCCCGAGCACACCAACAACATCCACCCGCCACACAAAGTACAGAAACAGCATCGCCCCGCCGACAAGGCTGAACCACCAGAATATCTCGGGCACCTGGCTCTTTCGGCTCTTCTCGCTCACGATCCACTGCACGAACATCCGACCAAAGAACGCACACTGGCCGAGCAACCCGACCGCCACCCACCCGAAATTCGTCCAACTCGATATGTTGAAAAACCCCATCAGCGTGCGCTCGATCGGAGGAATCTCGTTCCAGGATTCGAGCTCGATCCGGATCGCCTCGTCGATCTCATGCTGAGAGAGCACGCCGAGGTCCGCCAGCTTCTTTGGCGAGACGAACCGGTAGCCCTCCGGCAGCACATCGACATGCAGCCGCCGCGCCCCGATCCGAACCTCATAATCGTACTTCTCGTGCGACAACGCCGGCTGCAACACCAGCCACATGCCGATGAAGATCATCGCCACCATCGCCACGATCGGCCCCGGCTTCAAACCTCAGCCCCACGTGCGGCCGGCTCGGGTGAAGCAGCATCCACGCCACGCTCGAGCGCTGTCACATCGGCTCGTCGGCGCGACCGCATCCACCGCACCGCGAAGCAGTCCATCAGCCCCGGAATCGCCCGCTTGGTGATGCCCATGCCATACTTCGGCTCGCCCGCGTGACGCGATCGGTGCGCCACCGGCATCTCCACAACCCGGTAGCCGAGCTGCCTTGCGGTCACCGGGATGAACCGGTGCATGCCCTTGTATTCCAGTGGCAACTGCACCGCGATCTCGCGCCTCATCACCCGCAGCGAGCACCCCGTGTCGCGGATCGTGTCGCCCAGGATCATCCGGCGAAAGACCCGCCCGATCACGGAGGTCACCTGCCGAATCTTCGCATCGCCCTGCCGACGGGCTGCGCTGCGATCGCCCTGAACGAAATCCGCGCCCGTGCGCTGCATCTCGTCGATCAATCTCGGAAAGTCCGCCGGATCGTTCTGGAGGTCGGCATCAAGCGAGCCGACCAACTCGCCCCGTGCAGCATTGAAGCCGACCTTGAACGCAACAGACTGCCCGTTGCCCCCGCCACCCTCGGGCTTGGACAGGCTGATCAGCCGGAGCCAGGGGCGGTCTTTCTGAAGCTCGGCAACACGCTCCGCCGAGCCATCCGTCGAGGCATCATCCACGATCAGCACCTCGAAGGCGATCCCCGTCAGGGCCTGTTCGAGTTCACCGATCAGCCGTTCAAGATTTTCGACCTCATTGTGCGCGGGCGCAACCACGGACAGCACTGGTCGGCCATCCGCTGGGCCGGTCACGGTGGGCTTGGGCTCGGTCATCTGGTCAAACACTATCGACACCATCGGCTCTGATACGGATTCCGGCCCATTCTCTCTCGGTTTCTACGCTGGAAATCGCCCTGACCGCCGGGATTCCGCTCTCCGCAGCCCGGTGAGCTATATTAGAGTGTTTCCAAGATATGCACCGGTGGAGTTCAGTCCATGCACATGCGCCAATCCGACCACGATCATGGCCCCAAGACCGTCAAAGTCACCTACCTCCTCGAAGATCCGCTCTCGCTGACCGATTCGGACAAAGACGAGATCGAGCTCCTCGCAGCCAAGGGCGAGCACCTGCTCGAGGTCGCGCTCGAGCATGGCATCAACATCGAGCACGCCTGTGGCGGGGTCTGCGCCTGTTCGACCTGCCACGTCTACATCGAGCAGGGCGAGGATTCCCTCTCCGAACCCACAGAGGCCGAGGAGGATCGCGTCGAGGAAGCCCCGGGCCTGCAACGCAACAGCCGGCTCAGTTGCCAGTGCGACATCGTCGGCGACGGCCCGATCGTCGTCCGTGTGCCCGCATGGAACCGAAACGCGGTCAAGGAAGTCCCCCACTGACACCCGGGCCACTGTCGGATCGGCATCCATAGACTTCAGCCATGGCGCGCCGAGTCCTGCACGACGAGTATTTCAAGAAAGCCAAGGCGGACGGCTACCTCGCGCGGTCTGCGTACAAACTCAAAGAACTCCAGCAGCGATTCAAGCTCATCAAACCATCGAGCACGATCCTCGACCTCGGCTGTGCGCCGGGTTCGTGGATTCAGGTGACTGCTGAGATCATCGGCAGGGGAGGCAGCATCATCGGCGTCGATCTCAAACCCGTCGATGTCGTTGTCCCGTGCTCATTGCACACCATCGAGGGTGACATCACCGCGCTCGATCTCGGGCCGCTGCTCCAACGTGTCGGCGGCTCATTCGACACCGTGCTCTCCGACATCGCGCCCAACACCTCGGGTCATGGCGACGATCTGGTCTCGGCGCACCTGTGCCGAGCCGTGCTCGAGATTGCTAGCCGATCGCTGCGGCCAGGAGGGACGCTGGCGATGAAAATCTTTGACGGGGCGGAGTACCAGAGCGTGCTCGAGGAAACCCGGGCGCTGTTCCGCCAGGCCAAGGGGCACAAGCCACGGGCGACGCGCGATCCTTCGCGCGAGATGTATATTGTCGCGCGCGGGTTTCTCGGCCCGGAGCCCACATCGTGACGCTGCTGGACCCGGTCTCGGCGATCGTTGCCGGCGCCATCGCGGGCCCGGTGCTCGTGCTGCTCTACTT
This sequence comes from Phycisphaerales bacterium, assembly GCA_011053195.1. Lineage (GTDB taxonomy): Bacteria > Planctomycetota > Phycisphaerae > Phycisphaerales > UBA1924. The sequence continues at coordinate 2,301 of DRKT01000138.1, read as the reverse complement.
CCTCAAGCTCCGTCGCCGGCGTGTGCTGATCAGTTCAACCCTGCTCTGGCAGCAGGCGGTTCAGGATCTTCAGGTCAATGAGCCCTTCCGCTGGCTCCGCCGATCGCTGCTGATGCTGCTGCAACTGCTGGCCCTTGCGATGCTTGTGATTGCCCTCGGCCAGCCCATGCTCCGTGGCGCCCCATCGCCGTCGGGTCGGGTTGTGCTGATGATCGACCGCTCGGCGTCGATGAATGCGCTGGACGGTCTGGGCGGAGAATCCAGACTCGATGAGGCGCTCGATGCCGCCCGGGCGTATCTGGACGCGCTCCCGAGAGGCACGAGCGTGCAACTCATCGGCTTTGCGTTCCAACCTCAAATCATGACGCCCGCAACAACGGACCGTGGTGCCATCCGCCGGGCGCTCGGGCGAATCAAGCCCACCGATCAGCCCGGCCGGCTCGATCGGGCGCTGCAACTAGTCGAAACACTCCTCGGCGGCCAGACCCCGGAATCCGAAACCCCGAAGCCGGCGCGGGTGGTCCTGCTCTCCGATGGCGGGTTCCGTGATGATGCTGAGCTGTCGCTCGCCGGCGGTCAGCTCGAGTTCATTCGCACGGGGCCCGAAGCAAGCCCGTCCTATGACAACATCGGAATCACCACCGTTTCCCTCTCTCAGGACTACAACGACCCCCGCATCCTCCGCCTGTTCCTCCGCCTCCAGAATTCGATGGATCGCGATGTCGGCATCACGGTCACACTCGAACAGGAAGGTGCTGTCATTGCACGAAAGGCGGTGCGCGTTCCCCCGATGGTGGATGGCGTCCCCGGTTCGACGAGCCTCACTTTCCCGATCGACCCGGCCAACGAGGGGCTGATCACCGCCGGCTTTGATCGGCCGGACCTGCTCGAAACAGACAATCGGGTATTTGTGCTGATTGCCCCGGCCAGACTTCCCCGCGTGCTGCTGGTCATGCCGGGCGATGCCATCGACGGGCGCACCGATTGGGTGATCCGGGACTTTCTGGAAGAGATGGACATCGAGAGCCTGCGCGTGGTCGGCGTCGATGTGTTTCACCGATTCATCGAGGGTGATGAGCTCGATTCGTTCGACCTTGTGGTGCTCGATCGTGTCGATGTGCCGGCGGGGCTCACCAAGCCGACACTCTCGTTCGCGGCGAAACTGCCGGGGCTGGAGATCCGCCATCCGGCAGCGCCCGGTTCACAGGATCGATTCGCCGCATGGGATCGAACCGACCCGGTCATGCGGGGACTGGTGTTGGATTCGGTGAAAATAGCCAGACCCGCGTGGTTTGAGCCAACGGATGACCAATCCACCGCGAGCGACCTTGCGACCGGTCGATTCGGTCCGATCGTGGTGCGTCAGGATGACCGCCTGCTTCAGCGGATCGGTGTCTCGTTCGAGCCGGCGGCCTCGACGTGGCCTCTGGACATCTCCTACACCCTGTTCCTGGCGCAGGCGATCGAAACCCTGACGTTCCAGCCACGAGAGAGCAACGGCATGTTCACGACGGATGAGCCGGCGATGCTCGTGGTCGAGCCGGGGTCAACCGAGATCGAGCTTGAAGGCCCCATCGCCATACATGCCGAAACGGTGCCCGGTCAAGACGATGGCCTCGGTGTGGTGAACCTTGGTCTTGTGCCACGGGCGGGCGTGTACCGGGATCAGGCCGGAAACCCGGCGCTCGCGATCAACTTCTCGGATGCTGATGAGAGCTCGATCCGAACGCGCGACACGTTGCGTATCGCGGGTGGGACGGTCATGTCCAGCGATCGGACCGAGGGCCAGAGGGCAATCTGGAGCTGGTTTGTCCTCGGGGCACTCGTGCTTCTTACACTCGAATGGGTCTGGTTCGCCCGGCGGATGCGGGCCTGAATTTTTCCCGAGGAGTTGTGTCATGGCGGATACGCCGATGATGATGGATCGGCGGGGTGTGCTCGGAATCGCGGGCGGCGCGATGGCCCTCGGGATGCCCGGGCTGAGCAGGCCGCCACGGATCATCCTCCCGACTCCCCGCCGACGGGCGCACAACATCATCTTCATGGTGCCGGATGGGATGAGCGTCGGGACCTTCACGATGGCGGACATGATGCGCGAGGTGCAGGGGCTCGGGCCCTCGCATTGGCGCCGGCTGTGGTCGCGACCCGATGCCCGACGCGCCATGTGCACGACCTACCCGGCCGATGGTTGGGTGACGGATTCCGCGGCAGCGGCCTCAGCGTGGGGCATCGGCCGGAAGGTCGACAACGGTGCCATCAACTTCACACCGGACGGCAAGGCTCCCGAGCCGATCGGACGCT
>DRKT01000137.1 GCA_011053195.1 Phycisphaerales bacterium | reverse complement strand
ATCGAGCTTGCCCTCGGTGTGACAGCCCATGCACGTCTTGACCGGCGGGATGTTGGCCCAGTGCGAATCCTCGACATTGGTGTGGCAATACCGGCAGTCCAGCCCGAGCCGGCCCGTGTGGATCTGATGGTTGAACCCGCTGCCCGGCTGCTTGGGCATGTACCCAACCTCCCAGAAATCGGGCGTCGCCCAATACCACGTCCCAACCACGACAGCGACCAGTGTGGTTGCCCCCATGACCGCGGCCGCGGTAGGCAGTGCGTTCATCCATCGTGGGAAGAGCATCGACATGTGTACCGGCCTCCCGCTGCCCGCCGAAACGGGCCGCCGCCACTGAGAACCATTCCAGAATCGCCCCTGCCATCAGTGGCGATCACATCCACCCATTGTCCGTACCCGGTCAGGAGGTCAGAATCCCGATGACCCGGGGCCGAAATTTCGCCTTGCTGAGGGTACCCTGTCAAGCGGACCCGTGTCCTGTGATACAGTTGAGACACAGTCGCAACAAACTCAGGATTGTGTCACCACCCATCGGAGGCCTCTTTGAAGACCGAAAATATACCGAATACTACTTCTGTTTCACAGGAATTCGCCACGGGTTCCCCAATCTGGCCTGCCGTCGTCATCGGGTTCTCGACGGCCATCGCCATGTGGCTCGTGTGGTACCCCTTGCATCTGCCGGGTTTACAACTCCCCGTCCCGATCACCGGCCCGCTCCTGATGCTCGTCATGCTCATCGCCATCGCACTCGGCTCGAAGCCACTGGGCCGGCGGGCGCCACTGGCGGGGTTGCTCGCCGGACTCGTCAGCGCTCTGGTCAATCTTTTGCTCCTCGGCAACCAGCTCTCGCAAACTTCTCCCGACGGAACCGCACTGGCCGGCGCCGAAGGGCTCAAACCCGATGCCCCGCTGATCGTCGCGGGGTTCATCGGTGCCAGCCTTGCCATCGGGCTCGCCGGGGGGTTCATCGGCTCAAAGCTCGGAAAGAGCGCACAAACCAAACACATCAACTGGCTTGCCCGATTCGGGGTGGCTGCCGTGCTTGCGATGTTTCCGCTCGTCATCGCGGGCGGCGCGGTGACAAGCTCCGGGGCCGGCATGGCCGTCCCCGACTGGCCGGGGACCTATGGCGCCAACATGTTCCTCTACCCGATCGGCCTCATGGCCGACCCGAGGATCTTCCTCGAACACACCCACCGCCTCTTCGGCACGCTCGTCGGCACGACCACACTCGCCCTGATGATCGCCGTCCTGATCCGAAAACCGGGCACATTCGCCCGCGTTTTGAGCGTTGCCGTCTTCCTCGCGGTCTGTATCCAGGGCTTGCTCGGCGCTCTGCGCGTCACCGAAAACAATCCGGGCCTCGGTGTGGCGCACGGCGTGTTCGCCCAGTTCATCCTCGCCTCGGCTGCACTGCTCGCGGCGACACTCACCACAACATGGCAAGAGCGGCCCGCCGTCAATATCGAAACCGCCGGCCGCGCCCGCAAACTGGCAAACCTGGCGATCCCGGCGCTGGTCATCCAGCTCGTGTTCGCAGCTCTGTACCGCCACCTCGGTTCACAGCACGCGCTCTACACCCACATGGCGTTCTCGCTGATCGTCACGGGTTTGCTGGCGATGCTTGCCTTTGCGCTCTGGAACATCGAGAAGCAGACGCCGAACAACAGACTCTACAAGAAACTGGGCAACGCCCTGCTCCACGGTGTCGGATTCCAGTTTGTGCTCGGTTTCGCCGCATTCCTGCTGCTGCGGGACCACGATGCGGCGCACCGTGTCGTTGGGTACGACCAACTCGACAGCGCCCCGGATATCCCCGTGGCGGGTGTCATCGTCGCCACGCTGCATCAGGCCAACGGGGCGGCCCTGCTGATGTTCGCCTTCCTTGCCGCCGCATGGACCCGGCGTGTCAAGCCCGCCTGAATCCATCAATCAAACGACGGAAACCCGTCCCGCCAACCGTATTTTCAGGTGCTCCCGGCAATCCCGCTGCATCCGGCGCGTTATTCTGGCCGAAGCTCTCCATGGCCGGCGCCGACGGAGCAGAGGGATTCCAGATGAACACCGCCCACGGACGAATCCGAGACATCGACTTCGGCTACGACCAAGCCAGACACCTGCTTCTCCGCGCGGGCTTCGGCGGCTCCCCCGAGCAGATCAGAACACTCGCCGACTGGGGCGCCGAACGAGCCGTCGACTACCTCCTCAACTACGACGACATCGCCGACCCGAAGAAACCACGCCCCGACACCTTCGATCGCGACATCATGAGGCCGCTGACCAACGAAGAACGCCAGATGTATCGCAACGCCGAGAGCCGGCGCGATGAGGACACACTGGCCAAGCTCCGCCTGCGCCGACAGAAGGCCCAGCGCAGCGACCGGAGGCAGATGCGCGAACTCCAGAAATGGTGGCTCGCACGCATGATCGAAACACCCCGGCCGCTCGAAGAAAAAATGACCCTCTTCTGGCACGGTCACTTCGCCACAAGCTACCGCACCATCGAGAACAGCTACCACATGTTCATGCAAAACCAACTCTTCCGGACGCGGGCCACGGGCAATCTGGCCGATCTGCTCTTTCAGATCATCCGCGACCCCGCCATGCTCGCCTACCTCGACAACAACGACAGCCGGAAGGGAAGGCCGAACGAGAACCTCGCCCGCGAACTCATGGAACTTTTCAGCCTCGGCGAAGGAAACTACTCCGAACGCGACATCAAAGAGGGCGCCCGAGCCCTGACCGGCTACAGCTTCATCGACGACTCATTCACATTCAACCAAAACAACCACGACACCGGCCGAAAGACCATCCTCGGTGTCACCGGCATGCTCGACGGCGACGGGTTCGTCAACGCCATCCTCGGACAGCGAGCCTGCTCCGAGTTCATCTGCAAAAAACTCTACCGCTACTTCGCCAAAGACATCGACATGGCCGCCAGACGCCGAGACCTGCCCAAGGAATCCGACCGCGCCATCGCCGATATGCAGCGCACCATGCTCCGCTCTCGCTACGAGATCAAACCCGTGCTCCGTGAACTCTTTCTCAGCGAACACTTCTACTCCGATGCCGTCGTCAACGAACACATCAAAAGCCCCGTCGAGCTGGTCGTAGGCTCGGTCCGATCGCTCAACACACCCGTGCGCGACCTAGCGGTCCTCATCGACGCCATGGACCTCATGGGCCAGAACATCTTCTTCCCACCCAGCGTCAAGGGCTGGGACGGCGGGCGGAGCTGGATCAATACATCAACATTGTTCGTCCGGCAGAACATCCTTGCCTATCTCCTCACCGGCAAACTCCCGTCCGGCTACGACGCCCTGGCCGACGAGGAACGATACGACCCCATGCCCCTGCTCAAGCAACTCGACCAGGCCATGCCCGGCTCGGCCGAGGACCCGATAGCCGTCACCAGCTACATCATGCGGTTCACGCTCGGAACCACGTCCGGGACGCCCGAGCAGATCGTGCGCCGATTCCTCAGCGAGCACGGCAACCAGATCAACCGGGACACCATCACGGGCCTCCTGCTGCTCGTCACCTCGATGCCGGAGTATCAACTGTGCTGAACTGGCAATACATATTTCCCGAATCTTTGTAAGTTTGATTCTTGAGGGACCGCACCATGAACCTGCACCACAACCCATCCGAAGCCCGGGCCTACACGCGCCGAGTCTTTCTCGGACAATCGATCACGCTGGCCTCGGCTGCCGT
>DRKT01000136.1 GCA_011053195.1 Phycisphaerales bacterium | reverse complement strand
CACCACGCTCGGCATCGAATACAAGTTCGAAATGAAGAATATCGTCAGGCACTGTGCGATCGAATGTGCGCATCGGGACGCCGGTCGTCGTGATGGAAAGCTCGTCAATCTTGCCATGCACCCCCGGCGAGCCATCAACATCCGCCGCCAAACCTGTCCAGATCGAACGATCCAACAGATCACCCAGAATCGCCAACTGAGCGAGTTGATCGACCCGCTCCGCAGAGGCCTCTGAACTCGACATCACACGCTCCACTGCCGGCAGGAGCGTAAAGACAAGCGCCGAGATCAGCATGATCGCCAAAACCATCTCGAATAGTGTGAATCCATGACATCGGCGGATCATTGAACCACCCTCGGCGCGGGTACGAGCTGCGATGCCCTCAACACAAGTCGATCCGATTCAACCTCGAGAACCAGAACATCAACCCGCAACAGACCCGTCCACTGCGTCGGCTCTGTCTCGATCTCGAGCCGATACACCGGATCGCGCACGAATTCACCCGCGACGACCGATTCCAAAGAGACGACTCGCCCATGCAGCGTGCCGTGCAGATTTTCCGGTGAAGCAATGCCGGACTCGATCAACGCGAGCGCCGAGTTCGCAAGATCCGAGGCATCAAGCAGTTCGCTGCTCCGCGCCAGCCGATGGTCGATCCGATCCAGCAGCGCATATCCCGCTGTCGCTGCGAACACCACCGCAGCCACCGCGAGCATCACCTCCAACAACACCACCGCCCGCCGGGTCATGGTCCGACCTCCGGCAATGCGGGCAGATCCCCATCGAACTTCGGTTCCTCGGCATCTGCCTCCAATGCCTCTTCATGCAACCTGATCTCCGCAAGCCACGGCTCAACACTCGGCGCCAATACCGGCTCACCGAAACGAACCCGCCACGCAGGCTCCAAAGGCTTTACCCACCCATCAGGCATCACACGAACCAAACCTATCGAAAGCCCTTCACCCGGCTCGGTCTCTGATTCGAGCATCTCAGCACGCTCGAATACTCCGGCTGCCGGCAACTGGTAGACAACCTCGCCGGCGGTCGGTATCGGCTGATCCTCAACGACTGATCCCGAATCTTCCGTGATCTCCACATCCGATTCGCTCTGGACTTCCGCCACCACCGGGACAAGCCGAACATCCCACAACCCATCGGCATTTGGTTCGGCGACCAGATCCATTGATGTACGCTCGCGCAGTGCCTTGGCTCGCGCTTCATGGGCCGCTGCGGTCAGACCGGATTCAACGGATCGGATCTGTTCATCAGCCGACCACTGCACTGCTGTTGACAACACCAACGACCCGATCGCTACAAGCAGCGTCAGAACAATCAGCAACTCAACAACAGTAAAGCCTCGCGATGCGCGAGCCATCACACGCTACCCCACTGGGCGGTTCATCCACCCGGAGCGGGTGGCGCCGATTCAAAGTCGAACGAGCCCTCGCTGTCGCCGCCCTCGGACCACGAGGTGATGTCGTCATCGGTACCTTCTTCGCCATCTGGTCCGTTGGACCAGAGGTCGTAGGTCGATTCGTCGCCGTGCTCGCTGATCTGGCGGTAGCCCCACGGGTTGCCCCACTGGTCATTGGGAGCCGGCTCTTCCATGAACTTAGTCCATTTGTCCTCGGCTTCCGGATCGTCAAGGTTCGCCGAGGACCACAGCACCGAGATCCCCTCGTCATCTGTCGGGTACCGATTGAAGACTCTGCGGAAGTCTTTGAGCGCATCGCCGATGGTCTTCATCTGGATCCTGGTGATGTTGGTCTGGGCTTCCCCGAACCGGCTGAAGAGCGCAACACCGATCAATGACGCCAGGGCCAGGATAATGGCGATCACGATCATGACTTCGATCAGGGTGAAGCCCCTGCCTCGATGCCGCCCGCGGTTCGATTGAGTGCGCTGACGCCCGTACATCTCATCCATGACCTTCCTCCACGACAAACCTTTCCCCAGCATACATCCATTGGGGATCTCTGCACAACCCGGGACTCTCCACTAGAGGCCGGCACTCAGCTGGGCCATCGGCAAAAGCAGGCCCGCAGCAACAAACGCCACCGCAAGAGCGATCAAGACCAAGAGCAAAGGCTCAAGCAGCCGGATCGAGGTCGTCAGGAGGCGATCGACCCGCCGCTCGGTCGTCTCGGCGATCGTCACCAGCACCTCGCCCAGATTGTTCGCAGCCTCTGCGACCGAGATCATTTCGATCACATCCGGTTCAAAGAGCCCGCTCTGAAGCAGCGGCTCCGAGATCGAACCGCCCTCCCGCACCGACTCGGCCGCCCGGTCGATTGCCCCCGCCATCACCGGATGCCCGGCGGCCTCTCGGGCAATGGCCATCGCCCCGAGCATGGGAACGCCGTTGTCCAGCAGTGTCCCGAGAAGTCGGCAGAACCGGGCTGCTGCGAGCGTGCGGACAAGCCGACCGACGATCGGCACGCGGAGCTGCCAGACCGAGAGCACCTCGCGAACACCCGGCCGGCGCACCATGACAAACCCGACCACACCCAACCCCGCCAGCACGAGCACGGTGATCCCGATCGACCCGCCGAGCACATCGCTGACCAGAAAGACAACACGCGTCGCCAGCGGCAGATCCCCATCGAGCCTCGCGAACAACGGTTTGAACCGAGGCACAAACGCGATGAAGATCGTCGCAAGAATCGCCAATCCAAAAGTGGCAAGCACCGCGGGATAGATCAGGCTCGCCATGACCTTGCTGCGCAGCTCGGCCTGCGCCACGAGCATCGACGACAAACGCCCCAGCACCGACTCCAGAATCCCCGCCTTTTCCCCGGCTCGAACCAAGGCAACATGCGCAGTGGAAAACGACGCCGGCCTCTCACGCATCGCAGCCGACAGCTCGACACCATCGGCGACCTCCTCGGCCAACTCCCCGAACACCGAAGCAATCCGAGGCGAGGCCTTGGAACGCCCGATCAGGCGAAGCCCCCGAAGCAAAGGCACGCCCGCCCGCAGCAAATCCGACAACTGCTGGTACGACATCGCGAGTTTGCGGGTCGGAAGCCTGACGCCAGACTGATGCTTGCGCTCACGCTCGGCGTCAACACGGATCGGCGTCAGCCCCTGCCGCTGGAGATCCACCGCCACAGCCTGCGATGATGACGCCTCGATCGACCCCCGCACCCGCTGACCGACTGCATCGAACGCGATATACCGGAACTGCCCCATCAAAGACTCAGTCCGAGGAAGGCTCGGCTGCGATCAACTCCTCGATCTTTCGGATCACTTTCTCATCATCCGGTCGCACCTTGGTGTCAAATCTCGCAACCACGTTGCCGTCCCGGTCAACCAGGAATTTGGTGAAGTTCCATTCCGGAGGACCGCCGATCGGCTCCGGCTGACCCGCGAGGTCGAGATACAGCGGGTTTGTCTCTTCGCCGATGACTTCGATCTTCTCGAACATAGGAAAGGTGACGTCGAATTTCTCGGTGCAGAATTCGAGGATCTCCTCGTTCGAGCCAGGCTCCTGTCCTCGGAAGTTGTTGGCCGGGAAGCCGAGGACGACAAAGCCATCGTCTTTGTATTGCCTGTAGATCGCTTCGAGCTGTTCATATTGAGGTGTGTAGCCGCACTTGCTGGCGACGTTGACCATGAGAATGACCTTGCCCTTGTATTTTTCGAGGCTTTCGCGCTCACCTGTGATCCGGTGGAGCGTGTGGTCCAGCACATAGGCGTCCGGGCTTGTTTCGACGTTCATGCGTTCTCCTTCCGGCTGGGTCGCCGGTGTGAATCCCGCGCTGAGCGCCAGCACCCCCGCTGCGATCGTCACGCCCGCACCCCGAACCATGTTCCTGAAACCTGCCATTTCAATACTCCTCGTTCTTACCCGCCGGCCATTCTAGAATACCGCGGATGGTCGAGCTTCGACGAACAGTTCGGGTATGTGTTGGGGCGGGTCAGCCCTCGGATGCTCGGTGCGGCCCCAACGGTCATGGAGGCCAACCCGCCATGCGGGGTATCGGGGCGTATTACGAACTCCACGTCCTGTGCGCCGGCAAACCGGACCCACAGACAGGGTACCTGGTCAATATCAAGACAATCGATCGGGCGGTCCGCGAATCGGTGCTGCCCTTGATCCAGTCGGCATCGGTCGATCGGCCGACCCATCCGCCGGCCAGCCTGATGCCGGGGCTGGTTCGTGCTCTGCGCGATGCTCTCCCGGTTGATCTGGTTTCGCTCCGGTGGTCGCTGACCCCGACGTATTCTGTGGAGATGGTGATGTCCGAGCGTGAGGAAGTGTTGCTGCGCCAGCGGTTCGAGTTTGCGGCGGCCCATCGGCTCAATGTGCCGAGCCTGTCAGAAGAACAAAACCGCAACATCTTCGGGAAGTGCAACAACCCATCGGGTCACGGTCACAACTACGAGTTCGAGGCGTGCGTGCGGCTGCGGCTGGATGACCAATCCTTCGGCCTACCCGAGCTCGAACGCATTGTCGAAGACACCATCATCACACGATTCGACCACACCCATCTCAACCTCGACACCGACATCTTCAAGGATGACGCCGGTTTGAACCCGTCGGTCGAGAACATTGCCCGTGTCTGCTATGAACTGCTCGCGCCGGCGATCGAGGCAGGGTCCGGAAACCCGAAACTCGAGCACGTCACCGTCTGGGAAACGCACAGAACACGGTGCACCTATCCCGCTCGGCCATTGACTCAACTCGGCTGACGCTTTGCGGTACACTGAGCCCATGGGCATCGGCACGGTTCTGCTCGAACACAACCTGATCACCCAGGAACAGTTGGACCAGGCTCTGGACGAGCAGTCCCGCTCTGGCGATCGGCTGGACCGTGTGCTTATGCGCATGGGCTTGGTTGATCGCCAGCAGGTGCTACACGCGGTGGGCAAGCAGCTCCGGCTCGAGGTCATTGACCTTGCTGATGTCATCGTGGACCGCGAGGTGCTTGAATCGCTGCCGGCAAAGCTGATCTTTCGCCACCGCTGCGTACCGATCGCCCGGGTCGCCGACACGCTGACGGTCGCCACGAGCGATCCGTTCCAGCTCGTGGTCCATGATGAACTGAGCATGCACAGCGGCTGCTCGATCGAGCTTGTCCTCGCCGACGAGGACGACCTGCACACCTTCATCCGCACGCACTACGGCGTGGCGGGCGACACGCTCGATGCCATGGCGGACGGGTTGGAAGATGTCATCGCGGCCGAGCATGTGGAATCCGAGATCGATCAGGCCGAGGAGGCCAGTGTCATCCGGCTGGTCAACGACATCCTCGGCGAGGCCCTGGCGGTTCGAGCAACGGATATCCATATTGAGCCGTACGAAAACGAGCTTGTCGTGCGGTATCGAATCGATGGTGTGCTCCAGCGTGCTAATCTCCCATCGACGGTCCACCGGTTTGGAGCGGCGATTGTAAGTCGGCTGAAAATCATGTCCAGCCTCAACATCGCCGAGAAGCGCAAGCCGCAGGACGGCCGAATCACGTTCCGACATCGCAGCCCGGATCGGGGCGTCGAGGAGTTTGACCTGCGTGTGAGCGTGATCCCCATGTTGTACGGCGAGGGTCTGGTGCTTCGCATCCTGAACAAGTCGGCGGTGCAGATGAGCCTGCACGATCTCGGGATGCCGGGACGGGTGTCGGGGCCTTGGGAATCACTCATCCGTCGGCCTCACGGGATTCTGCTGGTCACCGGTCCGACCGGATCCGGGAAATCGACCACGCTGTATGCCTCGCTCAACGGCATCGTCAGCGACGAGATCAAAGCCATCACGGTCGAAGACCCGGTCGAATACAACGTCGCGGGGGTGAACCAGATTCAGGTGAACCACAAGGTCGGATTGGACTTCGCTGCGGGGCTGCGCGCCATTCTCAGGCACGACCCGGATGTCATCATGATCGGCGAAATCCGCGACAAGGAAACCGCAGAGACGGCGGTGCAGGCCTCGCTGACCGGACACCTTGTGTTCTCAACACTCCACACGAACGATGCAGCCGGCGCCGTCGGTCGCCTGCTTGATATGGGCGTTGAGCCCTTTCTGGTCGCATCGACGGTCGAGGCTGTGCTGGCGCAGCGTCTCGTGCGCAAACTCTGCACCGAATGCCGGCGACCGATCGGCCATGCGGAACTTGATCTTCCGGACGGATGTGGACTCGATCCCGACGCGGCGCTGTACCGAGCAGCCGGATGCAAAGCTTGCCGAAAGAGCGGGTTCTCGGGCCGGGTGGGAATCTACGAGCTGCTGATTCTCAGCGACACCACGCGCGAGCTGGTCATGGCCAGGCAGAGCGGGCCTCAAATCGCAACCGCGGCCACGCAGGAAGGCAAACTGACGACACTCCGCGAGGATGCGTTTGAAAAGGTCCGGCAAGGTATCACCAGCCTCGAAGAGGCGCTGCGGGCTGTCGCGACGTAATTCCCATTATCTGCCGAGTTGCTGCTTGATCGCGTCCGAATCCGTAGAGCCTGTCGATAAAACGATCACGACCGCCTCGGCGACGGTTCCAACATCCACTGTCGGCTGCAGATCAATCGT
>DRKT01000135.1 GCA_011053195.1 Phycisphaerales bacterium | reverse complement strand
CTATATCAAGGGCCGCGAGTACGAGAACAACGCGGACCCGAGGTTTGCAGCCGAGCGCGAGGCGGTCGAACGGGGCGGCGGTCGGGTGGTGTTCAGTTCGGGCGAAGTCGTGTTCAGCTCGACGATGCTGATCGACTCGCTCGGGCAATCGATGGACCCGTTTCACTCGAGGCTGACGGCGTTGCTGGATCGGTCGGAGCTCGGGGCCGAGGCATTGGGCGAGGTGGTTTCTGGCTTTCGTGGCAAGAAGATGATCGTCGTCGGCGAAGCGATCATGGACACCTACGTGCTGTGCGACCGTCCCGATGTCGCCGGCGAGGGGCCGATGCTGACGCTTCGTCCGCTGGAAACACGGTGCTACGACGGTGGGGCAGCGATCATCGCGAGACACGCGGCCTCGATGGGCGCCAAGCCGGTGCTGGTCACGGCGCTGCCGGCTGATGAAACCGGGGCGGCGTTCGAGCGGAGGCTGGCCGCCGAGGGGGTCGAGGTCGTGGCCATGCGGGTGGAGAACCCGATCCCCGAGAAACAGCGGTTTGTCGTCGGGACGCAGAAGGTTGTGAAGATCGATCTGGTTCGGCCATATGTGCTCGACGCGAGGCAGCGCGACGAACTGGTGGCGCTCATCGACGGGCAGGGCGATGCCGACGTGGGGGTTGTCGCGGATTTCGGGCTCGGACTGTTTACGAATCAGACCAGCCGACGGGTGTGCGGGTGTGTGCGCCGGCGGTGTTCGTTCACGGCAGGGGACATCAGCGGCAGCCGGGCGGATCTTGGATCGCTGCGCGGCCTTGACCTGCTCACCCCGAGCGAGAGCGAGCTCCGCAGCGCGATGCGATCATTCGACGAGGCGCTGCCCGCGGTGACGTGGAGACTGCTCGAAGAGACCGGCGCCGGCGAGGCGATCGTCACAATGGGGGCGGATGGTCTGGTTGGTTTTTATCCTTTTCAGGATGTTTCAATAGTCTCGGAAGATCCGTTCGGATCTCGGCTCAAGGCGGAGCATGTGCCGGCGTTGACGGGCTCGGCGGTCGACCAGCTCGGCTGCGGCGATGCGCTGCTGACCGCCGCGGCTCTGGCCAGAGCGGGCGGGGCGTCGCCATTGGCCGGCGCGTTTCTCGGCTCCATCGCGGCAAGCGTGGAGGCGAAACGCATGGGCAACCTGCCCGTCTCCGCGACGGACCTGAGGCAGATCATCGGCCGGCTTCACGCCTCGAATCTGGCCTTCGCCGATGCCGATGTCGTCGATTCGGCGAACCAGTCGAGGCGCGTCTCGTGACCGGCGCCACGCCCAGGCCGATCCGATTCGTGGTGGTGTCCAGCCCGAAGAGCGGCTCGACATGGGTGCAGAGCATGCTCAGCGCCCACAAAGATATCCACTGTGGCGAATCGCGCCTCTTCGGAGATTACTTCGACCCGAGCAACCCGACCGGGCCTCACATCACGCTCGAACGGACCGTTCGCCACCTGCTGCCCCATCTCGCGGTCTCGACCGACGAAATGTTTGCAAGGGCGTTGCTGTTTGATATGGTCGATGCTGTAGCCAATCGCTGCGCCAACGAAACAGGAGTTCAGATTTATGGTGAAAAGATGACACCCTATCCGGGCACGGCCGAGGGGGCGCTCGTCCGGCTTAGCGAGTACGATTCCTCGGTCCGCCTTGTGCACCTTGTCCGCGACGGGCGGGATGTTGTGGTCAGCGGGGCGGCGCATCGGCTCAACATCGCCCGACAGCGCTGGGCCAACGGCGTCGCGGGATCGGGGCAGGAAGACCTCGAAGCGGCCCAGCAGCTCGACGATCGCGTGATCCCCGATCGGCTCTTTGAGTTGTTCACAAGAAACTGGGTCGATACCAATTCGGCGATGCTGAGGTGTGCATCGCTGTTCGAGTCGGTCCTGACGATCCGCTACGAGGATCTGCTCGACGATACAGAACACTGGGCGCGTCGGTTGTTCGGGTTCATCACCGAAGGGACGGATGTGCCGGCGACGCCGGGGCAGGTCCGGGCATGTGTCGAGGCCGCCTCGTTCGAGCGTCTTTCGGGAGGTCGCAGGCCGGGCGAGGAAGACCGGGAGAGTTTCTTTCGCAAGGGGCAGGCCGGCGATTGGGAGAACTGGTTCACGATCGAGCAGCTCAGGCGGTTTGATGAGGTTGGTGGTGAACTGCTCGAGCGTTTCGGCTACGACCGGGGCATCGCGGAACACGCCGCGTGATCAGCTACATCATCCCAACACGCGACCGGCCGACCGAGCTGGAACGCACGCTCGATGCGATCGGCATGCTCGGTGACCATCGTAGTGTCGGCGGCGCCGAGGTCATCGTCATCGACAACGCCTCAGCGCGCCCGGTCCGATGCCCAGCCTTGCTCCGAAATGGGCTGCGCGTCGGAGTCATTCGGGCGCCGGAGAATCTCGGCGCGTCGGCCAGAAACTTGGCAGCGACCAATGCCGATGCGCGTTCAGACTGGCTCGTGATGCTTGATGATGATTCGGCGCCAATGAACGACACATTTGTTCAGGAACTGGCCCGAGTTGATGATGATGTGGCGGTGCTCTCGGCGGACATCATGCTGGGCGAATCACCGGGGTCGATCATTCGGCGCGAAGACGGCGGCTTGCCTGAGGTCTTTGTTGGGTGCGGAGCCGCGATCCGGCGCCATGCTTTCGAGCGTGTGGGCGGGTATGACGCCTCGTTCGGGTTCTACGCCGAGGAGTATGACCTGAGCGCCAAAGTTTTGCTTGCGGGGTATCGGGTTCGGTTCTGCCCGGCATTTCGGGTGTTGCATCGGAAGGTGCAGGCGGGGCGGGATATAAACATGATCCTGCGCCGGCTCGTGCGTAATTCGGGGTGGGTGGTTCAGCGGTACGCACCGGACGCCGAACGTTCCGCCGAGTTGGATGCGGTCATCCGGCGGTGCCGATGGATCGCCGAGCGAGAACAAGCGATGGCCGGGTTCGAAGCGGGCCATGAGGAACTTCTGAAATCGCTCGGATCTCAGCAGCGAACACCGATGCCTGTGCCGATCTGGGAACGGTTCACCGGGCTCAGTTGGGCGCGTGAGGCGATCGCTCAGCGGCTGCCGGCTGGTGTTGGCACTGTGTCTCTGGTGCATGAGGGAAAGCAATCGCACATCGTCCGTCGGGCGATTCAGGAACTCGGGCTTGTGGAAACAGATGGCGGGTCCGAGGTTCGGATCATCGGGACACTGAGCCCCGGTCCGATGCTCGATGCCCTGGCGGGTTGTGGAGACGATCCGCGCGTGGTGGCGCCGTGGCTCGGCGCGACGTTAGCGTGCGCCCGGGCGCGTTTCGCGGCATAGGTGTGCCTCACGCCGGTGGTGTGCAGCAAGATCAAGAAATGGTTTGGCCTTGTCGAGCGTCTCGTTCCATTCCGATTGTGGGTCAGAATCGGCCACGATGCCGGCTCCGACGGGGTAGTCGATCCGGTTGTTGGAGATGATGGCGGTTCGGATGGCGACATTGAGCAGGGCCGAGCCGGTGTCGCCGATGTAGCCGCAACTGCCGCAGTACGGCCCGCGGTCCGGCAGGGCCTTGTCGTAGCCGAGGGCGTGTTCGATGGTGTCGATGATCTGCATGGCCCGGATTTTCGGGGCGCCGGTGATCGATCCGGGTGGGAAGGTGGCACGGAGCAGCGACTCGACCGACTCGCCGGGCCGAAGTTGTCCGCTGATGGTGGCCACGCCCTGAACGAGTTCAGGCTTGCCGGTGATGCTTTTGCCGTGGTGCTCGATCTGCCGAGGTGAATCGACGTCAACCGATCCGAACGTGCAGACCCGGCCGAGGTCGTTGCGCATCAGATCGACGATCATGGCCAGCTCGGCACGATCCTTTTCCGCATCTAGAAACTCACTGACCAAAGCATCTCCGGGCCGTGTGCCCTTCATGGGTCGCGTGGTGACCTGTCCGCCCGGCGTCAGTTCAAGAAAGAGCTCCGGGCTGAATGAAGCGATGGCGGTCGGGCCCGGCTGCGATGATCGAGCGGGACATTCGAGATAGACCGCGTGCCACGGGCGCAGTCTGCGGGAAAGTTCGGCAAAGAGCGACCGCGGCGAGCCCTTGAACGAAGCCCAGAGCCGGTGTGTGAGGTTGACCTGAAAGGCGTCCCCGGCATGGATCAGCTCAACCGCCCGGCGCACAGCCCGGATATACGCTTGTTCCCGCTCCAGGCCGAAGACCTCGCCGATCTGAAAGCCTGCTGGGCCCGGGTCCTTCGGATTCGCAAGTGGAGCCGGCGATCCGAAAGAAGACCAGCGTCCGGTGCGGTTGTCAAAGACCCACCCATCATTGATCCGGGCAAGGATGGCGGCCG
>DRKT01000134.1 GCA_011053195.1 Phycisphaerales bacterium | reverse complement strand
GTCCCATCCGTCACCATCGGAATCGCCGGGGTCTATTCACTGTTTCGTGGGTTCGGCAATGAATCCAAGGCCTTCGTCACGTCCACACTCATCGGCGGCACGACCATCTCATCGCCGGTCGTGCTGCCGGAGGCGGGCCTGATCATCGGAATCAGCTCGATCGCCTTTCTCGCATTCTGCGTGATGATCGGGCTCCAATGGTCGCTCAAAAGCCGGGGATCGCTCGCCTCGGTCGTCGGTGCTGTCGGCGTCATCGGCGCCATCGCCGGGACCATCGGGCTCTGTGGCTGGCTCAGTTCGAGCCAGATCCCCGTGGTTGGCGCTGGAATGGCGGCGCTCACCCCGGCCTCGGCCGTCCGCGCCTGCGTCGACCCGATCAAGGGCATGCTCGAAACCATCTCCGAATCGGGGCTCACCAGTGCCCGTGTCACGCTCGGCATCGGGACCATCGCCTCCGCCGGCGCCTATGCCGGGATCGTCTTCGGCCTGCATTCCGCGATCGTCCGAAACTTCGACTTCACCGTCCGCAAACTCGCCGGCGTCAGATAGTATTCACATACAGACACGTTCCATCAGTGTCGTTTCCGAAGCCTCGCGCTCGGGATATCGAGCTGCCCGCGATACTTGGCCACCGTCCGCCTTGCGATCTCGATGCCTCGTTCCTTGAGCGCCTTGGCCAACGCCTCATCCGAGAGCGGTTTGGACGGGTCTTCATGCTCGACAATCTCGGCCAGTGCCGCCTTGACCGCGTCATAACTCATGTCATCGCCCGAGTCCGTCGAGAGACCGCCCGTGAAAAACGACCGCAGGGGCACAATACCCCTCGGCGTCTGAATATACTTGTCTGCAACGGCCCGGCTCACCGTTGCCACATGAACCCCGAGCTGCTCGGCAACCTGTGTCATCGGCAAAGGCTTCAGACTCGTCGGACCATAATCGAAATAATCCCGCTGCGCATCAACCACAACCCGCAGCACACGCAGCAGCGTGCTCGAACGCTGATCCACCGCGTCCAGAAGCCAGTTCGCGTTGGAAAGATTCGTCTTGATGAACTCGCGGTCTTTCTTGTCCAGCGACTTGTCCTTGGCCATCCGAGCATAGTGCTCGTTGATGCGCAGGTTCGCGTACCGCCGATCGTTCAGGTATGCGATGTACGCGTCCTGCTCCTCGTCGTACTCCACAATCGCATCGGGCGTGATGATCTCCGGCGGCGTCGAGACCAACTGCCTCGCCGGCGCGATCGACAACCCCCGCATAAAGTCCATCGCCTCGCGAATCTGATCCATATCCAACGATTCTGCTTCCGCGATCTTCGGCAACCGATTCTGCGACAAGTCCTCCAGATGATCCGAGATCAACAGCCGAACTCGCGCCAGCACATCCCGATCCACCTGTTGCGATGGGTCCGCCTCGATGGCGTCGAGCTGCAGCAGCAGCGACTCGCGGATATCGCGGGCCGCCACCCCGGGCGGATCGAGGAAGAGCTGGAGCGCCGAGAGCGCCTCTTCGAGCAGTTCCATATTCAGATTCAGCCCGGGCGAGGCCCGCTCGAGAATCTCCTCGAGCGGCGTGCGCAGGAAGCCATCGTCATCGAGATACCCGATGATCGTCTCACCCGCCGAGAGCAGCCGATCATCCACATCGGCAAGCCGCCACTGCTCGAGCAACTGCTCCTGCAGCGTCCCCGCTCGCGCCGGCGCGTTGGCCATTGCATCCGTCTTGACATCACGCTCACCGGCAAGCCGGGAGCTCGGCCGACCCGTGTCGAGTTCACCCATCTGATCGGAAGTCTTGGCCGAGGAGTCAAACTCATTCTCGACCATCTCCGGCACATCGTGCGTCAATTCGTCCAGATGCTCGAACGAATCCGAATCCTGATCCACCGCATCCTCACGCTGAACCTCGTCATCGTCATCCCGCTCCGGCTCGACAAGCTCGAGCGCGATGTTGCTCTCGAGCTCCTGCTCGATCCGCTCTTCCAACTCCGCCAGCGGCAGCTGCAAAATCTCCATCGACTGGATCACCCGGGGCGACAGCTTCATCTGCTGCCCGAGCTTCATACTCTGGCTGTGCTCGAATCGCATCGCCATCGCTACGCGCCCCCCGGTTCGTGCTTGAGCTGCCGGCGACCCTCGATCGCATCGGCAAGCACCGCCTTGCTGGCCATCTCCATCGACCACCCCGAAGGCAAACCCCGCGCCAGCCGACTTACGCGCACCGGCCGATCCCTGAGTTGCTCCATCAGATACAGCGCCGTCCCGTCACCCTCGACCGTCGGATTCATGCCGAGGATCACTTCCTGAATCGCCACCCCATCGGGATTGCCGGCAGGATCATCGACCCGCCGAAGGAGATCGGCAATCGTCAGACTTTCAGGCCCGATCCCATCAAGCGGGCTCACCCGGCCGAGCAACACGTGGTACAACCCGCCATACATCGCTGTCTGCTCGAGCGCGATCAGGTCCTTCGGCTGCTCCACCACGAGCACCATCGTCCGGTCCCGCTTCGGGTTCGTACAGATCGGACACGGGTCGGCCTCGGTCAGGTTCGAGCACACGCTGCAGTGACCGATCTCCGACTTCACCTCCTGAATCGCCCGGGCCAGCCGATCGGCCCCCTCGGCATCGCCCTTGAGAATGTGGAACGCCAACCGCTCGGCCGACCGCCTCCCGATTCCCGGAAGACGCGTCAGCTCGACAAGCAATCGCTCAACCGGAGCCGGGTAGGCGGGAGACCCGCCGGCATGATGTCTGGCCGTCTCGGACACGTCGTATCGTAAGCACACCGACGCGTCCGAGGAAGGCCGACGCGGCGGTCCGATTACGGACAACCCGCATTGAAGTTGGCGATCCACGCACTGAAATCGCTCGGATCGACATTCCCGTCGCCGTTCTGATCCGCCGCCGGATCACCCGCATTGAACGCCGCGATCCACGCGGTGAAGTCGCTCGCGTCGAGCATGCCATCCATGTTGACATCCGGCAAACAAATAAAGTCGCATGGTCCGGGCAGGAACACGCCCGTGCCGTCATTGATGTAGCACACATCAGGTCCGCCGTTGAAATCAAGAATCCGGAGATCGAGCACGCTATCCCCGTTAAGATCAACAACGATCTGGAGGCTCGGCACAAGATTCAGACTCTCGATCTGAACGGAAACAGGCGTTGTGTCGACATCAAGGAACACCTCGAACTCGTACTGCGGCGCCTGCAGATTCAGACCACGCATCACAATCGTGTCATCATCGAATCCGTCGCCATCCAGATCATGCAAAGACTGGACGTACACGGGAAACCCGAACGGATCCGGGAACGTCAGCGGAATCTGAATAGGTCCCTGCATGCCGTCAAGGATCCTGCCATTGACATCATCCCACGACTCGAACCCACGTGCCTGATCGCTCTCGAGCACCAGCTCGAACACGTGCTGCGCCGATCCGAGCGGG
>DRKT01000133.1 GCA_011053195.1 Phycisphaerales bacterium | reverse complement strand
TCCGATGGGCGACTAAACCAACCGCTGGTCTCTCTCAAGATCTGGGCCGGATCGCCCCGCCTCGCCGATACATCGGGCATGGATGTCTCTGTCTGGATTGCACGTCGATACGACTCCCGCTTCAGCCTGCTCGGCGCCATGGCCGACCAACTCGCCCAGGCCTTCGCCGAGCGTGGGTTTGATGTTCCCGACGGCCTGCCCGATGGCTCAAAGCCCGGCCTCTACATCTTCTTCAACATGCCGCCAGCCATCGAAGCCCTCCCCGCAGCCGTCCGCAGGCCCGGCGCCCGCGTCGCCGCCATCCAGATCCTCGTCGATCACCCCCTCGCCCTCGACGCCGGCGTCATGGACCAGACCGCCAAACTCCCGAACTTCCGGCTCGCATTACCAAGCCTCGATGGACTGCACCTGCTCCGGCTCCGCTGGCCGACGCTCCGTCATGGCCACATGCCCCACGGCATCCCCGTCTCGGCCGTCATCAACGAATCAGAATGCAGCCCGGAAGCGTTCGCCAATCGTCCGCACGACGTCATCCTCGCCGGCTCCATCCACACCGAGCAGGAGGTCCGCGACATCCGCTGGTCGCTCCCGCCCCAGACCCACCCCTGGATCGACGAGATGGTCGAGCTCATGGCCGCCGAGCCCGCCATGCCCTATGAGCAGGCCCTCGATCTCGTCTGTGGCAGCCGAGGTGTCATCACCGGGAACTGGCCCATGGCCGCAGCGCTCTGGCGAGCCGTCACAGCCGCACTCAACCGAGAACGACGCATCAATCTCGCCAAATCGCTCCAGGGGCTCGATGTCGCCATCTTTGGAAACGATGCCTGGAAAGAAATCTGCACCGGCTCCATCACGCACGCCGGAAACATCACCTACAGCACAATATCAGAATCACTGGCCAAGGGAAGAATCTGCCTCGCATGGGGCCCGACCCAATTCCCGCACACCTTCAGCGAGCGTCTCCTGCTCTCCATGGCCAGCGGCTGCGCCTCCGTCGCCGAAGAACGCTACATGATCCGTCAGCACTTCACCACCCACGGCGATGCCGCCCAACTGGCCACGTTCGATCCTCGAAATCCATCGGCCGCCCGCGACCGGATCGAGTCACTCCTCGCCGATCCCGATCGGGCGTCAAAGCTGGCAAGCAACGGCCGGGCCGAGGTCCTTGAACATCACCTCTGGCGGAATCGTGTCGATCTCCTCGCCGCACTCGGCGCTGAAGCCCTCGGCAGCGTCATGAAACCGCAACCCGCCTGACCTACCCGTACAACGCCGAAAGCTGCTGCCAATACGTCGGATACGTCTTGGCCACGCAACCCGGATCCTTGATCCACACGTTCGGCCGAACCAACCCAACCAGCGACAGGCTCATCGCCATCCGATGATCGTCGTACGTCTCAAACTCAACCCGTTCCACATCTCCGTCGCACGACACGCCACCCTCCGGCGGCGTGATCGTGATCGTCTCGTCATCGCCCTGAACGCCGATCTCCACCGAAACACCGATCTTGTCCAGCTCCGCGCGGATCGCCTCGATCCGATCCGTCTCCTTCACCCGAAGCGTCCCAAGACCCCGCAGCACGCTTGTTCCCTGGGCAAAGCTTGCCGCCACAGCAAGGCTCATCGCCGTGTCCGGCATCGGTGAAAGATCCGCAAGAATCGGCCGGAGTTTCCTCGGCCCGACCACCTGCGTTCCGTGCGGCGAAGTGTCGCTCCGCTCGATCCCCGCGCCCATCCGTTCCAGAAGACCGGCATACCGCGCATCGCCCTGAATCGCGCGCGTGTCCAAACCCGAAACCAACACCCGCGAGCCCGGAACCATCGCCGCTGCTGTCCAGAAATACGACGCCCCGCTCGCGTCCGGCTCGATCTCAACCTCAAACCGACCAAGACCAAGACCACGCGATGACCCCACCCGAAGCACCCGAAGATCATCAGACGATCGTGTCCTCGCCCCGACCCGGTCAAGCAAATCAAGCGTCATCAGCACGTACGGCGAGCTCGTCACCTTGCCCGTGATCCGCACCGTGATCCCGCCCGTCACCCAGGGCCCAAGCATCAGCAGCGCCGACACAAACTGGCTCGACGCCGGCTCATGGAACTCAAGCTCGACACCTCTCGGCACGCCACCTGCCGGAGGCAATATCGTCAAAGGCGGACATCCGGCCCGACCATGCCAAGACACCTGCGCCCCCAGCACATCCAACGCCTCGGCAAGCTCACCGATCGGCCTCTCCTGCATCCGCGCCGACCCCGTGATCGTCACCGGCCCCGGCGCCAGCATCGTCGCTGCCGCCAAAAACCGTGTCGCCGTCCCCGCATTCTCAAGATCAAGCTCGACACCGCCAGGGTCGCACCGCCACCGCCCACCCACGCCCGTGATCTGGACCACATCGCCATCAATCTCAACGCCCGCCCCGAGCACACGTACAGCGTTCAGCATCACCCGAGCATCGTCCGCCTCGGTCAGCGCCCCGCGAAGCTCGCTCGTTCCCGTTGCCAGTGCCGCAAGCACAATCGCCCGGTTCGTCTCGCTCTTCGAGCCCGGCGGCTTCACCGCACAATCAAAGGCCGACCCGACCGGAACCATCCCGAGCGGGTCCGGCATCGCCGACAAAGCCAGTCTCAGATTGAAAACAGTGGGGCGCTCCACACCAAAGGGTATCAGCCATCCCCATCCCGGCGGAAGATCGCCACCACATCCTCGATCGGGATCACAAACAGCCGATTATCCCCCTCAAGATCCACCGGGATCGCGTGCTTCGGGTTGAAAAGGACCCGGTCATACTTCTTCACGGGATAGTCATCGTCATGCTCGACCTGGGCC
>DRKT01000132.1 GCA_011053195.1 Phycisphaerales bacterium | reverse complement strand
ATAGATCGGGTCCTGCTCGCACGCGGAATCGATCCGGAGTTGGCCGAGACGCTCTCACACCCGTCGATGCAGCAGCTCCACGACCCGGCCCTGCTGCCCGACATCGACAAGGCCTGCCGGCGCCTTCTCGCTGCGATCGCCGATGGGGAGACCATCGCCATCTATGGCGACTACGACGTTGACGGCATCACTGCTTCCGCCGTCCTCTACCACACCATCACCGCCATCGCCGGCGAGGACCTTGGCACACGACTGATCACCTACATCCCCCACCGCCTCGACGAGGGCTACGGCCTCAACGCCGAGGCCATCAAATCGCTGGCCCTGTCCGGCGCTCGCACCATCATCTCCGTCGACTGCGGCATCACCGCCACCGAAGAAGCCCGGATCGCCAAAGACCTCGGCGTCGATCTCATCATCACCGACCACCACAATCCACCATCCGACGGCTCACTCCCGGACGCCCATGCACTGATCCACCCAAGAATTCCGGGCTCGGTCTACCCCTTCGGTGAACTCTGCGGCGCCGGGGTGGCATACAAACTCGCCTGGCGCCTTCTTGTCCTGCATGATGCCCTGCCGGACAACAAAGTGACACCCGAACACCGCGAGCTTCTGCTTGAGCTGCTCGCCTTTGCTTCGCTCGGAACCGTCGCCGATCTTGTTCCTCTCATCGACGAAAACAGAATCATCGCCAGATTCGGACTCCGACGGATCCAGCGTTCATCCTTTGGCGGCTTACGTGAACTGGTCAGCGCTTCGGGTTTGGATGGGGAACGCGTCAATGCCGAGGATGTCGGCTTTCGTCTCGGTCCAAGGCTGAATGCCTGCGGACGAATGGGCCATGCCGCCGAAGCGGTCGAGCTGTTCACCACCGCCCCACCCGCCAGGGCCCGCGAGATTGCCCAATCGCTGCACAGGATGAACCTCGAACGTCGCGAGACCGAGCGGGCGATTCTCGAGCAGGCGATCGAGATGGCCGAGGCGCAGGGCATGACCGGGCCTGACCGGCGAGCCATTGTTCTGGCCTCACCGGACTGGCATCCGGGTGTTGTCGGGATCGTGTGCTCTCGGCTTGTCGAACGATTCGCCCGGCCAAGCATCCTGCTTTGTCAGCAGGATGGATGCTGCAAGGGGTCGGGTCGATCCATCCCGGGATTCAACCTCCACGCCGGGCTCGAGGCCTGTCGCCAGTTCCTGACGACCTTCGGCGGACACGATATGGCAGCGGGCCTCAAACTCGACGATTCATCTTTCGATATGTTTTCAGAATCTTTTATCAAACACGCCTGTTCGCTGCTCCGGCCTGAGGATCTCATCAACGAGATCGCCGTCGATACCGAGGCGGACACACGAGAGCTGACGCCGGAGCAGGTCACCCGGCTCGACAAGCTGCGCCCCTTCGGGCAGGGCAATCCCAAGGTCCGCTTTCTGCTTCGAAGTGTCTCGATCGTGCGCCGGCCCGAGACCTTCGGCTCTCGCGCCAACCATCTCGCCTTGCATCTTTCGCACGAGGGCGCCGCCCTGCGCTGCATCATGTGGAACGGCGGGCACCTGCGCGATCAACTCGCCCACGGGCAGCGCATCGACGCGGTCATCTCGCCCGCGATCTCGTCCTACTCAGGCCGGGTCGAGCCCGTCATCGAGGACTGGCGCGAAGCCTGAGCAATCAGTCGTCGTCATCGACCGGAAAATCGGCGATGCCGTCGTCGCCGCTCTGAAGCAGTGAGGTGAGAAGCTGTTTGGCGCGATCATCGTCCGGCTGGAGCGCCGACGCCGCCCGGTAGCTGCGCTCGGCAGCCGCAAACATCCCGAGTTCCTGCTCGATCACACCACGCAGCAGCATCGCCTCGTACGGCATGTCGGCCCGGACAAAGCCTTTCTCGAGCGTCGCCAAAGCACCGTTCGAGTCGCCATGCTTGCGCTGCCAGAGCGCTGTGTACAAGTATCCCTCGGGATGGTCGGGACGCAGCGCGGTCAGTTTCTGCCCGGCCTTGCGCAGCCTCGGCATGTCGTTGATCTTGTACGACACCGCCCCAAGATCGAGCCACGCGTTGGCGTCCATGTCACCACCCGATGAATCCGTCAGCTTCAGCAACACCTCGCGGGCCTCCATCATCCGATCGAGTTCGATCAGGCACCGAGCCCGTATCATCGAGATATCCCGACGGTTCTCGTATCCATCAAACTCCTGCAACTGTCTGATGTTGTGCTCTGCCTCAGCGAAACGTCCCAACTCCATCTGGGCATGGATCAGATCTTCGTAGACCCTCGGCTCGTCCGACGCCAACAGCTGAGCATTGCGAAACAGGACCTCGGCCTGCTCCGGGTCATCTTGCAGCAATGCGAGATGACCCAGCGTCTGCTGAACCCCGGCATTGTTTCCAAACACGTTGGACCGCTCATCCAGATAGGCCTTGGCCTCGTCAAGCCGACCGAGGTCGATCAAGAGCTCGGCCGCGGCCACGGCGTACATCGCTTCGGCCGGATCAAGATCGGCTGCACGCTGGTAATACCCGAGCGCTTCCTCGTCCTGCCCGAGCCTCTCGCTGATGATTCCAAGGAAATACTGGGCCTCGATCGTGTTGGGCCTGATGATCTCCGCCCGCAACAGCGAGTCGCGCGCTTCCTCAAGCCGGCCGAGCTCAAGCAGGATCTTCCCTCGAAGCACGTGGCTCTTGGAAACCGATGGATTGAGCGCCAGCGAGTTGTTCACACTCTGGAGCGCCCGATCCAGATCGCCGGCCATGTACGACTCATTGGCCATCTCCCACTGCGTGGCGCTCTTGATCTGGCTCATCCGCTCTTGCGCCCGAGTCATCTCGGCGGACGTGTTCCGGCCGTGGCCGGCGCAGCCCGCCATACCGGCCGCCACGGCCAGTCCGAGAACCGCGGTGCTGCGAAGGGTCGCTGGACGTCGGATGAAACTCATGTCTGCTCGCTCCATTTCAAGGGCGTTGTGGGCCCCGGGGGATGCCCCGAGGCCAACCGATCCGGCCGATCACTCGTCGTCATCAACCGGGAAGTCGGCAATCTCACCATCAATCGGCTCATCGGCCTCCGAGGCGTCAACACCCCCCTCGGTTTCTTCGAACGACGCCACGTCGAACGTCGGACGATCACCGGGCACCGCACGGCGGGTCAGGCCCGTCGCTGCATTGGTGTTGCGATCGTCCTCGAACATCTGGTGCAGTTCGCCATCAACGATCTCTTTCAGCAGGCTCGGCTCCCACTCGGCCTGGCGACCGATCAGGTGCTCACGCATCGCGATCACGTTCGGCTGGGCCGGGTTCAGGCTCAGCGACTGCTGCACCTTGAACAGCGCCTTCTTGTACTTGCCCTCGCGGATCAGTTTCTCCGCTTCGACATTGTACATCGAGGTCATGCGGTCCCGACTCCAGGGAAGCAGCCCCTTCCGGATGCCCGTCCGAGCCCGATCGACCGTCGCTAGCGCCCGGTCCGCCTCATCGAGGAGGATCTGATCGTTGACAATCGTCGGCTTGACCATAAAGACCACTTCCTGGCGGAGGGTCTTGTCATCGTTGCCTCGGAAGGCCGCACCGAGAATCGGAATATCGCCGAGGAAAGGCACCTGGCGTCGAGTGACTGTCGTGGTATCGCGGAACAGTCCGCCGAGCACGATCGTCTGACCATCACGCACCATGACGTTGGTGGTGATTTCATTGGTGATCTCATCCGGGATCGTAATCGCCGAACCGCCGACCGAGGTCACTTCGCGGATCTCAGCATCCGAAACTTGTGGCTTGAGCTCCATGCGGATGAACCCGTCATCCGAAATGAACGGCCTCAGATAGAGCTGGGTACCGGTATCAAGAAACTCAACCGACTGCGTTGTGGCGGTCTGCGTGGTGGTTGAACTCAGGTAGCCGATCTTGCGGCCGACCAGCACACGAGCGGGCTGACGGTTCAGCGTCAGGATCTTCGGCGAGGAAAGGATTGTGACATCCGTCACCTCGTCGAGCATGCGCATGAAGACGGCGAAGTCGCCACTGACCACACCGGCGCGGAGCGTCGCGGGCCCACCGGCCACATTGCCGGCCGTCGAGGTGACACCGCCGCCTGTGCCATCGTTCGGAACCGCGGTCTTGGTATCCGAACCACCGATCAGCGTGCCGCCCTGTCCGGTGATGAGCGCGGGAACGACCCCGAGCGGGCCGCCGGCGCTGGTGAATTCGGTAAAGTCGAGATCGTTGACAATCGAGAAATCAACACCAAACGCATTGGCCTCGTTCAGCGAGGTCTGGAGTATCGTCGCCTCGACCAGGATCTGCGCCGGTCTTGTGTCGATCTTCGCGAGCATGTCCATGATCGCATCGACCTCTTCGTCGTAGTCGGTGATCACGATCGTGCTCGAGCGGGCGTAGGACTCGCCACCAGCCGGCTTGTCGCTCGGCAGGTTGAACGCCCCGGCATCCGGGCTGATGGTGATGCTGCCATTGTCCGACAGCATCGGCTCGACAAAGGCCTGGGCATCCGTCGAGGAAATGTAGTTCAGATTGACCATCTCGCTGCGACGGGTCCGGGTCGCTTCCTGAATCCTCGCAAGCTCTTCCAACCCATACACATAAATGAACGGCCCCCGCTCGATGTATCCGTAGCCATTGACATTGAGAATCGCATCGAGCGCCTCGTAGAACGTGACGCCGTAGAAGTTTGCGGTGACTCGACCGGCGACACTCTGGCCCGTCACGATGTTCTTCTGGGCCTGCACACCGAGCAACTGGAGCACCGTGTTCAGATCTTCATCATTGACAAAGAGCTCGGTAATCAGGTTCTCGTCGACATTGACCCGACCACCCGGTTCGTTGAGCTCGGGCTCATCCTCGGGTTGGACCATCGACGCCGATACAGGACGCGCTGAACTCAGCCCCTGTCCCATCGCCGTCCCGGACACCATGACCAGTGCAGCTGCGGCACGAATTCCCCACGCCCGAAGCCCACAACCAGTGCAGTGTGATTCCAACATCCTCGATACCCCTCGCGTCCGGGCACACCCTGTGCACTCGGCGCGTCAACAGATCCCATGGTCGCGGCAAAGCCCACACATCGCGGGCATCTCGCCACCCCACTGGTCGTCGAACGCCGGTCCGAACTTTGGCTTGGGATGTGTTTTTCTGAGAAGATAGAGCGGCTGGGATGTTTGGGCTACTCAATACCACCGGTATCGGGTGTGCGCCCATCCGCGTGTTCACCCTCGGGCGACAAATCGCCATCTGAAGGCATCACTTCGCTTCCCCGATCGGCGTCCGGATCGGCGTAGGCGATCTTGGGCATCTTCGACACGAACCGCATCTTGCCCCACATCGCCACCGCGACCAACCCGCCGAGCAGACCCATCGAGTACAGCACCGTCTTCCGCCGTGGCTGCTTCATCTCAGTCGTTCCCCCGAACCTGCCATGGACGTTGACGCCCGTCAGCCGCCAATCTTCTGCACCGTGACGCGCCCGGAATAAGCCTCGACGCTGAGCTGATACAGCAGCCCATCATCGCCGCCGATGACGATCTCGCCACCGACACTCGGCTCATCCGAATCCAACCCGGCCACCGGACCGCCAAGCTCGTCAAACACGAGGATCTCGTCACCGTCAAAGTTTGCCGAGATCATCTGGGCGGCCCCCCGGCTCACCGTATCCAGATCCACCTTGAACCGCTGATCCGGACCATCGATCCGGTACATCGCATCCGTATTGTAATCGAGCGTGTCGCCTGAAACCTCGGCAATCCAGTACGAGTTGCTCGCCGGATCGAACACAATCGCGCGCCGGGCCTGGTAGGCGATCGCATCGCCCTGGGCGTACATGATGTCCGCAGCGACCGCGCGCACCGCGGTCTGCACACGAATAGGAACACTCCCGCCGACATTCGGAATCACCAGCGCCGAGGCAATGCCCATCAGCACGAGCACAATCATCAGCTCCAGCAGTGTGTATCCACCGTATCGCCGACCATCTGAACCGGAACGTCCTGCCATGGCCTTATTCCTTTTCCGGTTTGGGCTTGGGGAAGTTGGTCACTTCCACACGCAGACGCGTCTCGAGCCGACGCTCGATCTTTCCAAGCCGGCTGTTGATCTCGGTCAGCTTCTCAACCATCTTCAACCGCTGGACGGCCGGGTTCGGAAAGGTTCCCGGCTGATACGCCACATCGACCACAGCAGCCGGTGCATACGCCCTGTCGGACGTTCCCTTGAACATCCTCGAACCGAGGTCGACACCAAGCAGCCCGACAATCACCAGCAGGAGGGCCGTCTGGACACGTGAGGTTGTGTTCGTCGGATGGTGTGTCATGATGATCCTTCTCGGCCGGGATCGTTGATCCAGGCACCATATGAGTTGCCGCGATTCCCCCGCCACCCCAATTCGAGCGGCCCATTCCCAATGCACGACCGGCCCTTTCAGGCCGGCCGTGTGAATGTTCAACACATCATGCCGAAGTGATCAGCCGTTGGGCCACGGAACACCGGCGTCGGCATCCGCCGGGTCGCGGTAGTTCTCGTTGAACGAAGCCGCCCAGATCTCGCCGGTGGTCTGGTTGTAGAACCAACCGACGCTGGTGTCGGCCATCGCGGCATCCATTCCGTTCTCGCCGGTCAGGTTGGTTGCCGTGATCTCAGCCGAGTTGGTCCGGGGATTGACCGGAGCCGCCATAAGGAGCTGGTTGGCAATCATCGGAGCCCAGGCAACAGCACCATCCGAGTTGCCGGTGACGAGCACCGGAAACGCGTTGGTGTCCGACTGAGCGCGGAAAAGCTGGATCTGCGTCCGGAGTGTCCGGAGCTGGGTCTCTAGGTTCCCGACCTGGGCCTCGTCCGAAGCATTCACGAACTGCGGAATCACCACAGCAGCAAGAATGCCCAAGATCACGACGACGATCAAAATTTCGACCAACGTAAACGCGCGTTTGACTCGAGCTTTCATGAGTCCATTCCTCCTCAATACCGGTGCGAGGTCCAAAGTTGCTTCTGCCATACTTTCGACGCCCGCCGAACGTACGACGGTGCCGGACCCCTTCCCCGCTCGCCCGGGTTTCTGATCGAGGCCACGTCAACGATCGGATACGTTCAGCCCACGCTTTGGCCTTTGCCACCTATGAAGTGACACTTCAAGTCCGCCTGTGCGCTCTGCAACGTCAGAGACGAGTCGTGAGCGCACAAGAACCGCCCCAGGCCGCACAGAGCGCACCCGCCCTCGCCCAGACCAATGTCCGAGAATGGATGTTTCCGGGTTATTCGCCGGCGAGAATCAATCGCACCAGGTCGCTCTGGGGCAGACCCAACGCGCCCAGAACCGTGGCTGCGGCGGTCGCCTCCGCATCATCACCCGTCGAGGAAAGCTCGATCAGGCGATCAACGAGCACGCCATCGAGATGGTTCCCGTACCGTCGGGCCGAACCGGCCAGCTTGTCGAGCATCGCGATCCGCTCCGACCCGCTCGACTGCATCGCCACCTCGGCAAGCACCGATTGGGCCGAGGAACGGTCGATCCGGCTCAGCACCTCGGCGACCTCCTGACGGATCGGCCCGGTCGTCTCGTTCATCGCCGAAACAAGGCTCGTTGTCGCTTCCGAAACATCAAGCACCGGGTTCTGCGCCACAGCAAGATCGCGCAGCGCCCGCAGCGACCGCATCGCATACTCGCGGGCCTCATCCTCACCGATCACGCCGCCGGCCGCATCATCAACCAACTGCGTCAGCGCCACCGTCATCGCGGCTTCGTCGATCCCGAAGGGCCTGATCATCACCGACACATCACCTCGATGCACCCGGCGAAGCTTGGTCAGCTCATCCGTTGCGACGAGCGAAAGAATCGGAGCCGCCGTCAGTTTCGGATTCGAACGGATCGCATCAAGCAGCGGCTCGGTTGTTCCACGCGCCGCCTGTGTGACGATCAGATCCACACCGGGCGTCTCGGCGATCGCTTCGACAACATCGCCCACATCCTTGCCATAGGGGAGCACCACATAATCCTGCCCCTCGAGCACCCGGCGAAGCGACCGGTACTGCTCCTCATTTTCCGATAACACCAGTGCGTACCGCGTGCCCGCAAAGCGGATGGCGCCGCTCAGCGTCGGCACCACGCGCTGGGCCCCCTGGAAATTCGCCTTCGGCTGAGAAGCCGCGATCGCCAAGGCCGCATCGTACTGCACTCGGCGGTTTGGATACCCAAGCGCCCGAACCAGCGGACTCTTGCCCGACCGACGGTCCCAGATCAGGTCCGGACCGGCTGTGCGCTCAATCGAGGCCACCGCACGACGTGCCAGCCTCGTGTCCTTGTCATCCAACGCCCGATCGAGCACCAGCTCGCTCACCACCGGGCCCGAAGCCACCGCGTAGTACATCGCTTCACGCATCGAGGGCGGGTACGCCGGGTTGTCGTACCCCACCGGCTCGTCGATCTCACGTGAGAAGTTCGACGCAACCCAAAGCCCGAGAGCGGCCGGGCCATTCGAACCGAGCTCCATGGCCCGCTCGGCCAGTTTCATGGCCAAGGCCTCGTGGTACACCGAGGTGTTGATCGCCGTCGGAATCAGCCCGACCGACGGGTCATAATTCCAGAGCAATTGAACATCCTCACCCGGAAAACTCGTCAACTCTTCACGTTCGTCGTAGTACCCCTCGGCAAGCTGGCGATACAACTCCGATGTGCTCACCCCTTCGATACCGAGTGATGCCAACGTCCGATCACAGGCCGCCCGCACCGGATCGCTGAGAGTTTTGTCGCGCAGTTCGGAGACAAACGGTGCCGCCGCCCGATAGCCGAGCTTCCCGAGGATGGTGACAATCTGCTCCTGGGCAGCCGGTTCGACCTCCGCAAGCGACACCGAGAGCGGAATCACGGGCGCCCGACCCGACTCGTTCAACAACCGCTGCACCTGTGTGCGAAGCTGGATATTCGTGCGCTGCAGCACCGCCTCCAAAAGTTGAGGCATCGCGTACTCGCTTGCCGCCTTGAGACGTTCCCTTGCATACAGCCGCTCGCGCAGTCCGCCGGTGAGCGACTTGATGTTCTTCTCGATCTCGTTCGGGTCCCGCGCCCGCTGGAGCCGGCCCGTGTTGAGCATCGTCAGGATCCGGCCCGCGGTCGGTTCGAGGGCCTCGTTCCGCAGTGCCTTGCCGAGGGCTTCATCCAACTCACCCTGGAGGTTGGACGCCTCGACCCGGTCCAACAGCTCCCTCGGCGTCAGCCCGCGACCGAGCAGCTCCTCCGCGGTTGCCACAGCCGCATCGGGCTGATGCACATTCACATAGAAGATGAAATCACGGAGCTGGTCCTTGAAATCGGGATCGGCATCCTGCGCCCGGACGCCACCGACGGCCAACATCATCCCGGCAAGAGCCACCATACACACCACGAGACGAACTCGTACCGACCTCAACCAATCCATCTGTACGTCCATCTGCACGGCTTACTCCACACACGCTGGGATCGGATCCGATGGCCCCTGGCCTGGCCAGTGGGCCGCCGTGCCCAGCCATCTTCCAATCATTCCCTCGATGCCGGTCCTTCTGACGCTGCGAAACCCGGCCGAGACCGACCCGCAGCCGCCGCCACGCCCCGCATGGCGACCCACCAGCCTAGGCAACATACTCCAAAGGGGACCCGCCCGTCAATCACACTCTTTGCACCCACCCATATTCTCCGGACCCGGCCAACGTCCGAAAAACGGAAATCATCGCAAACTCCGTCCATGACGGGTCAAGCGACTGCCCGGACCGCCCGATGTGACCCATATGCAAGGCCTGTACCGGATCGTGTAGGACCGGCCCTGCGCCAGCAACCCCCGAGGCCCGCCCCCGGGGCGAGAGGTGAGATTCATGCCAATCGACAAGGACGTGCTCACAACCGGAGAGGTCGCCAAGATCTGCAACGTTGCCCCCAGAACCGTCTCCAAATGGTTCGATTCCGGGTCGCTCAAGGGATACCGAATCCCCGGATCCAAGGACAGACGAATCCCCGTCCCGGAGCTCATCAAGTTCATGAAGGCCCACGGCATCCCGCTCGACGGGATCACCGGCGGCCGAACCCGCGTCCTCATCGTCGATGATGACACCGATGTCACCAACACACTCAAAGAGGTCCTCATCGAACGCACAAACTACGAGGTCCACACCGCGTCCAGCGGCTTCGAGGCCGGCATGGAATGCGAACGCTACCGTCCGCATGTCCTTCTTCTCGATCTCCATCTCGGCGACAACAACGACGCCGACCAGGTCGCCAATCTCGTTCAGACGTCCGACAACCTCCAGATGACCAAGATCGTCGCCATGAGCAGCAAGCTCACCGACGGCCAGGTCGCCGCCCTCTCGAGCAAGGGCTACGAGGGATTCCTCCGAAAACCATTCCAGGTCCGTCAGGTCGTCGAATCGATCGAGGCGGCCACCGCGATTGTCTATTGATCCGCTGCCATTGGATCGATGCTCCTTTCGCAGGGGGACCGGCTTCGGCCGGTCCCTTTGTTTTTCTGTCGCACGAATCAGCCTCGCCTAATCAGCCGCGCCGAATCAGCCGCGTCCGGACAGCCGGGCTCAGCACGGGCTCCGCGTCCGCAAGCCAGCGCCTCGCATCCGCGTAATACCCCGCTGTCGGTTTGAGCTCCGGCAACTGGCCCGAGAAATACCGGTTGAAACGCGCCATCGCCAATTCGCGCGTCAGTTTGGCAACAATCGAAGCGGCAGCCACGGGCAGGTGCCCATCCTCCGCCTCGACCTCGAACACGATCCGGGTGTCACATCCCCATCCGTCGAGCCGATACACGCTTCGCTCGTGTGATTCATCCACCACAGCCGCGCGCACGTCCGGCAGCGCCCGCTCGATCAACCCCGCATAACACCGCCGAGAGCCGAGCCGATCGCACACAATCCGGATCGGGTTCTCTCCATCGCACCGCTGTCGGATCAGCCTGAGGTGCCGACCGATCACCTCGAACGTCGCCTCGGATTTGGTGCCGGTCGTGCGCACGATCTCGTTGAACCGCTGCTCACCCACGACCCCGCACGCCAGCTCGATCGGCTCGACACCCCCGGATCGCATCGCCGACCCCACCACGTTCCTCGCCACTGAAATCTCACTCGGCAAGCTGCCCACCGGCAACGCCCTCGCCCGCCCACCGTACCAGGGCTCGTCCGGCAGCTCGACCCCAAGGGCTGCAAAGAGATGCCCATCGTCTACCGGCTCAACACCGGCCGAACCCAAAAGCGCCAGCACCGCCCGTTCGAGATGCACCAGCGGGTGCCTCGTCTTGAGCTGGTTCGACAGCTTCAACTTCTTGGAATCCGCGATCGCGATCCGGCTTCGCCGATCCGTGCGCAGCTCCTTCAGCGATCGGCACACGCCCGAGCGGAGCCGATCCCACAGGTCCGGCGCCGGTTCGCCCGGCTCCCACCCATCCACCGCAAAGCACGTCAGCCCGACACACAACGGCCCGAGCATCGGTCCATAGCCCGCCTCATCTATGCCGCAGTAGATCAACGCCATCGCCCATCAGCGTACCCCGATCGGCACCTAGGCATGGAAAAACAGTCGCGGCCGACCCGGTGGATCGGCCGCGATTCAAACATTGCTCGTCGGTGCGTCTTCACGGACGCCTTCAACACACCTTCAATGCGGATGAGAGGACTTGAACCTCCACGGGGTTTTACCCCCACTAGGACCTGAACCTAGCGCGTCTGCCAATTTCGCCACATCCGCAGCACACCAAGCGTAGGCCCATTCGCGGATCAATCTCCACCCGCCTCCACCCGCACGACAGAGCCGATCCCCGGTCTACGCCTCGACAGGTTCGAGATCCCCGGCCTCCTCCTCCTCCATCTTCGCCAGCCGTTCGCGCACAGCCTTGGGCAGCTTCGCATCCAGCACCCGCTCCTTGATCTCCTCGAACAGATCCTCGTTCTCCGCGAGGAATCGCTTGGACGCCTCGCGCCCCTGCCCGACGCGGATGTCGCCATAGCTGAACCACGCGCCGGCCTTGTTCACGATCCCTGTTTCCACCGCGAGGTCCAGCAGATCACCCGTCGAGGAGATCCCTTCCTCGTACATGATGTCGAACTCCGCATCGCGGAAGGGCGGCGCGACCTTGTTCTTCACGACCCGTGCCCGGGTTCGGCTGCCGACCGTCTGGTCGCCCTCCTTGATCGCTCCCGTCCGGCGGACGTCAATCCGCACGGATGAGAAGAACTTGAGCGCCCGCCCGCCGGGGGTTGTCTCGGGCGAGCCGAACATCACGCCGATCTTCTCGCGGATCTGGTTGATGAAGACCACCGTCACCTGGCTCCTCGCGATCACGCCCGTCAGCTTGCGCATCGCCTGCGACATCAGACGCGCCTGCAAGCCGACCGCAGCATCGCCCATGTCGCCCTCGATCTCGGCGCGGGGAATCAACGCCGCCACCGAGTCCACCACGATCAGGTCAACCGCGTTGGACCGCACCAGCAGCTCGACAATCTCGAGCGCCTGCTCGCCCGAGTCCGGCTGGGACACCAGCATGCGGTCAATGTCCACACCGATCTTCTTCGCCCATGAAGGATCGAGCGCGTGCTCGGCGTCGATGAAGGCCGCGACACCGTCGTTTTTCTGGGCCTGGGCGGCGATGCTGAGTGCGAGCGTTGTTTTGCCGCTGGATTCCGGGCCGAACACCTCGACAATCCGGCCCTTGGGGATGCCCTTGCCCCCGAGTGCCAAGTCGAGGCTGATCGAGCCCGTCCCGATGCCGGGGATGTTGAGGTACGCCTCCTCGTCGAGGCGCATGATCGCGCCCTGGCCGAAGGATTTTTCGATCTGGCTGATGGTCCGTTTGAGCACGTCCTTGCGGGCATCGCCCTCGGACTTGGGTTGGAGAACTTTCGCCGGTCCGCTGGTGCGCTTGGCCATCGTGGGCCTCCTTTGTGCTGCGTCGGTGATCGGCGGATGGCGCCCCCGCGATCTGGGGCCGGTCCGCCGGCTGACGCCGGTCCCGATGCCCAAACTGGAGGCACCACGGCTGGCGCCTTCTCAGGCCGGGGGCGGCATCGGTCGCGTGCCCGGCGGCGACACACTACCACCGCTGGTACCGGTCTGTCAATGTTCGGCCCAAACAAACTCAAACTATCCACATTGCCCGCTTCACCCCCACGTCACGACCGCACACGCCCGATTTCGCAGCGCACGTCGCTACGCTTCGGCATGCCTGATCCCTCACACCTTCGAGCCGTCACGGACGAATTCCTCGCACTCGAGGCCACGATCCGCCAGGGCGGCGGGCCCAAGGCCATCCAACGCCAGCACGCCAAGGACCGCCTCACCGCGCGCGAACGCATCGACCGACTCATCGACCCCGGCACCTTCTTTCAGGAATTCGGGCTCTGGGCCGCGTTCAACATGTACCAGGAGTTCGGCGGCGCCCCCGCGGCCGGCGTCGTCACCGGCATCGGCGTCATCCACGGCCGAAAGCACATGGTCATCGCCAACGATGCCACCGTCAAGGCCGGCGCCTTCTTCCCGATGACCTGCAAGAAGATCATCCGCGCCCAGCACATCGCCCGCATGGCCCGTCTGCCGCTG
This sequence comes from Phycisphaerales bacterium, assembly GCA_011053195.1. Lineage (GTDB taxonomy): Bacteria > Planctomycetota > Phycisphaerae > Phycisphaerales > UBA1924. Next base: position 9,865 of record DRKT01000132.1, on the reverse strand, counting down.
ATCTACCTCGTCGATTCCGCCGGTGTCTTCCTCCCGCTTCAGGAAGACGTCTTTCCCGACACCGATGATTTTGGCCGCATCTTTTATCTGAATAGTGTCATCTCCGCCGAGGGCATCCCGCAGATCGCGGCGATCATGGGCTTCTGCGTCGCCGGCGGCGGGTACCTGCCCGTTCTCTGCGACACGCTGCTCATGACCGAGGGCTCGGGCCTCTATCTCGCGGGCCAGGCGCTCGTCAAGGCCGCCATCGGGCAGGATGTCACCGACGAAGAACTCGGCGGCGCCACCATGCACGCCGAGATCAGCGGCACCATCGACTTCAAAGAACCAAACGACGAAGCATGCCTCAACCGAGTCCGGGAACTCGTCAAAAAATACCCCATCGACGCTTCATGCCCGAAGCCGGATTCCGCACCACCCCACCACGATCCGCGGAATATCTATGACATCTTCAAGACCGAGCCCGGCGAGCAGTACGACATCCGCGACATCCTCGCCTGCATCGTCGACAGCCGAACCGCCCCGAACAACGACGGCCACGAATCGCTCGAACCCGACCTCGACGAATACAAGGCCGACTACGGCCAAAGCCTCTGCTGCGCCTACGCCTCCATCGGTGGGTACCCCGTCGGCATCGTCGCCAATCAGGGCAAGCTCACGCAGCGCTCCCTCCCCGGCGGCAAGGCGGGGCCCAGCAAATCAACCAACATGCCCCGCGTGATCTACGACGATTCCGCGGACAAGGCTGCCCGGTTCATCATGGATTGCAACCAGCGCAAGATCCCGCTCATTTTCTTCCACGACACCACGGGATTCATGGTCGGCCGGGATTCTGAGCAGGGCGGCATCATCCGATCAGGCGCCAAGATGGTCAACGCCATGAGCAACTCCATCGTCCCCAAGATCGTTGTCATCACCAATTCCAGCTACGGCGCCGGCAACTACGCCATGTGCGGCCGGGCCTTTGAGCCCTTCATCACCTTCGCCTGGCCCGGCTCGAAGTGCGCCGTCATGGGCGCGTCCCAAGCCACCGGCGTGCTCGCGATGATCGAAGAACGAAGCCGAAAGCGCAAGGGCGAAGAGATCGACAGCGAAACACACAAGGCCATCCTCGCCGCGGTGCATGAGAGCTACAACGAGCAGCAGGACATCCGCCACGGCGCCGCCCGAGGCTGGCTGGACCGCATCATCGAGCCGCACAGGACAAGAGAGGAACTGATCGCCGCCATCGAAGCCGCGATGCAAGGCTGGGATCTCTCGCAAGACTTCAAAACGGGCGTGCTGCAGACCTGAGCCAGTCCCACACAAATGCTCTATTTCGATCGAATGACCGCCATCCCCATGTCGATATTCAATCGTGCCTGGAACCGCTATCCGATGGTGGCTCGACACGAGCACCGTTCCTTCGTCGAGCAATGATGAATGTCACTGTTCGGCAAACAATCCCCATAACCAGGCCGGTCAGCAGGATGTCTGAAAAAACAAAGCCCCAGAGAATACGATCACCTTTGTATCGCCCTGTTGATGCATCAAGATATTCAAGATCGAGTAATTCCTTCAGAACCACTGCATCTTGTGGGGGGATTGGGAGAGCGTTTCCCTTCGGCGAGACCACCACCGCCCGCTCGACACACCACGGAATCATCACGCCCCGGTGCCATCGCGAAGACCGCAGCACCACGTATTCCGGGTATACAGCATCGCCAGTGATCCGGTCCATCACAACGGTCCCGGAAGCAATGCCCGGCTCCCTCGCCCGGCCTGTTGACAGCTCGACAACCTTCCCGTATACCGTTCCGAGCACCGTATCGGCATCGAGAAATGACAGAACAAACACGACGACCACCACCACACCGATGAGGAACACCCAGGCGAATCGAGTTTCGATATTCATACCCAACATTCCCATCTCGGCGGATTATTAGACAAGCTCCCTCGGAACGTATCTAACTCTGAACGTGTGCTACTGACCCCGCTTTCACGTTGCACCGTTTCAACAAACCTTTGGTATCAAACTGTCCGAGGCTTCATCCAGTATTCGCGGGCACGACCCGATGCCCCCCACTGCTTTCGTCCGAGAACATCCTCCAGCGTGTCAAGTCGGAAAGGCTTTACCGGCGGTAGGGCCCGCGCTGTGATCTCACCTTTCGAGTCGCTCGCCAAGTATCCAATCTGGTTGCATGGTCACCCTGCACACGGGCCGGTTGCCCGCAGGGGATGGACCAATGACCAGCATCGAAATCCGCCAGCATGATGTCGAGTTGATCGAGCGCGTCCGGTATCGCAAGAAGCTCGCGCGCCCCGTGGCCGCCCTGCGCCGGGCCGAGGCCACCAATCGCATGACCGCCCGCAGGCCGAGCGAGATCGGGCTCATCTCCACGCCCGCGATCTGGTGGCTCTGCCATCGGGGCATCGTCCGCAAGACCCGTTCGGGCAAGCTCTGGCTCGATGAAAAACGATACAACAAGCTGAGCCACGGCACACCGATCCGTGTCGCCATCTACGTCGCCATCGCGGGTCTCTTCTCCGGCGCCACGCTCGCGATGGCCTCGGCCGGGATCTGACACGGGCGGGGGCGATACCATCTCCCCATGCCCGAGCGTGTCCGCATCACCGACGTCAGCCCGCGCGATGGTCTCCAAAACGAGCCGATGCGCGAAGATGGCAGCCCGATCCCCACAGCCGACAAGGCCGAGCTTGTGCGCGCCCTCGAACGCACCGGAGTTGACGAGATCGAGATCACCAGCTTCGTCAGCCCCGAGTGGGTGCCCCAGCTCGGCGATGCGGCCGAGCTCTGCACGATGCTCGCCGGCACCAAACCCGCCGGCATGACCTTCAGCGCGCTGGTTCCAAACTCCAAAGGCCTGGACCACCTGCTTCAAGCCAACCAGGACGCCGGCGAACGGCTCATCGACAAGGCCAGTGTCTTCACCGCTGCCAGCGAGACGTTCAGCCGGAAAAACACCAACGCCGACATCGCCGAGACCCTGACCCGGTTCAAGCCGGTCATCGCCCGGGCGCATGAAGAGGGACTAACAACACGGGGCTACATCTCCTGTGTCATCGCCTGTCCCTTCGAGGGCATCATCCTGCCCGAAGCGGTCGCCGATGTTGCCCGACGGCTGCTCGAACTCGGTGTCGATGAGATCGACCTCGGCGACACGATCGGCGCGGGTGTCACAGAAACAACCGCAGCCATGCTCGCTGCGGTCCTTGATGTTGTCCCTGCGGATCGGCTCGTGCTGCACTTGCACGACACCTTCGGCCGGGCCGCCGAGTGTGTGCGCGCGGCACTGGATATGGGACTGCGCTCCTTTGACGGGTCCGTCGCGGGTCTTGGCGGGTGCCCGTACGCCTCGACCGATGCGAACCGGGCCCCGGGCAATCTCGCCACCGAATCGCTCGTACGCATCATCCTCGATCAAGGATTCACCACCGGCGTTGATCTTGAATCACTCGCCAAGGCTGCGGACATCGCTGCCGGAATCACGGGCAGGATCAAGCCATGATCGCCACTTCAACCCAAACCGTCGCCGGCACATCCGTTGCCCTGATCGAACTCAATCGGCCGGACCAGCGCAATGCGCTAACACCCGAGATGCTCCGCGAGCTTGTCGAGGCGATCGACGCACAGGCAACCAACCATCGCGCGTTGGTGCTGGCCGGGCGGGGTCGCGTTTTCTGCGCCGGTTTCGATCTCAAGCTCTGCAAGGCGGCGCCGGACGGATCGGTGATGCGCGAACTGCTCACCGGACTCAGCAAGGCGTGCACAACGCTGCGGGCGCTGCCGATCCCGGTGGTGATCGCAGCGCACGGGGCCGCGATCGCCGGTGGATGTGCGCTGCTCGGCGGGGCCGACCTCGTCATCACCAATACCGATGCCAAGCTCGGCTACCCCGTGACCAAAATCGGCGTCTCGCCCGCGGTCTCGGCGCCCTTTCTCTGGCAAGCCGTCGGCTTCGGCGCTGCCCGCGAACGGCTGCTACTGCCAGAACTCATCTCCGGTCGCCGAGCGCACGAAATCGGCTTGGCACATGAACTCGTCGATGATCGGAATGACGTCCTCGATCGCGCTCTCCAACGTGCCGGCGAGCTCGGCGCCAAACCACCCGGCGCGATCGCTGCGACCAAGGCCTGGCTCGCCAGACTCGAACCCGCAGAGCAGCAGCAACGCATACACGAAGCCCTGGAAACATCGCTCTCGCTCACCGGCGGCGAAGAAGAACAACGCCTGCTCGCAGCGCTCAACCTCTGACCCAAGGACCACGCCATGCCCGAACTGGCTGCACTGGAAACCAATGGCCCGATCGCCACACTCACGTTCAACCGCCCCGAGGCGCACAATGCCCTCTCGACCGAGATGCTGAGCGCCGCGCATATGAGGCTCGATCAGCTCGAAGCGTCCACCGACGAGCCGCCGGTGGTGCTCATCCTGACCGGTGCGGGCCGGAGTTTCTGCGCCGGCATGGATCTGAAAGAGGTCATCATCGGCGACGACCCCGGTGTGCCGCTGCGATTGCTGGAGTCGTTGGCACGTCTCACGCATCGGCTCCGGCTGCTGCCGATGGTTGTGCTGGGTCGCATCAACGGGGCTGCGATCGGTGGCGGCTGCGGGCTGGCGACGGTGTGCGACCTGGCCATTACCCATGCCGATGCCAAGCTCGGATTCCCGGAAGTCGACCTCGGCCTGTGCCCGGCGGTGGTGTCCCCCTGGCTTGTGCGCAGGATTGGACCGGGCCGGGCGAGAACGGTCATGCTCTCGGGTGGTGTGATGTCCGGCAGCCGCGCGCACGAACTCGGCATCGTCTCGCAGGTGGTCGATTCGCGCGAGGATCTTAATGCGGAGGTAGATCGGATCGCGCAGTCACTTGCGGCCGGCGGGCCTCACGCCATGCGAGCGACCAAGCAATTGCTCAACTCGCTCGACGGCTCGGACAATCTGGACATCCTGCTCGAAGGGGCTGCCCTCTCCGCCAAGGTGTTGGCCACTGAGGATGCGCAGCGTCGGCTCAAGGCGAGACAGAAGTGAACCCAGGAGTCGGCTGTGCCAAGCTCTGATGTCACAACCAAGATGCTCGACCTCGCGACCCGCGCGGCTTGGCGCGGCGGCGGGCGGGTCGAACCCAACCCGATGGTCGGGTGTGTCATCGCCAAGGGCTCCGACATCATCGGTATCGGGCATCACCAGCGGTATGGCTCGCTCCATGCCGAGCGCGAAGCCTTGGCCAACGTGCACCGACGAGGCCATGACCCGCGCGGCGCGACCGCCTACGTGACGCTCGAACCGTGTTGCCATCATGGCAAGCAGCCGCCATGCACTGAAGCGCTCATCGAGGCCGGCATCAAGAAGGTGGTCTTTGCCCGGCACGACCCGGCGCCGGCATCCTGCGGCGGGAGCCGGGTTCTCAGGGATGCCGGTATCGAAGCCGAACTGTGCGAATCCAGCTCGGCTGCTGTCCATCTCTCCGATCCATTTGTCAAACGCATCACCACCGGGATGCCGTGGGTCATCGCCAAGTGGGCACAAACCGTCGATGGGCGGATCGCCACGCGCACGGGGCAGAGCCAGTGGATCAGCTCCGACCTGTCCCGCCGGCGCGTCCACCACCTGCGCGAGCGAGTTGATGCGATCATCACCGGCCTCGGGACGGCATTGCACGACGACCCGCGGCTCACCGTCCGCCTGGATCGCAGGCCGAGACGAATCCCCCGGCGCGTGGTCATCGACACCGATCTCGACCTGCCCACGACATCCAAACTCGTGCGCACGGCGCGAGAGATCCCTGTGACGGCGTGCTGTTCCGGCGAACTCAAATCAGGGTCTTACCTCGAGCCGAGGCGAGCAGCACTCGAGGCGGCCGGGGTCGAGATCATGGGTGTGCGGTCCGACAATCGTCGGCTGGATCTCGATGTCATGCTCAAACAGCTTGTCGATGCGTACGACACCACGAATGTGCTGATCGAGTGCGGCCCGGGGCTGCTCGGGTCCTTCTTCGAGTTTGACCTGATCGATGAGGCTGTGGTGTATATCGCGCCGCTGCTGCTGGGTGACGAGCTGGCCAAGGCCGCTGCGGTCGGGCGGACGGTGCCCTCGCTCTCGGGCGGTCGGAACTTTCGGCTCATGCGCATCAAACGTGTAGGTGATGATGTCGAGCTGGTCTATCGCAGGCCGGTGGAGCATGCGGCACGCCGTGCGGATCATGGCTCGACGCAGCGGAGCGGCTGCTGAACCGTCGCGGAGATCGGTTCGGAATCGGTGGAAATGCTGACGACTGTGCCGGGCTCATGGATGCCCCACTTGACCATGGCGAAACAGAGGATCGACCCTCCGAGCAATGGACTGGGCGATGAACTCGTGACGGCCCCCACTTCGGCGCCCTGCATATCCATGATCGGTGCGCCAGAAACGGGCTGATCCGCAGCACCATCTTCACAGCGCAGGGCGACCAGAACTTTCTTGGGGTGTCCGAGCGAATGCATCCGGGCGACGATCTCCTGGCCGAGGTAGCACCCTTTGGTCAGGGAGACGCGATCCTCGAAGACGCCGGTTTCGGCCGGGAGCGAATCCGGGCCGAAGTCGAGGTAAAACATCGGCACGCCCGCCTCGATCCGGACCGTGTTGAACGCATGCCAGCCCGCGGGACGGAGGCGGATGGTGTCGGCTGGCGATCCGTCACTGTTGAAGGCGGCCTGCTCGTCGCCGATCGCATCAAGCTGTTCGGGCATCCCCAGTTCGAGCAGTTTGAGGTAGACCCGCTCGGCATCATCAGCTCGGGCCAGCATCGCAAACTCGTCCACACCGAGGCGGGTTTGTCGGTCGATCACAACCGAGGCGCCGGCGATTGTGGCAATCGACACGTTGCCGATTTCCATCGTTGCGGGGTGCTCGCCGGTCTGGACCGATTCAACCGCCTGCTCGAGCAGCATCGCTGAGGTTGGGCCGATCAGCGCGAGCCGATGGCCGGTCCGGGTCTGGTCGCGGAGTTGGACATCCTCGGTGAAGATGTAGTCGCTGAGGGTTTGGATGACCGTTTGGGCGGCGTGGACATCGACATCGAACTGGGCGCGATCGCCGAGCTCGAGCACGCGCAGATCCGCGACGATCCGTCCCTGCCGATTGAGCCAGAAGCTGTTGCGTGTGCCGAGCGGTTTCTCGGCCAGAGGTTTGAGTTGTTGTGTGAGCATGCGGTCGAGGAAGTCGATGCGGTCGGAGCCGGTGATTTCGATGGTGGCCCGCTGGGGTTGGTCGATCAGGACGGCGTTTGTGCGCAGGGCGGCGTATTCGAGGTCGAGGGCGCCGAAGGATTGGACGAGTTCGATGCCGGCGTCGGGGTGGCCATAGGGCACGATCTCGGCTCGGCGTCTGAGGAGTTCGCTGCGGATTGGCGAGGGGATGGCCATGGCACCTTCAGGCTAGGCCCGGTCCGGCGTGTGCATGGCGAGTACAACGGCGAGCCGGGATGGGTCATACACTCCCGCCCCGGCGTCGAGGCCGGCTCATCCCCCAACACAGGAGCTCAGCATGAATACCGATCTTCTCAGGCGTCTTTGCGAAACCCCCGGTGTCCCCGGCCGCGAGGAGCGCGTCCGTGCGCTGATTCAGGATGAGATCAAGGGCCTTTTCGACGAGGAAACGACGGATGCGATGGGCTCGCTGATCTGTCGGCGTCATCCGCGCGATGCCAAGGGCAAGGCCTTGCCTGCCGAGGACGCACCGGTGGTGATGCTGCTGTGCCACATGGATGAGATCGGGTTTTATGTTTCGAGCATCGACGAGAACGGGTTTCTGTGGGTCAACGCTGCGGGCGGCTTCGACACGCGGAATCTGTTCTCGCGTCGGGTGCTGGTGTGCACGGACAAGGGAGATTACCCGGCGGTGATGAACCCGGGCGGCAAACCGGTGCATATCGCCTCGGCGGAGGATCGGAAGAAGGTGCCGGAGGTTTCGGAGTTCTTCATCGACACCGGGATGACCAAGGAGGCTGTGGACAAGACCTTCCAGATCGGCGACACGATTGTGATGGATGAACCGTTCCGGGAGATGGGTGACAAGTTCGTGTCCAAGGCGCTGGACAACCGGGTGGCGTGCTGGCTCGGGATCGAATCGATCCGTCAGCTCGATCAGGCGGGGACGGGACACGGGTGCGAGATCGTGGTCGCGTTCACGGTTCAGGAGGAGGTCGGGCTTCGCGGTGCGAAGACATCGTCGTTTGCGGTGCGCCCGGACATCGGGATCGGTCTGGATGTGACGTTGGCGTGCGACACGCCGGGTGTGCCGAAGCAGGAGAGCGTGACGACGCAGGGCGAGGGCTTTGCGCTGCACATCAAGGACGGGAGTTTCATCTCGGATCATGCGCTGACCGAGCAGATCCAGTCGATCGCCAAGAAGAACAAGATCAAGCTTCAGCGGTCGATTCTTGGTCGGGGTGGTCAGGATGGTGCCGCGGCGCAGCAGGCGGCGGCTGGGGCTCGGGCGGTCGGGATCACGGTCGGAACACGGTATATCCACACCGTGACCGAGATGATTGATAAGAATGATCTGGAGGCGGCCCGTGATATTCTTGCTGCGTACCTTGCCGAGGCGAGATGAGGGCTCTGTTTGACGCTTTGCAGGCGTTGAAAGTGGCAATGTCGTTGCGAGAAAGACGGCGATTGGATGTATACAATGCCGTCCGATGGATCCATTTCGCCTCGAACACGAGCATGCCGGTGACCAGCCCGGGGTCGTCACGCTCTGGCTTGAGCAGGGCGATCGGCCGGTGGTGGTTCTGGATCAGGATCTGATACAACGTCTCGAATTGACGCTCAAGAACCTGCCCGAGAATACGGCGGGACTGGTCTTGGCTTCGGCTGCTCCGCGGGCCTTCGTTGCGGGTGCGGATCTGAGGGCGATTGTCGAACTCGATGATGCCCGGCTGCACACGTATCTTGAGAATGCGAGCCGGGTGTTTTCGATGCTGACGGCGCTGCCGTATTTCACGGTGGCGGCGATTCACGCGGCGGCGCTCGGCGGCGGGCTTGAACTGGCGATGCACTGCGATGGGTTGATCGGGTGTCCGCCGGCGGAGCGGGATGGCAAGCCGGGCCGGCCTTACCCGGTGGGTCTGCCCGAGGCGGGGCTTTCGATCTGTCCGGGTTGGGGCGGGACGAACCTGCTGCTGGCGAGGATGGACCCGGCGGATGCGATCCGGCGGACCGCAACGGGCGAGGTGATGAACTCGGATGAGGCGATCCGGGCGGGTCTCTTCGACGCGGTTGCGGGGTCGTATGATGATCTGATCGAAACGGCCCGGCAGTGGATCCGCGGTCAGGCCGGTCCGGTCCGCAGGACGGGGGCTCCAAGCCGATGGATCGGGTGCCCCGATGTATCGGCCTCGGTTCTGGAGGCGCTTGATGCGGTCCGCGGCGATCTCATGACACCTTCGGGCATGGCTGTCTGCGAGGCTGTGGACACGGGTCTGGCCAAGGGGTGGCGGGCGGCCCTTGCGGTCGAGCAGGACCACCTGGTCCGGCTTCGCAGTTCGGCTGCGGGCAAGGCGGCGATTGAAGCATTCTTTGCAAAGTCTGCAAAGAAAGCGTAAGACAAATCAACTTGAGCGGGGTAATGCCCCGGCTCGTACATCGGAACTCGGTGGCTGGTGCTGCCGAGCCGAGGAGATGGGGAATCGGTCATGGCAGATCTGAAAGACATGAAGGGCGTCAGCGCCAAAGACAGAAAAATCCTTGAAGAAGCCGAGCAACTCATCGGGCCCGAGCCCGAGGACATGGGGTTTATCAAGAACATCTTCTGGGGCCGATTCCGCGAGGACATGGTGCTGCCTTACCCGGAGACGCCGGCGGATGAGGTTGCCAAGTGTGACCAGCT
>DRKT01000131.1 GCA_011053195.1 Phycisphaerales bacterium | reverse complement strand
CATTGGTCAGGGGCATCGGCCGGCACCCGGTCGCGTGAATCAACAGCCTCGTGTCGTTGATCACCTTCACCACCCGGCGATTGCCCGAGGCCCGCAGGAGAACCGCGTGAAAATCGCGGTCCAGCCGTTCCAGTTGGTCGTACGCTCGGGCGGAGATCGGTGACTCCGGCTTGATCGGCTCGCTGCGGAGCATCTCAACCATCTGGTCGCAGTAGGTCCGGGCCTCATCCAGCGGCGGGCGATTGGGCATCGATGCCAACGCATACACCGCCGAGCATTCAAGCCACTCACGGACCTGGAACGCCTCATCAAGCTCCAGACGCGTCGGACTTTTGACGAACGCCCCATACCCCGGAACCTGATCGAGCACACCCTCGGCCCGGAGCTGGCCGATCGCCTCGCGCACCGGGCTTCGGCTGACCTTGGTCGCCTTGGCCACCGCCAGCTCGCACACTCGGCTGCCGGCGCGGAGCTCGCCCATGAGCAGTTGCTCGCACAAGTAGTCATACACAATGTTGCGCAGGCCCTTGGACACCGACGTCTCCCTCGCCCCCGAATCAGAGCGGGGTGCAGACAGGCAAGGATAGCGGCCGAAATCACGCCGAGCACGGACGGAAGCGGTTCAGAATGCCGACACAAGCGCCAAAATGCCGACCACTCCAGCCGCGGCCCCGCTGAGCCTTGCGATCAGCAGATGCCTGGCCGCGATCGCCTTGGCCTGGTCAAGCTCACCCTCGATCACATTGCACCTGATCCGGAGGGCGGCCATCGCGTCCATCGTCTCGGCATACAACTCCGTTCGGGCGGCTGCCCGGCTGCGGGCCCGTGAGACCAACGCCCCGGCCTTCTCGGCTGAACGCTCGGCCTGCTCGGCGCGCTCGCGATAGGCATCGGCGCGCGCATCGGCCCGATCCATCTGCTCGCGAAGGTAGACCGCTTCCGTTTCCTTGGCCTCGAGCTCGGCCCGAAGATACTGCATCTCATCGTCCGAAATTGGTTCGGTCGGGTTGGACACTGCCGTGGTCTGGGCGGCGCTGATCTCGGCGATCGTCCGATCCCGTTCGGCCAGCCGGCCCGAAAGTTCCGCAATCTCGCTCCGGGTGCCGGTAAGCTCGGCCCGCGTTCGGCTTTCACGCTCGACACTCGCATCACGGTCTTCTCGCAGCGCCTGCACTTCGCACTGGAGCTCATCCAGCCGGGCATCACATTCCTCGGCGCGCGTTTCTACCTCGGCCAGTTGCTCCCGCGTTGCGGTCACCGCGAGTTGAGATTCCCGCAAGCGGGAGGTCCGGTCCGCCAGTTCTTCGCGCAGGCTGACAAGCTCCGTGTCCTTGCGCTCGGCCTCGTCGCGTGTCTCGTCCCGTTCGGTGCACGTCTGCGCGAGCTCGGCCTGGACCGACGCCATCGCTTGTTCGATCGACTCGATCTGACGTGACGCCTCCTCCAATTCGGCCTTGTACGTCTCGATGTGCTCGAGCTGTTCCGATGAGATCTTTTTCAACTGATCGATCTCAACATTCAATCTGGCGATCGAGGCCTCGGCTTCAAGGAGCTCGGCGTTGAGATGCGTGGTGTGTGATTCCAGTTCTTCGACCCGGGAATGCTCGCGTGCCAGGGCTGAGCTGGTTTCTTCGAGGTCCGCGGTGCGCTGTTCGAGGTCTTTCGCCTGGCGTGTCGCCAGATCCCAGACCTGCTCGGCCTCATCGAGGCGATCGTCCGCAACGCGCTTGGCGTGCCGGAGTTCTCCCTCGAGAGCGACCAGATGCTTCGCTGCCCCGGCGAGCCGTTGCTCGAGTCTGGCGATCTCCTCGGCGTGGGCCTTGAGTTCATCCGCGTAGCTCCGGCGGAGATCGTCCGGCGCCTCGTCGCCGAGCAGACCGAGCGCCTCTCGGGCGATCAGCTCGATCCGGGCGAGTTTCCCCTCCGCCATCGAGTCCGCCTTGTCTGCGCTCCGCTTGGGGGTCACCGTCTCATGCTCTGCTGATCGCCGTACCACGGTCATGTCTCCAAAGTTCGCCGGTTCTTGGACTGTCCCGCTCTCACAGCGGCACAATCGGGCCGCAACATCAGTCCAGCCCTCGCCTCCACTGTGGATAACGCAACCGGACCGGATGCCCCCCGATCCTGACCGGTCCGGCTGTTCCGGCACACCACCAGTTCAGGCCGATGGGTTGACCCGTGCAGCATCACGGAAACAGCCGCCTACCCTCTCGCTTGTCCACGATTCGTCCAAGGCATTCCGACCGGGTTTCCTTGTTGCTCGGCCTGCTCACCGTCGTGCTCACGCTTGTCGGATGGTCTGTCACACCGCTGTTCATCAAACACTTCTCGCACCTGATCGACGCCTGGACCAGCAACGGCTGGCGCTACGGCATGAGCGCCCTGTTCTGGCTCCCATGGCTCGTGGTCGGCGTCAGACGCAAGACGCTCCCACCACGGCTCTTCGTTGCCGCTGTTGTTCCGGCTGCCATCAATTCGGCTTCCCAAGTCGCGTTCACTTGGGCACACTACAAAATCGACCCCGGCCTGCTCACGTTCGGCCTGCGCGCGCAGATGGTCGTCGTCGCCATCGGGGCGGCAATGCTCTTCCCGATCGAACGGCTCGTGATCCGATCGCCCGCATTCCTGACCGGATTGGCGTTGGTCATCATCGGCACGCTGGGAACGATCGTCTTCGATGACGGCTTCGGTGAAAAGGCCAACACGCTCGGCGTGATTCTGGCGTTGCTCGCCGGCGGCGGGTTCGCCTGCTATGCGCTCGCGGTCCGGTACTTCATGGTCGGGATGAATCCGCTCGTCTCATTCGCTGCCATCAGTCTCTACACCGCTGTCAGCATGGTCGTGCTCATGCTCATCTTCGGCGACCATGCCGGCGCGACGGCGATCAGGATGGGACAGACCGAGTTTCTGTGGCTTGTGGTCTCATCGCTGATCGGAATCGCCTTCGGGCATGTGCTCTACTACATCAGCATCGCCCGCCTCGGCGTTGCGGTCTCGACCGGCGTCATCCAGCTCCAGCCATTTGTGGTTGCGGTTCTCTCGTACATCTGGTTCGGTGAGGTGCTGGATATGAGCCAGTGGATCGCGGGGGGAATGGCTGTCGGCGGGGCGGTGACGATGCTCGCCGTTCAGCACATCATCACATCGAGGCTCAAAGTGGATTCCGAGGGCGAGTCCATGGAACTCCCGGCGGACCATGTCGCCGCGGCGGCCGAGGGGTCCGAAGACGCGGGCTGTCCGGGCTGATCTTTCCAGAACTCAGGAATACTCTGGCATCGTGCCCTGTTGGACAGAGGACCATGCCGTCCGGTAGACTCCAATCATGATGCGAACCCTCGTCATTCTGATGCTTGCTCTGGCAGGTATCCCCGGCGTGGGTATCGGACTGCTTCCGCCCGATTCCGTCGTCGTTTCGTGTGGTGCGACGGAGTGCTGGGGGGACGAATGTTTGATCGGCGAAGGTCCCTGCTGTGATGCCGGTGAATCCGGTGACCACTGCGGGTTGGGTGATGGTCTATGCCGGTGCGGCGTGATGCCGGCTCCTCGGCACGACCCGCGTTCAGACACCCCGCTGACCAGGCCCGAGCGTGGGCCGACGTCGGCGTTCGCCATCTTCCTCGATGCGTCTGGGGAGCGACTGATTTTCACCGGCTCCGCTTCTCTGGGTGCCACGCCGGACAAGCTGGCCAGGCGATCCGGGCTGACGCGCAGCGGCGCTCGGGCCATGCTCGGCTGCTGGCTGAGTTAGCCTCCGGCCTTACATATCAGATATAATATATTTTCAGAATACTTTGGAGGGCAATCGATCTTCCGAAGGTGTCGGCCTTGCGTGTATTCGAGCGGATGAAATTCCTATTCGGACACCCTGAGGCCTTCCACGAGACAGGGCCAATGAGCATGGGAAATTGAATGATGGTTCTCAGAATGAACATGATCGGGATCGGGTTGTATATCAGCGTTGCGTTTATGACGGTTGTTCCGGGCATGGCGTGGGCTCAGGATGCAGGCATCGACGCATCGGCCCCGGTCAACGCCCTTTGCCCGGTGACGACCGACGAACCGGTCGACCCGCGTTTTACTGTCCAGTATAAGGGGCTGACCATCGGCCTTTGTTGCCGAAAGTGCCGGACAAAGTTCGAGAATGATCCCGAGGCATTTATCGCAAACCTTCCGGATTCCGCCACCGTGCAGATATCCGGGGTGGGTACCCAGGCCGGGGAGGATGACCACCACATAGCCGATGACAGTGCCCAGCCCGACATATCCAACGCGGACGATGACGCCGGGGGCCACGGCGACGATCACGGCGACGACCACGATCACTCCCCGACTGCCGAGACCGATGTTTCCGGCCAGATCCAACCGGAACACGATCACGAGACAGACCATGGCCGACAACGATCCAAACTCATCACCTGGATCGGTAAACTGCACCCTCCCGCGACGCATCTGCCGATCGGGATGCTCATCGGAGCCGCACTGGCTGAAGTTGGATTGATGCTGACGCGGAATGCATTCTTCAAGAATGTGGTCACCTTTTGCGTGGTGCTCGCAGCCTTGGCAGCGCCTGCCGCTGCGACTCTCGGGTGGTTCAATGCGGGCTTTGTGATTGTTGATTCGGGTGATTGGGTCCAGACCACACATCGATGGCTCGGAACGACGACCGCTGGAATGACCGTTGTGACACTCCTGATACTTCGGTCCACGATCCGCCCGGATTCACGGATGAAATCGCGAAACCTGTTCCGTGCGTCGCTCTTTGCAACAGCGGGGCTTGTCGGAGCGACAGGGTTCTTCGGCGGGGCTCTTGTATATGGGTTGAACCACTACGCGTGGTAGCACTCGGAGGCAACGATGGCCAAGACATGGACCTCTGGTCTCCGAAAGAAGTTTCAGGCCGCCCGGCTCCGAACGCAGATCCTTCTGGTGATCAACCTGGCGCTCTTGGGCGTCATGGTGGTGATCCTGCCGATGGACTACGCCTTTGAGGTGCGTTCCCGATTGGCCGAGAAAGAGATCTCGCTGCGCGAGGAGGCTCGGGTCATCGAGGCTGCGGTCCAGTCGTTCCAGTCGGCCGGCTGGGAAGCGGTGCAGGATCACATCGACCGGGTTTGCGCCGGCATGAACGCGATGGAATCGCCGGGGCATGTCATTGAAGTCCGGCAAGGGGATCGCGTCGCCAAAACCGATCCCGCATCACATGGCCACGACCACAGCTACCGATGGTCGGACCTCGTGTCCGGCCAGATCCGTGCCGGAGATCTCCTGGTTCGTGTCGGCGAACTGAGAGAGCCGATCTTGGCCAATGCCCGTCGGGCGGCTCTGATTCGGAGTCTGGCCCTCGCCGCGGGCGCCGCCGTTGCCGCGGTCCTGCTCAACCTGCTGCTCAACAGGCTGGTGGTCGTCCCGATCGAACGGCTCTCAAAGCGGGTCCGCAGTATCGGGCGTGGAGAGCTTGGTCATGAATTCACGTTGCCATCGAATCAAGAGCTTGCCGGTCTTGCCGATGAAATATCCTGGATGAGCAATGAGCTCGCCCGTCGCGAGCGGGATCGGCGCGCCCAACTCGATCATGCCCGCAGGCTGCAGTCCTATCTTCTTCCGGCACCGAACCCGGATTCGCCGATCGACATCTCGGTGCTGTTTGAACCGGCCGACGAGATCGCCGGTGATTTTGTGGACATCATGGAATGCAAGAATCACGAATTGATCTTCTGCATCGCGGATGTCGTTGGGCATGGGATCCATGCGGCGATGGGGGCAGCCGTGCTCAAGGCTCTTGTCTCGGCCTCGGACCTCCAGCGTCTTTCGCCGGCTGAACTACTCATGCGAGTGAATAGAGGATTCTGTAAGATCAGCCTCCCTGAAGACTTTGCCTCCATGGCGATCATGCGCGTCAGCGCCGATCAGCGATCAGTTCAATACGCGAGTGCCGGACATGAGCCGGCCATCATTCAGCGCGCCGATGGTGCAGTCGAGACCCTTCCTTCGACCGGGATCGTCCTGGGGATAGATCCATTCGCCGAGTACGAGGATGTCATCGAAATCCTTGAGGAGGGCGATCGGGTCGTCATGCTTTCGGATGGGGTGAGTGAGGCACCGAATCCCGAGCATCATCTTTTCGGCCGAGAAAATCTGACCGATGTGATCAGATCGAGCCCCCGAGTCGGCGCCGGTGCGCTGGCCGAGAACATCATCCGTGCGGTGGAAGAACATCGAGCCGGTGCTCCGGCTGTTGACGATACCAGCGTGCTCGTCTTCGTGGCCCACCCGCACCAGATTCAATCTGCAAGCTCCATGCACGAGCAGGTTCCGTCACACTCCGCGGTATGAATAAAACAGTGAGGACATTCACATGAAGCATTGCGACCACCACGAAACCATGGCCTCGGCAAAGCCCGGCCCGAGCGATGTCCTCTACACCTGCCCCATGCACCCGGAGATCCGTCACCGAGGGCCCGGTGTGTGCCCGAAGTGCGGCATGGCGCTCGAGCCAGTTGATGCCGGTGCGGATCCGGACGATGCCGAGCTGCGCGACATGACCAGACGATTCTGGATCGCCTCGGCACTCTCGTTGCCGCTGCTTGCCTACGTCATGGTGAACATGATCTTCCATGACCCATTCAAAGAAACGGTTTCCCCATCGGTCTCGCAATGGATCGAGCTCGTGATCGCGTCTCCTGTTGTGATCTGGTGTGCCTGGCCGTTTTATGGACGGGGCGTCCGTTCGATCGTGAAACGTTCCCCCAACATGTGGACACTGATCTCGATCGGTGTGTCGATCGCCTATGTATTCAGCGTTGTCGCGACCGTTGCACCGGGTCTATTCCCTGAGTCCTTGCGATCAGAATCCGGAACGGTTGGCGTCTACTTCGAGGCCGCGGCTGTCATCATCGCGCTGGTCCTGCTGGGACAGGTGCTCGAACTCCGAGCGCGTCGTCAAACCGGTGGCGCTATCCGCGAACTGCTCGAGCTGGCGCCGCCGACCGCGATGCGCGTCCACGAGGGCAAACCCGATGAAGAAATCGCGGTCGGTGATCTCAAAGCGGGTGATCTTGTCCGTGTCCGGCCCGGTGACAAGGTGCCGATCGATGGTCAGGTCGTTCAGGGCGAAGGCACCGTCGACGAATCCATGTTGACCGGCGAACCGATACCGGTCGAGAAAGCCATCGGTGACGATGTGACGGGCGGCACCGTCAACACAGCCGGTTCGTTCGTCATGCGCGTCACCAGAACCGGGTCCGAAACCACGCTCTCGCAGATCGTTCAGATGGTTTCCGAAGCCCAGCGCTCCCGCGCCCCGATCCAGCGTATGGCCGATGCCGTCTCGGCATGGTTCGTTCCCGTCGTGGTGGTCATCGCAGCAATCTCCTTTGTCGTGTGGCTTCTTGTCGGACCCGAGCCCTCGCTGCCCTATGCCATAGTCGCCGCGGTCTCGGTTCTGATCATCGCCTGCCCGTGTGCGCTCGGTCTGGCAACGCCCATGTCGATCATGGTTGCCGCCGGGCAGGGCGCCAAGCAGGGTGTGCTGATCAAGAACGCAGCAGCCCTCGAACGCTTCGAGAAAATCGACACCATCGTGGTTGATAAAACAGGAACGCTGACCGAGGGGCAGCCCCGGCTCGTGGCGCTGGAACTTGCAGAGGATCTTGATGACCAGCGCACGATGGCGCTGCTCGCCGGGGCCGAACGGGGGAGTGCCCACCCGCTTGCATCGGCCATCCTGAAGGGGCTTGACTCAAGAACAGAGCAACGCCTGAATGCCGAACGGTTCGAAAGTCTGACCGGTCTCGGTATCGTTGCCTCGGTCGACGGTGCGAGGGTTGCGATCGGCTCCCCGGCATTGATGGAGCAAGAGGGTGTCGATGTGTCTCCTATGCGCGATCAGGCCGAGGCACACCGGCAATCCGGCGCGACCTCGGTGTTTGCGGCCATTGATGGTGCCTTGGTGGCGTTGCTTGTGGTCGCCGATCCGATCAAGCCGACCACACCATCGGCCATCCAATTCCTTCACAGCATGAACATGGTTGTCGTCATGCTCACCGGCGACAATGAAACCACCGCCCGGGCCATCGCGGATAAACTCGGCATCGATCGTGTCGAGGCCGAGGTGATGCCGGATCAGAAGGCCAAGGTTATTCGCGATCTTCAGGACGAGGGGCGCATCGTCGCGATGGCGGGCGACGGGGTCAACGATGCACCGGCCCTGGCGCAGGCGGATATCGGTGTCGCGATGGGGACCGGAGCCGGCGTCGCCATCGAGAGTGCCGCGATCACGCTTGTCGGAGGCGATCTGAACGGGCTGATCCGAGCCCGCGATCTCAGCCGCGCGACGATGCGCAACATCCGCCAGAATCTTTTCTTTGCATTCGTCTACAACGCTGCGGGTATCCCCATCGCAGCGGGGGTGTTCTACCCGTTCTTCGGCGTATTGCTGAGCCCGATGATTGCCGCGGCCGCGATGAGTTTCAGCTCGGTTTCCGTGATCGCCAATGCGCTCCGGTTGAGATTCCACAAGCCCCCTCAGCTGCCCGATCAGTCCTGACGCATCAGCCGATCCACTTTGCCGCCCTTATCCACGAGGATTTCGTCCGCCTCGGCGAGGAAGAGCCCGTGGTCGATCACGCCGGGGATGTCGTTCAGATGGGCCGCGAGTTCTTCGAGGCAGTGGTCCGGCGTGAGTGTGACGTCGATGACGAGGTTGTCGTTGTCGGTGTGGAAGACGTCGCCATCCATCGTGCGCCGGCAGACACCATTGAGCCCGACCGCCCGCAGCGAAGCGCGCGTCGAGGCAAGCCCAAAGCCCATCACCGCCACCGGGAGCGTCGCGTTCGTCCCCAGCGTGTCGACAAGCTTGTGCCCATCGATCATGTAGACCCGGCGCTTGCTCGCCCAGGCGATGATCCGCTCGCGGGTCATCGCACCGCCCGAGCCCTTGAGCATGCGCAGCTTCGGGTCCACCTCGTCGGCGCCATCGAACAGGTAATCGACCTCCTCGACCTGCGAGAAATCAACCAGCCTCAGTTCGAGCTCGCGTGCAAGGTGGTCCGTTCCCTGGCTCGATGCAACGCATCGGATATCGAGCCCCTCGGTGCGTACGCGCTCGGCCAAGGCGCGCACACCCCGGCGGGCCGTCCGACCCGTTCCAAGACCAACAAGCATCCCGGACTCGATCGGAGCGATGGCCGCCTCGGCCAGAACGTCGGCTATCTGTTGCTCACTCAAAGCGAATCCCCTGTGCCAGCCGGAGTTCTCCTCCGAAATTGATCGTGCACGATTGGCGGCGCATGTAGGCCTTCCAGCTGTCGCTTCCCGCCTCGCGTCCGCCGCCCGTGTCCTTCTCGCCCCCGAACGCCCCGCCGATCTCCGCGCCGGAGGTTCCAAGATTGACATACGCCAACCCGCAGTCGCTCCCCGAGCCGTCCGGGTTCAGGAACCGCTCGCACGTGCGGATCGATTCGGTGAAAATCGCGCTGGATAGGCCCTGGTCGACGCTGTTCTGCATCTCGATGGCTTCATCAATCGTGTCATAGGTGAAAACGTATAGGATCGGGGCGAAGGTTTCCTCTTTCGAGATGGGCAGCTCGTTGCTCGCCGGCGCCCGGATGATCGTCGGCTGGACGAACCATCCATCTAACCCCTCGGGCTCGGCGATCTCACCCCCGACCACCACCTCGCCGCCCTGCTCGCGCGCTTTGGCAATGGCCGACCGGAACGCATCCACCGTCCGCTGGCCGATCACCGGCCCGACGAGTGTTCCCTCCGCGAGCGGGTCGCCGATCGTGATCGTCTCATACGCCCGCGCCATTCGGCCCACGAGCTCATCCGCGATGGATCGGTGCACATACAGCCGCCGCGTTGACGTGCACCGCTGGCCAGCGGTCCCGACCGAGCCGAAGACGGTGGACTTGGTCGCGAGATCGAGATCCGCATCTTTGTCCACGATCACCGCGTTGTTGCCCCCGAGTTCCAGCAAACACCGACCAAGCCGACCCGCCACGACCTGACCGACGTGCCGGCCCATGCCGCAACTGCCCGTCGCGCTGATCAACGGCACACGCCTGTCCGCGATCAGCAGCTCTCCGATCTCATCATCCGTTCCAATCACCAGACGGAACACGCCCGGATAGCCCATCTCCGTCGCCACCCGATCCGCAATGGCATTGGTCGCCATGGCGGTCAGCGGCGCGAGGAGCGAGGGCTTCCAGATCGTCACGTCGCCGCAGACCGCCGCGAGCATCGCGTTCCAGCCCCAGACCGCGTTCGGGAAGTTGAACGCCGTCACCACGCCGACGAGTCCGAGCGGGAGCCACTGCTCCATCATCCGGTGCGCCGGCCGCTCGCTCGGGATGGTCCGGCCACCGATCATGCGCGACAGCCCGACCGCATAATCCGCAATGTCGATCGTTTCCTGCACCTCGCCGATGCCCTCGGCCCGGATTTTGCCGACCTCGATGCTCTCGAGTTCGCCCAGCGGCTCGCGCAGCCGGCGCATCTCCTCACCGATCCGCCGAACCACCTCGCCCCGCACCGGCGCCGGCACGCTCCGCCACATCTTGAACGAGTCCTGCGCCTCGACAATCGTCCGCTCATACGTCTCGGCGGTGTCAAGCCGAACGCCCGCGATCGGCTCGCCGGTCGTCGGATTGACGCTGACTTCGATCCCGCTTTCAAGACCCTCGCGCCCGGTGACGTTGGCCACGTACCGCGGATCCTGCTCCAGCCCGAGACTTTCGTGTGGTGTGTGCATCGCCCGATGGTAGGCGGCAAATCAGGGGCTCTGACGAGGTGGCATCGTTCGCAGGAACCGTTCCAAACGGGCACGACCCGGGCTCACCCCGTCGCGGACATATGCCCCGCTCACGGCGCATCCGACCGCCAGACACTGTCCCAAGTCAAACCCCAGCCCCCGTGCCAGGACGAACCCGCCATTGAAATGGTCGCCCGCCCCGGTCGAGAGCCTCGGCGAGCGCGTGAACGGCCCATCAAACCAGGCGACCTGATCCGTCGTCGCAGCCGCGGCCCCGTGCCGAGGATGCACAACACAGCATTCCAATCCAACCGCGATACGAATCACCCGAGCAAGATCGGTTGCATCTTCCGGCCCCGCATCAACGCCGAGCACCGTGGCGATCCGCTGCGCTTCTGCAAGATTCAGCCCGAGCATCACCGGGATCAGGTCGTTCATCTCCGAGAGCAGCCGCATAGCCCGGGCAATGTCCGAATCCGTGCGCTTGGCCGGGTCCGAGAGATCGACAAACATCCGACGGTTCGGATTCGGCGAAAGCTCCGGCAACACATCGTTCATCAGCCCACGCCAGATCCCCTCGACACCCTGCATCAGCACCCAGTTCACCACCGCGATCGTCGTCGAAGTCTCCGCCCACGATCGGAACGCATCGAGCCCGATCCGCTCGACAAGCATCGGCCACGTCACCGCCTGCACGTTGGCCGGTTTGTTGAACATCAGTTTGCCATCATCGAACTCGAGCGCATCCGTGGCCGCTGCCGGCGATACCGAAACGACCCGCTCGCACCTCTGAACCAACGGGTCGTACAACGGATCGACCCGATCCGGCGCACCGGGCTGTCCGATCGAACCGACATAGGTCACGCCGGTGCCGATCGAGGCCATCGCATGCGCCAGCAGAGGCCCATTGCCGCCGAATCTCCGATCAACAGCGTGTATCTCGAAGTTGGTGCTCTTCCCGGCAGCAGCGGCGCAGCGCTCGGCAAAGCCCGCAATCGT
>DRKT01000130.1 GCA_011053195.1 Phycisphaerales bacterium | reverse complement strand
GGTTCAGGGAGGGGAGATCGACGATGCCGAGTAAACCCAGTTCCAGCTCATATGCCGAGATGGTCGCCGAGGCTGAGGCGGCGGTGCAGTCGGTGAAGGACCCTGAACTTCGGCGTGTCGCATTCGAGAAGATTCTCGAATCACTGCTTGGCGGAGGATCCACCTCAAGTCCGAAGAAGACCTCGAAGAAAACCTCAAAGAAGACGGCCAAGAAGGCGGCGACCAAATCCGCTCCCAGGGGCAAGGGGCCGAAGGCTCGTCTCCTTGAGCTGATCGACGATGGCTTCTTCGACGAACAGCGGACCTTGACAGATGTGAAGTCTGAGCTTGCTGACCGAGGATTCCACATCCCCGTCACCAGCCTGAGCAATCCACTCATGCGACTGACGCGAGACAAGAAGCTCCGTCGTCAGAAGCAGTCCACCGGCGGCAAGGGTGCCAAGGTCACATACGCGTACTCGAACTGGTAAATGATGGCGAAGAAGAAGACCAAGAAGAAGGCGACGAAGAAGGTCGAGTCGCCGCAGCAGCGTCTCCTTCGGCTGGCCGATGAGGCGATCAATTGCACGAGGGTCGCCAAGCGACACTCCAAATCACTGACCGGTGCAAACCACTACGCGGACAAATTGTCGACGCTCGGGGCAGAGGCCACCCTAGCCTTTCAAGCACTCGGGTCTCTCTCGCTGGGTGACACCAGTGCGTTGGCTGAGCTCATTGAGACTATCTTCTCGACCGGTTCCAAGCCTGCGGACAGAGCGTCTGCGCTCCGCGATCTCAGATTTGAGATGGCTACGAAGTGGAAAGATACCCCGGCTGAGGCTTCGTTCAATGTGGACGGTGGAGTCTTCCCGCTTGAAACGCTCAAGCAGACGGGTCGTGGTTACTTGATCTCCGTTGGCCGTCAAGCCAACGGGTCATACGACGCTGGATACTACGACGGTGCGTCAGTCATGATGCGTCGACTCCTCGAGACCAGCATCATCGAGGCATTCGAGGCGAAGGGGATCGACAAAAAGGTCAAGGACGAAGAAGAGCAATTCTTCCAGATGACCCAACTGATCGAAAAAGCCCTTGCCGAGTCGTCATGGAATCTCCCGAGGAATGTGAAGAAGGGTCTCCGGGAACTCCGCGATCTCGGGCACCGATCTGCGCACAACAGGTACTACCTCGCGAAGAAGGCTGATCTCGACAAGCACCTCGGCGTGTACCGCGAATCAATCGAGGCGTTTCTTCACATTGCAGATCTGCTCTGACTGTTGTCGGGTCAGCCACCAGGGCTTGAGATTCGGTTGACGCAACCTGTAGTACTTGAAGGGCCGCCCGGATTTCGACTTAGTCCTCAAGCCGCCCCGGCAGGGCATCATAGGGTGAGCATGTCCGTATACGCGTCTGGTCGCGATCGGTCTTCGCTGTAGTGCAGAAGATATCCGAAAACCACGGGGACCGTCTCCTCCGGTCCCCCTCTCGTCACCATCGGGGGCAAGGGCGCGGTGATCCGCCGCGTGCGTCGTATCTGGGCACAGGCCTGCGTCGAGCCATGGGCTCGCCTGTGGCAGACGCTCCGGTCATCGTGTGAAAAAGAATGGGCCATGAC
Organism: Phycisphaerales bacterium; assembly: GCA_011053195.1. Classification (GTDB taxonomy): domain Bacteria; phylum Planctomycetota; class Phycisphaerae; order Phycisphaerales; family UBA1924. Next base: position 24,614 of record DRKT01000130.1, on the reverse strand, counting down.
CTTCCCGCAGTACGCCGTGAGCAAGTGGATCGGCCACAGCATCGCCATCAGCGGCAGGCACTACGCCAACGCGGTACCCGACGAACTTTTCGATAAGGCAGCGGAGCATGGCGTTGCGCCCCGCAACAGCGCGCAGCGCCATGCGCAGCGGAATGCGTCGGATCGGCCTCGAAATGAGCAGAAGTCCAACGACAACGCGAGTCAGCCCGAATCGGCCAAATCGCGTGGTGTCCAAACCTTGCGCATTCTTTCCGCGCATTACGAGAGCGGAGAAAAATGGAGCCGGGGGGAATCGAACCCCCGTAAATACGGCCCTGACGACACCCTGAGCGGGGTTTGTCCCCTCGACGGTCCCTCTCTCGTCGATATTCTCGCCGATGAGGCCCGCCTGGCAATGGCTCGGAATCCTTCGGCTGGTTCGGCTGCGGTGGTCAATGTCATCTCCCGGCTGCGTCGTGTTGAGGCTGAGCCCGTGGAGGGTCGTCATGCTGAATGACCTGCTGTGTGTGTCTCGGGATCTTCCTGTTCTGTTCCCTGCAAGACCTGTGGGTCCGAGCCACCGGCTCCGCTCTTCGTCGTCGCCTCGCCCCGCGAACCCGTCAGGGTCTTGGGTGACGACGAAGAGTGGTGACGGTGGCGGCCACCGGCTCTGTTCGAGTCCGAGCTTCTCAGGCCGTCCGATCAGCCGGAAACAATGTCGGTTCAGCGTGCAACGCGTCCCGGAGCGTCTCACGCTGAACCGTCATTCAGGGATGGGCGTTGTTCCCTGACCCCACCCCAATTGGTGCCCCATTTAGTAATACATGGGGCAAAGTACCAAACGGCCAGAAAGAGAGCGAGAAACGGCCGGGATGATGGAGGTGATGCGGGAAAGAAATATGTGATGTGTATTGACATAGAGTGTGTCGTGTGGTACCCTCGGATCATGGCACAACGCAAACGCAAGCTCCGATCGTTCACCCTGCCGGAATCGTTCATGGAGCGGATGGCCGAGGTCGCCCGTCGTCGGGACATTCCGATGAGCCGTCTCGTTCAGGAGTACGGACAGGAGGGTCTGAGTCTGGATGAGGAGCTGATTCGGCTGGTCGACAGCGGTCGGGTTGGTGATGTGGGTGTCGAGGAGCTCCGGGAGATCTCGTGGCTGGTCAGCCTCATTCGCAAGCGGATTCACGCAACCGATGCGGATGAGTACCAAGAGGCGTCGGAGGCATTGGAAGAGGCGTTGGATGAATTGTTAGAGAGCAGGATGTAGGTCATGGAAGCACACCGGCCAACACACGAGGGTTTCATCACGCAGGGCGAGTTGCTTCGGATGCTCGGGATGCACCGTTCGACCTGGCATCGTCGGTGCCAGCTTGGCCTCGGTCTGACTCCCGTCAAGATGGGCAATCGCAATCGGTATCCGGTCGATGCGGTTCGGGCTCTGATAGAGCGAATGAAGAAAGATGGTCGGATGTGAAGTATCGGGTGTATCGCAAGAAGAGAAATGGGAAGCCTGACCGGACCTATACGGCTCGGTTCTCCGGTCGTGGCGGATCGTTCGAGCGTGGTCTCGGTGTTTCAACGAGGGATGCAGCGGATGCCAAGGCTCGCAAGATGCTCGCACGGTATGAGCGGGAAGAGGTCGGTCTGGCGGAACAGGATCGGAGGGAAGCCGAGCGGAATCGTCCCGTGTCCGAGTTGTTGCAGTCGTTCATCGCTCGCAAGTTCACCGAGGGATTGAGTGACGGATATATCCGCAAGCTCCGGGAGCGTCTCTCGGGTCTTTTCGATGAGATGGGTATCGAGCACCTGGGCGAGTTCAGCACGTCGTGCTTCGATGACTGGCTTGTGATGGCTCAGGAATCGGGGAGGAGCCAGACCACCCGGCGACATTATGCCGATGCGTTGCGGGTGTTCCTGACGGATCTGAACCGCCGAGGGCTGATCGGCCGGTCGTATGTGGATCAACTCCCGCGACCCTCCCGCGGCAAGCTCCCGGTGAGGGTGCAGCGTCCATTCACCGAGCAAGAGCTGGCACGGCTGGGTGGCGTCGATGTGTTCTGGGGGCCTGTGTATCTCTTCATGGCGTATACTGGTGTCCGCAAGGGCGAGATGGAGCAACTCCGGGTGGACGATCTGATCTTGGAGGGGTCGAAGCCGATGCTGCGTGTCCGGGCCGAGGTGGGCAAGTCTGGTCGGCATGACTCGGTCCCGCTGAACATGGGTGATGCGTTGGTCGCGGCTGGGATGCTCAGGCGTTGGGCGATTGAGTCGGGTCGGAAGCGTCTGCTGCCCACCCGCCGGATGAATCCTCGGAAGTTCGATATGCATCTCGCGGCGGCCAACGTCTCCAAGCTGGATGATGAGGGGCGGTTTGTGTCGCTGCACAGCTTCCGCAAGACGCTCGCCGACATGTGCATCAGGTATGGGGTGACGCCGGCGGTGGCTCAGCGTCTGCTCCGGCATTCGGATATCCGCCTGACGATGCAGGTGTACGCACGGGCCGGGATCGATCAGACCTTCGGCGAGTCGTCACAGATTCCGGGGCTGGGTGGATCTTGTCCCCTCTCTCGTCCCCGAGACGACACGCCCGAGAGCAACACGACGCGACACACCGAAACAATCACCGACGGGGAGTATGCGGGGAATCGCCTCTCACAGCCTGCTACGGGCGTATCTCGTCTGCGACAGAGCGAGACACAGAGCGACGGATATATTCAGAAATGGAGCCGGGGGGAATCGAACCCCCGTGCCGAAACGGCCGGAACGGTGCATCTACGCGTGTAGTCGATAATTTATTCTCGACCCTGCGCCGGCCATCGACAGCCTGCTTCGGGTCCAGCTCCCAGTCAAATTCTCGCCGCTTCACCCCTGGGAGCACCAGGAGTCGGCCAGCCTGCTGTCGTTGAACCCCGCCGTAGCAGGCGTCCAGCGGGGTTCAGACTGCCTGGTTCTCAGGCAGCCATGAGGTACTGCTCGTTGGCAGATAATTGTGTTGCGTGGTTTTAACGAGGCCACCACGCCCCTCGACGCGCCACACCGAACCTGAAACTCGTTCGGTCGAAACCACATCGGCCCCAACATGTCAAACAGGACGCCGAGACGCACAAAGCCCCGACGCACAACTCTAGACACCTACGCCGACAATCGATCGAGGGTTCAACTTCGGCCTCAATCCCCCGAAACCGCCCCGTCGAGGTGCACATCCATCTGCGGAAACGGAATCCCGATCCCTGCATCATCCAGCGCCACCTTGATATCCCGGGTCAGCGCCTGGTGAACATCCCAATACAACTCCGTCGGTGCCCACACCCGGACCGCCCAATCGATGGATGAGCCGCCGAGCGAGCTCAGAAACACCACCGGCTCGGGGTCATCCAGCACGCCCTTCGTGGCTGCTGCTGCTTTCTCAAGCACCGCCCGCGTCTCGTCGAGATCTGCCGAGTAATCCGTCCCGACCGCGACCTCGATCCGTCGCGTGCTGTGGTGGGTGATGTTTTCGATCGTCCCGCCATAGATCGAGCCGTTGGGCACGATGATCCGCCGATTGTCCGGCGTGTCGAACACCGTCGAAAAAAGCTCGATCGCATGAACCTTGCCCGTCACACCACCGGCGCTGATGACATCGCCGATCTTGAAAGGCCGAAAGATCAGCAGCATGATCCCCGCTGCAAAGTTGCCGAGCAATCCCGACATCGCCATGCCGACCGCAAAGCCCATCGCCGCGATGACAGCCGCGAAGCTCGTCGTATCGATGCCGTACATCCCGAGCACCGCAAGCCCGCCCAGGAGCATGATCGCGTACTTGCCCATATTTGCGAAGAACCGCGCCAGCGTCTCGTCGACCTTCGCCTTTCGGGCCACCTTCAGGATGAACGAACGCACCCAGCGTGAGACCAGAAGCACAACAAGGATGAGCACGATCGCCTTGACCGTCGGCAATCCGTAGTCCGACCACAACTGCCACAGCTCATCGCGAGAGATCCCGTCGGTCAGGTTGATCGCCGCGTGAGCGTTCCCGATTCCGCCGACGGTGGCCTCCGTTTGTTCCGCGGTTTCCTGCGCAATTCCGAGCATGATGCCTCTCGTTCTCGATCGCCCACATGGTGCTGTTTTCACGCCAAAAGGGATTCAATTGTTCAACCAATCACCGCATCTCCGATCCCCCAAATGCCCCATGACATCGGGCTTTCAGGGCTCCGTTCGGCCGGCCCGCCGACGCCGATCCATCCCCGGAATCGGAAATGACCAACTCGGTGGGTACTATTGTCCTCACCAAGGAATGGCTCGTGGCGGGAGGATGGAGCCTACGCACCCAAAGCACATGAAGGGGAATTGAAAATGGGTATGATCAAGGAATTTAAGGAGTTCGCCCTCAAGGGCAACATGGTCGACATGGCTGTCGGCATCATCATCGGCGGCGCGTTCGGCGTGATCGTCAAGTCATTGATCGATGACGTCATTATGCCTCTGGTCGGCAAAGTTGTGGGAAATGTCGATTTCAGTAATGTCTACATTCCGCTCAGCGAAGCGGTCACCGAAGCGAAAAAGGCCAACCCGAATCTGCCGCTTGCGGATGCCAAAGAACTCGGTTCCGTTATGGCCATCGGCAACTTCATCAGTATCCTGATCAACTTCCTCATCCTTGCCTTCGTCATCTTCATCATGATCAAGATGATGAACAAGGCCAAGGCCAAGTTCGAGAAGGAAGAAGAAGAAGCACCCAAGGCCCCGCCCGCGGACATCGTCCTGCTCACCGAGATCCGCGATGCCCTCAAGGCCAGAGGCTGATCCCAAGCCAAACCAACCCAGAGGCCGGTCGCGTCTGCGATCGGCCTTTTTTGTGCCCTTTCTCGGGCCAAACCCGGCTGGATACCGTCCATTTTTCGGCTTTCTGGGCTTCCATGCCCATTTTTCCTTGATAGGCAACCATTTCGGGCCATGATCCGAATGGCCTTTCGGACGCACGGCTGCCGTGCGCCCATCACACACCGAGTCTCGTGCATACACAAAAAGAGGAGTCACGAACGTGCATAGTCCAACCACATTGATCGCCCTGACCGCCGGGCTCGCCATCTCGGGGACCGCCCTCGGGCAGTTCTCCGTCCAACCCCAAGGCCAGCTCGCCGACCTCCCGGCCGGCACCCAGGCCGTTCAGGCCCTCGGTGACCAACTCCCGGCCGTCGCCGCCCAGAATGATTTCACGCCGGCCGAGCTCCGTCGGGTTCTGCTCGCCGACCATTCGCTTCGGGTTGATTCCAACAACCGTCTCGTCTACATCTGTCCGAAAGCCCCCGATGACGCCGGGGATGATGCCCAAGGCCCGGATCTCGCAGGCCTCGGCATCCCCCTCGATGACTTCCTCAACCTCAGCTCCAACCCCGGTGCTCCGAAAACCCTCTACCTCGACTTCGATGGCCACCACTCCGTCAACAACGACTGGGGACACAACATCGTGTTCCCCGCCTACAACACCTCCGGAGGCACCGGCACATTCACGGACAGCGAAAAATCGGACATCATCAAGCACTGGATCGAAGTCGCTGAAGACTACAAACAGTTCGACGTCAACGTCACCACGCTCGACCCCGGCACTGCTGCCCTCGTCAAATCCAACAGCAATGACCAAACCTACGGCATCCGCTGCGTTATGACACAGGCGACCGGTGGCTTCGGCAATGGCATCGGCGGCGTCGCCTTCCTCAACTCCTTCCCGGACAACGTCGACAACCCGTGCTTCGCGTTCAACAAAGGGCTCGGTGCCGGGCCGATGACCGCAAGCCACGAGGCCGGACACGCCTTCGGTCTCCAGCACGACGGGCTCAACGGTCAGTCCTATCACCCAGGCTCCTCCGGCGGCGGACAGTCCGACTGGGGACCCATCATGGGCGCACCCTTCGGGCGAGACCTCGTCCAGTTCTCAAACGGTGACTACCCCGGAGCAACATCCAGCCAGAACGACTTCACCGTTATCACCAAGTTCGCCAACGGCGTCAACCAATACCCCGACGACTACACCAATGACTTCTTCAACGGCGAACCCATCTCGCCGAACGTCCCCATCACCGGTGTCATCGGTGATCGAAACGACGTCGACGTCTTCGCCATGACCGTCGGCAACGACGATGTCATCATCGACGTCACACCCAATGCCGATGCGCCAAACCTCGATGTCCTCGTCCAGGTCTACAAGCTCTCGCCGTTCCAACTCGTTGCCACCATCGACCAGGACAACACACCCGAGGCGAGCGACACCATCTCCCTCACCGCGGGCGATTACGCTTTCGTCGTTGATGGTACATTCCAACCACTCAATAACGGCCCGGTTTCCGACTTCGGCTCAACCGGCGAATACACCATCAATCTCGATATCGCCGTCCCGCCAACGCCGATCACCATCACCTATCCCAACGGTGTCCCGACCGAGTTCCCCGAAGGCGCCACCACCGACATCCTCATCAACATCGACCCGGGCAGCCACCCGCTCGATCAGAACGAGCTCTACATGCTCTACGCCTTCAACTTCAGCATCCCGCTCTTCCGCGTTGATCTCGTCCCCCAAGGCGGCAACGACTACATCGCCACCATGCCTGCCGGTGTCTGTGACGATTCCGTCGTCTTCAACTTCACCGTCAACGCCCTCGACGGCACGCAGGTCATCGACCCGCCGGCACCGAACAACTACAACGCAACCGTCACCTGCGATATGGTCTGCCTCCCCGACGTCAACCACGACGGCATGGTCACTTCCGCCGACTTCACCGCCTGGGTCGCCGCATTCAACGCCGGCGATCCCGAGTGCGACCAGAACGAAGACGGCTCCTGCACCGCCGCCGACTTCACCGCCTGGGTCGCCAACTTCAACGCCGGCTGCCCGTAAAATCTCCATCTGAGCCAAAACTCGAGCACAACCGGGGACTTCGGTCCCCGTTTTTTTGCGCGCCGATGACCCGGCCCCGCATACCATCACAGTATGAAGATCGCCGTCATCATCCCAGCCGCCGGCACCTCGTCGCGATACGCCGCCGCGGGCGGCTCGTTGCACAAACTCGACGAAGACCTCGGTGGACGCCCCGTCTTCCAACGCACACTCGAACTCTTCACACTCCGCAGTGATGTCGAGCAAATCATCGTCGCCGGCCCGCACGACCAAACCTCCTTCGATGATTTCAAGCTCCGTCACGGCGACAAAATCGCCTTTTTCGGAGCCACGCTCGTCCGGGGCGGGCCCGATCATCGCTGGCAGTCCGTCAAGGCCGCACTCGATGCGGTCAGCGATTCAATCACGCACATCGCCATCCACGATGCCGCAAGGCCAGCTGCCACGAAACGCCTCATCGACCGGGTCTTTGAAGCCGCCGAGCGATTCGATGCCGTCATCCCCGCACTCGAAATCACCGACACCATCAAACGCACCGAGCCCCGGCCAGATGCCGTCGAGGCCGACCCGCTCGATGCGATCCTCGGCGAGCAGGGCAAGGCCAATTCCGAGTTCCACCAGGTCACCGAAACACTCGATCGGACAGGGCTCGTCGCCGTCCAGACCCCCCAGGTCTTCGAGCGAACCCTGCTCACCCGCGCCTACGCGCAAAAGGATCTGGCCTGCACCGACGACGCCAGCCTCGTCGAACGCCTCGGCGAGCCCGTCATGGTTGTCCGCGGTGATCCCACCAACATCAAACTCACCCGCCCCGCCGACCTGACCCTCATCCGGGCCGCCATGGGCATCCGACCCGACGCAGCCCGAGAATCCCACAAAAAATTCTGAAATCGGCCCCACACCCCGGCTACCATCCCGGCCCAAAACGATCTCGGGAAGGAACGATCATGTCGCACGTCGGTGTCCACTGCCTCATCGAGTTGTATGGCTGCCCACACGAATACCTCGATGACCACGCCTTGATCCAGCGCCTCCTCCGTGAAGCCGCCGAGAACGCCGGCGCCACCTGGCTCGGCCAGTGTTCCCACCGATTCGAGCCCCAAGGTGTCACCGCGCTCGGTCTGCTCGCCGAGAGCCACATCACCGTCCACACCTGGCCGGAACTCGGCTACGCCGCCGCGGACTGCTTCACCTGTGGCGATCAGGCCGTCGCCGAGGATGCCTGCAAGTACCTCGCCCGCGAACTCAAAGCAACCCGCACCACACTTGTCCGCATCCCCCGCGCCCTCGGCCTTATGCCCGCCGAAATTGAAGGCATCAACCCGGCCGACGCCCACATGTGCACCCACACCGTCGAAGTCGAAGAATACACCGATGCAGCCGTGCATTCAGGTCTCTGACAACTGACGAGCTGTTCCAAACCACGCCGACTTAAAACAACTCAAAACAACCCAGAACAACGCGATGCAAAAAACGGGCCCCCTGCGCACGCAAGGGGCCGACCCCACACCAAAGGATTTTTCCAAGACGCGCACACGAGCAGGCGAGGCGCTCCCGCCCCGCACAACCCGCGACACAGCGTGCTCACACCGGCACCATCTCCGGCGCCAATACCAGAAACACTGGCTCAGTACTGACGAACCACGCCGCGCACAATCCCCTGGATCGTGCAGAACTTCACCCGGATCGGGTCAAAGTCCGGGTTCGCCGGCTGGAGCCGGATGTGGTCATCTTCCTTGAAAAACGTCTTGAGTGTCGTGGACCCGTCGGGCAATAACGCCACGACCTTGTCACCATCGCGCGCCACCTCTGTGCGCTGCACCAGCACGAAGTCGCCATTGAGGATGCCCTCATCCTTCATCGACTCGCCCTCGACCTTGAGCGCAAATGTCGAGTCCGGCCGATCCACCGCACCGCCGATCATTTCGCCGAGGTCGATCTCATCCTGATCCGCGACCCGCTCGATCGGATACCCCGCCGCGATCTTCCCGACCAGCGGAAACCGCATCGGACGACTCTCGTCCGGCACCGAAACACCCTCAGCGATCGACAAAGAGCGTGCCTTGTTCGGCTCGCGCGTGAGCGCGCCTTTTTGAATCAACGCCTCGACGTGCTCGAACACGGTCACCTTGCTGACGCCGATCTCGTCGGCAAGCTCCTGCATCGTCGGCGAATAGCCATGGCGTACGCGCCAATCGCGGATGAGTTTGAGAATCCGTAACTGCTTTGGTGTGAGATTCATTCGCAAGCCCCTTCTTCTTCTGATCGCTCGCGCGATCCACTTCGTAAACATCAGCCGAAGGCTCTCTCTCCGCCTCCGACCCACAAACCCCGGGCTCCGGCCCGAGGGCATCAGCCATCCGGCGCGGCTGATCTAAATGACGCCCAACGGCGTCCCTGACTGATACCAATTCTAACTCGAACAAAGACCTTGTAAAATAAAATCCCGGCCGAGTCTCCAAGTTTCTCCTATTCGGTCCCGCTTGGACCATTTCCCTCACATACACGCCGCCCGGACCCAGCCGAACCAGCGCCGCACTTGTGGGTCCTCCACCCACAACTTTGTGCTCCAACCGTCTGGCAAACGAACCCCAAGCCTTTCTCAGAGTCCCGACAAGCCGCCACCCGTCCCTCGGCCGACCGCCTGCCAACCCTTCCTTCGGACGAAAGCATAACAATGTGTTGTCTATCCTATCAAAGTCCTTCATGTTGTGGAAGTTTTCGACAAGCATACCAAACGGGAGCCAATATTCGACCTCTTTTCCGAAATATTTGTCCGGCATCTGATCGCCGTACAAAATGCGGCTTTCCGCTCGACAATCGTCGATTTTATCGGCCGAGACCCGGCAATATCCGCCTGCCCGGCTCCCAAACAGCATGCAATCGGCTCTCATTTCTATGACGGGAACACCTCAAACAGGTGGGTATTCAGCGCGACCGTACGAGTTTCGACCCGGATCGCTTCAAAAATCCGCCGATCTCCAGCAGCGTCACCGCCTGCCGGACCGCCGACGCGTCAAGGCCGGTCGCCAGACCGATCTGATCGGGCGTGCTCGGCTCGGTGCACGCCACCAGCACCGCACGCCCCGCCTCACCCCCAGGCACCGGCCGATCTTCCAGACCACCACCCGCTGTCCCCGGCGACACGCCCCCGCCCAGCGTATACCGGCTCTCGTGCGTGCCCTGAAACAGATGCCACGCTGGTGCCTCGAGCGCCCCGATGATGTCCGCCGGCTCCGTTACAAGCAGCGCCCCGCCCGATTTGATCAGCCCGTGCACGCCCTCGCTCGCGGCACTGTCCACCCGACCGGGCAGCGCAAAGACATCTCGGCCATGCTCTTCCGCGGCCACCCCCGCCGTGATCAACGCCCCGGACTTCAGTCCCGCCTCGACCACCAGCACACCGAGCGAAAGCCCTGAGATCAGCCGATTTCTTGCCGGAAAGTTCTCCGGTGCCGGCGGTGTATCGCAGGGCAACTCGCTCACCACCGCCCCGCCTGATTCCACGATGTGGTCGAACATCGCCAGATTTTCCGGCGGATAGCAATGCCCGAGCCCGCATCCGAGCACCACGATCGTGCGCCCGCCCACGTTGAGCGCCCCGCGGTGGGCCGCCGAGTCGATCCCGCGCGCCCCACCCGAAACAACCGTGATCCCGGCCGAGGCAAACGCCCCCGCAAACCGCGTCGCCTGCTCAAGCCCATAGCCCGTGCACCGACGCGATCCCACGATCCCAACCGCAAAGCGATCCCGATCATCAAACCCGCCCCGGACGAACAGCACATGCGGACACCCCGGCAGCGGCCGAAGCAACCCCGGAAACCGAGGATCATCCCGACACAAAACCGTCGCCCCGATCTCCTCGGCCTGACGCATCTCCTCTCGAGCCCGGCCCAGAGCCTTCTTCCGCTCCCGGCCGATCGCCCGAGCCGTCTTCGGCCCGATCCCCTCGACCCGCTCGATCTCGGCCGGAGACGCCTCAAACACCCCGGAAGCGGTGGTAAACCGATCGAGCAATCGACCAACCCGCACCGGCCCAAGCCCTGAAACCATCGACAGGGCCAGCAGATCGAGGATGTGTTCGCTGTCGATGTTCGGCATACGATAAGCATACCAAACTCGGCAACTCTCGGTGTCTTATCGGAACGTCTCGTCTGGTATCGAGGTATCCTGTAGAGCCGGCCCGGTGGTCGATGATTCCTCTTTCGCAAAGGATGTGGGTGTGCGGCATGTCAGGTGCCCATCTTGGCGGAATGTGTCCCATACGGGCGCGGCACAACGGGTGCTCATCTTCTGGGCCGCCGGGGTACTGCTCGGCCTGACCCTGCTCGTGGCGTGGTCGTGCAAAACAACACGCACCGGCTCGATCCCATACCAGCGTGTCGGCTCACCCGTCGAGATCTCAAACGCCGAGGGCTCGCCCGTAAGGCCCGAGCCCATGATCCGTGTCCGCATCAGACGTCAGACGACCGAGGTCAAACTCTCCGGCCGGGGTCCGTGGCTTGTTGCGGTCGCCGGCGCCCGCACCGGTGAACTGATGTCCGGGCCCGTGCGCATCCAGGCCTCCAACGGGAGCATCCGCCTCACCGATGCCCGTGGTCGGGTCCGAGGATTCGCCGAGGGCGTCGAGGTCTACGCCGGTCCGGTCATCCACGCAGGCGATGCGCCCGGAAAGGAACTGGTTGCCGTCGGCCGAACGCGCTACCCCGGCACACTCCGCCTGCACCCGAGGCCGGAGGTCGATCCCAACACATTCGATGTGGTCAACGTGGTCGAGATCGAGCGCTACGTTCCCGGCGTGATCAGCAAGGAGCTGTATCCGCACTGGGACCGGGCGACCTTCGAGGCCCAGGCCGTCGCCGCGCGCACGTTCGCACTGATCCGGCGCGAGTCCGCGCGCCGCTCCGGGCGATGGTATGACGTGGACGATTCGCAGCAGAGCCAGGTCTATGGCGGGATCACCGGTCAGCGCATCGCTCTGCGGGCCGCGGCCGACACCAGGGGTGTTGTGCTGGCACGCGATGGCCGACTCACCGAGGCCTACTACTCGAGCACCTGTGGCGGCGAGCCCGCACTGCCCGAGGAAGTCTGGCCGGCCGAGGGGGTCGTCACCCAGGCACGTTTGACCACCACGAAGACCGAGCCCGCACCCCGACGCGAGGTGCTCTGCCAGACCGCGCCACTCTTTCGCTGGGAGGTTGCCCGCCGGGTCGGCACGCTCAGCAAACGATTTGCGGCCTGGGGGCGGGCGCGAAACCACAAACTCGCCCGGTTGGGTCGGCTGCACAGCATCAAACCCATCGCCAAAGCCCACTCGGGACGCAAGCTCTCGTTCGAGGTGACCGACACCCAGGGCCGGACCGCTCGGTTGACCGCCGAACAGCTCCGGGCGGCCTGCAACTTCCCAACTCCGGGTCTGCCGAGCATCTCGCACATGGCCAGACTGCACAGCGGCGATGTCACCGTCGATGTCGGCCGACGTGTCGTGCGGTTCTCGGGTCACGGCTCGGGCCACGGCGTCGGGCTGTGTCAATACTGCGCCCAGGCCATGGCCCAGCGCGGTGATGACTGGCGATCCATCCTCGAAGCCTTCTATCCAAAGACTCAACTCATGCGCATTTATTGAGCATGTCGCCCATCCGGTTCACAGCAGAATATCAATCCACTGCCCGGTCGAAGCCCGGCTGACCTCCAGCTTGCGGTACTCCACCCGAGCAACCGACTCGACCCGTTCGGATCGCACAATCGGTTTCGGCGGGGTGGACGTCGGCTGGTCCGGGTCAAGCGATGGGGGGCCATCCCGGCGTGCGGGTGCTGCAGCTCGGTCCTGAAAGGTCCGGCTGAGTTCGAGCGTGTCCGATTCGCGGTTGATCTTTCGCAGGTAGCGGTCGAAAGGCACCGGCGCAAGGTCCGGTCGGCGTGCCGGCAGGACGGTGGGCTGGGTCGGCTCGACAGTTCGGATGTGGGTGGAGCCGATCTTCATCTGCACAATGACCGTGCGTCATTCGTGCCGAAGGATTGTCGTCCGGGAAGATCCCCCTTCAGCCCTGCCGGTCCTAGGGAGGGGCTTTTTTTAGCGAGCAGGGCCCGTCCGCACAGGCGGCGGTGTTGCCTGGGGGCGACAGCGCGCGTTGGATGGGTTCAACACGATGATGCGCACCGACGAGCTCGACTATGACCTGCCGGAAAGCCGGATCGCCCGCAGCCCGGCTCCGGAGCGGGATGCCGCCCGTCTGCTCGTGGTGAGCCGAAGCGATCCGCACCGTCTCGAGCACCGCATCGTCCGCGACCTGCCGGAGATTCTGGGTGCCGACGACATCCTCGTGTTCAACACCACCCGCGTGATCCCGGCTCGATTTCAGGGGCGGAACCTGGCCACCGGCGGGCGGGTGCAGGGGTTGTATCTGGGGCCGGCAGACGAGCCGGGCTGCTGGCGTGTGCTGCTCAAGATGCGCCGCCATCGCCCGGGTCTTCGGATCGGACTGCACCATCCCGATCGGCCCGATGCTGTGGTCGAACTGGAGTTGGTCGAGCGTCAGAGCGAGGACGGGCAGTGGATCGTGCGTGTGGTGGGTGCGATGTCCGATGATGAGGCGCTCGAGCGCGTCGGGCTCCCGCCGTTGCCGCCGTATATCCTGGCGGCTCGCCGGCGTTCGGGCGAAGTGGTGGACCGGATCGAGGATGTGCATCGGTATCAGACGGTGTATGCGCACGATCGTGGGAGTGTTGCCGCCCCGACGGCTGGGCTGCATTTCACGCCGGAGCTGCTCGATCGGCTGCGGACCGCGGGCGTGGGTGAAGCGCAGGTCACGCTGCACGTCGGGCGGGGGACGTTCCTGCCGGTCGAGACAGCTGTGCTCGAAGAGCACCCGATGCACAGCGAGCGGTGTGTGATCGACCAGCCCACGCTGGATTTTCTGACGTCGGCCTCGGATGCCGGCCGGCGGGTGATCCCGGTGGGTACGACCAGTTGCCGGGCGATCGAGAGCTTCGCCGGGCGAGGGCTTGCCGGTGAGATCGAGACGGACATCCTCATTTCCCCCGGGTATCAATGGAAGTTGACCGATGGGCTGATGACCAACTTTCACCAGCCGAGGTCGACGCTGCTGGCAATGGTGGCGGCCCTGTTTCCTGAAGGGATGGATCGGCTGCGAGAGATCTATGACGCGGCGCTGGCCGAGGAATACCGGTTTCTGAGCTTCGGCGATGCCATGCTCGTGTTGCCCTGAACGGGTGGCGCTTCGCGTGTATGATCGGCGATCGGCGGGCATGGAGGTCCGCCGGGGTCGGGCTCCGGTGAGGCGTTGACGATGGATCTGGACGAATTGATCGAGTCTCTGCCGATCCATCGGCCGCCGCCGATGCTGACCCGACCCGTGCAGGTTGTGGATATCACCGACGACAGCCGAACGGTGCTTCCCGGTTCGCTGTTCGTGGCCCGGCCCGGTCTTGCGTTCGATGCGAGGGTGTGCATCGCCGACGCCGTGCGCGATGGGGCCTCGGCGATTCTGACCGATGCCGTCGGCGCCGAGCGGGTCGATCGTTCGCGTGCGGTGTGCCTGATCGCCGAGGATGTCGAGCGGGCCGGGGCGGCACTGGCTGAGCGGCTGTACCGCAATCCATCCTCGGCGCTTCGGCTTGTCGGGATCACGGGGACCAACGGCAAGACGACGGTCGCACATCTGGCGCACGGGCTGGTGAACGCGGGCGTCGATCGGTGCGGTCTGATCGGGACGGTGCAGATCGACGATGGTCGCGAGGTCGCCGAGGCCGAGATGACCACACCCCCGGCGATCGAGCTGAGCCGAACGCTGGCGACGATGGTCGAGTCCGGGTGCGTTTCGGCGGTGATGGAGGTGTCGAGCCATGCGCTCGAACGCGGCCGGGTGTCGGCGTTGTCATTTGATGTGGGTGTCTTTACCACGCTCGGGACGGACCACATGGACTTTCATGAATCGTCCGAGGCGTATCTGCGGTCCAAGCGTCGGTTGTTCGAGATGCTGCCGGGCGATGGCGTGGCGATCGTCAATGCGGACGACGCGGCGTACGGAGCCATTCTCGAAGGGTGCCGGGCGCGCGTGGTGCGGTGCTCGCTTGTTTCGGGCGATGCCACGGTCCGCGTGCTTGAGCGCCGGGTTGATGGTCTGAGGGTGGCGCTTGATGGTGCGTTTGGATCGTTCGAGGCGGATCTGCCGCTGACGGGCGACCACAATGCGATGAATCTGCTGATGGCGGTGCAGATCGCGCACGAACTCGGCGCCGATTCGGCCTCGATCGCGCGCGGGCTCGAATGCCCGAGTGTGCCCCGAGGTCGGCTTGAGCCCGTCGGTGGTGGTGATATCGATGTGTTTGTTGATTTCGCGCACACACCCGATGCGCTCGAGCGCACGCTGACGGAGGTTCGTCGGGCGATGGAGGGGTCACGTCCCGGCTCGGTGCTGTGGGTCGTGTTCGGCTGCGGCGGGGAGAAGGACCGCACCAAGCGACCCGTCATGGGCGAGATCGCGGCCGGGCTGGCCCACCGAGTCGTCCTGACCAGCGACAACCCGAGGTCAGAATCGAGCGAGGCGATCATCCGCGAGATTCTTGCCGGCATCCCGCGCGAGAAGCGCAATCGGGTGGATGTCCATGCCGATCGGGAGTTGGCGATTGCGCACGCGGTGCTCGGCGCTTCGCCTGGTGACGTCATCGTGCTGGCGGGCAAGGGGCACGAGCGGGTGCAGACCGGGCTGGGCCGCGGTGGGGCGGTGCGGACGGTTGCCTTTGACGATGTGGCGTGCGCTCGGAAATACATCATGCAACGGATGGAATCGGAATGAGTTTCTTTACACCAGAGTCCATCCGTTCGGCCTCGGGTGGTGTCTTCCGGTCGCGCGTGAAGCGCCCGAGCCCAGCGCACGGTGTGGGCATCGACACACGCACGCTCAGGCCCGGCCAGGTCTTTGCGGCCTTTCGAGGCGAGCGTGTCGATGGGCATGACTTTCTCGAACAGGCATACGAGGCGGGCAGCCGGATCGCGCTGGTGGAGCGGGATGCCGAGATCCGCTGGCATGTGCCGGAGGACATGGCGCTGATCGAGGTGGAATCGACACGGGCGGCGCTCGGTCGGATGGCGCAGGCCTACCGCAAGACCCTGACCACGGCGCGCGTCATCGCGGTGACCGGGTCCAACGGCAAGACGACGACCGTTCGGCTGATCGACCAGGTGCTCGGTTCGCACATGGCCGGGTCGGCGTCGATGAAGAGCTACAACAACGACATCGGGTTGCCCTTGACCCTGCTCAATGCCCGGCGGACGGACAAGTACGTCGTGTGCGAGGTCGGGATGAGCGGCCCGGGCGAGGTGGCGAGGCTTGCGCAGATCGCCCGGCCGGACATCGCCGTGATCACGAGCATCGGACGGGCGCATCTCGGCGGTCTTGGTTCGATTGAGTCGGTGGGGAGGGAGAAGGCGCAGTTGATTCGGGGATTGGTCCCGGGCGGATTGGCGGTGGTGCCCGCGGGGATCGAGCTGCTGGAGGATCATCTGCTGCACGATGGGCCGATGGTTCGATTCGGGCGTGATGAGGCGGCGGACCTGCGGATTTCAGAGGTCGAGTCGCGGGCCGATGGTGTGTCGTTTTCGACCAATGGCGGTCAGCGGTATGCGCTCGGGTTGCTGGGTGGGCACAATGCGAACAATGCGGCTGCGACGATCGCGGTGGCGCGCCGGCTTGGGATGAGCGAGCCTTCGATCGCCGAGGCTCTGGCGCACGCCAAGGGTCCGGAGATGCGGCTTGACCGCGAAACAATCGGGCGGATCAGCGTGGTCAACGATGCGTACAACGCGAATCCGGATTCGGTTCTGGCGGCGATTGAGGCGGTCGGGCCGGGGATGGCCGATGCGGAGCGTCGGGTCTTGGTGCTGGGCGAGATGCTGGAGCTCGGGCCGGCGTCGGACGATCTGCACGAGGAGGTCGGTCGGGCGGTGGCGTCGGCGATCCGGGGCGGGCGCGGGCCGCGGTTGGTGGTGCTTGTTGGTGCCGGTGCGGCGTCGGCGCGAGCGCCGATCGAGGCGGAGCTGGGGCCATCGGGCGTGGTGCTGGAGGCGGAGACGGGTGACGGCCGATCCATCGCCAGGAGGCTGCGCCCGGGCGATGCGGTGCTGTTCAAGGGCTCTCGGTCGGTGGGGCTGGAACGTGTGGTGGAGGTGCTTCGCGGGGAGCACGGCGGACCGGGTGATCCATAAGAAGGACTGCGGCGAGTGCTCTATGTCATCCTCAACAACATCCGCAACTGGCTTGATGGCGTGGAGCTGTTCGGCGGGCTGACGTTGTATTCGCTGGTGAGGCTGTTGGATCAGCTCGAGTTTCGGGCGCTGGCGGCTGCGGCGATCTCGTTCGGGATTGTGCTCGCATTCGGACCGAGGACGATCGCGAGGCTTCGCGCGATGAACATCGGCGACAGCGGGCAGACCGATGCAGCGGCTCTGCGCCAGCACGCCGAGAGCAAGGCCAATGTGCCGACGATGGGGGGTGTGCTGATCGTCGGTGCGATCTTTGTCAGTGTGGCGCTGCTGGCGGACATCACCAGGCCTTACGTGTACATGGGTCTGGTGCTTCTGGTCTGGATGGCGGTGCTGGGTGGTGTTGATGACTGGTTGAAACTGACGGCGCTTCGTCGCGGGGACGGTCGGCAGGGGCTGTACGCGTGGGAGAAACTGATCTTTCAGATCGGGATTGCGCTGTTGATCGGTGTCTTTGCGTACAACCGGGGCGAGGAGGCCCGAAGCCTGACACACGTGCTGAACCTGCCCTTCCAGAGTACTTACGACCAGGGTCGGGGCTATGCGCTCAACGAAGGGCTGATCTTTCTGAGCAAGCCTGTGTATGTGTTTGTCGCGGTGCTGATGATCGCGGGGTTGTCCAATGCGGTGAACATCACGGATGGTGCGGACGGGCTGGCCAGCGGATTGGTCGTGGCGGTGTCGATCGGGCTGCTGGTGTTGACACTGATCGCGGGGCGCGAGGCGTGGGCGCAGGGTGTGCTTGTGCCTTCGATTTTGGAGTCGGGCGAGCTTGCTGTGTTTGCTGGCGCGATGCTCGGGGCGAGTCTCGGGTTTCTGTGGTGGAACTGCCCGCCGGCGCAGGTGTTCATGGGTGATACGGGGTCGCTCAGTCTTGGGGCGTTGATCGGATACATCGCGGTGGTTGTGCGTCAGGAGTTTCTGGTGCTGTTGATGTCGGGGGTGTTCCTGATCGAGATCGGCTCGGTTGTGGTGCAGGTGGGGTATTTCAAGATGACTGGGGGCAAGCGCATCTTTCGGTGCGCACCGTACCACCACCATCTGCACCTCGGCGGCTGGCAGGAACAGCAGGTCGTGGCGAGGCTGTGGATTGTGGGTGTGGTGCTGGTGATCGCGGGTCTGGCGCTGCTCAAGGTGCGCTAGCGATCGACACTGATGAGGGCCTGGTGCAATCGGATTCGGCTCTGGATGGGGCCGAAGGGGCCTTGCTCGAGGGTGATGCCAAGGGTTCGGGCGCCGGGGGCGTCGAGACGGATTGTGGCTTGCGGTGTGTCGGCGTTGAAGTGGAGTGTTTGGCGTTGCGTGCCGTCGATGGAGATGATGAGGTTGACATCGCCCCAGGCGCGGGCTTCGAGTGGGAGTTCGGCGACCATGGCGATCGCACGCGTGTTGTGAGGCAGCGTCCAAGTTGTGCGCATCGGTCCCGGCAGAAGAATTGGTTTGGCGCCGAGGATGGCATGAACAGTGTCGTCGAGTATGACGTCGCGGCCTGTGGATGTCGGCGAGATCGATGCGAGCGGGATGAGACGATGGGCATCGACGTTGATCGCGGTGATCGAGTCGAGATCGACTTCGAGGCGGATTGGTTGCTTTGGTGAGTTCGCTTCACTCGCGGGTGAGGTGTCGAACGGCTCCTGGAATGAGTCGGGCTGAAGGATGCAGGTTGTTTGTGATGGCGAATCTGAATGTTCAAATGATTGGATGGCGATGACGGAGCCGTCGCTCAGCCAGACCACGGTTCCCGAGGGTGCCGATGTTTCGTTGGCGAGCGTGAGTTGGTCGATCGATGCTGTCGGGACGGAGATGGTTGATCCTGATTCGAGTTCGATTTCGGTTTCAGATCCGACGCTGATGACGAATCCGTGGAGTGTGTCGCCGTTGGCGAGCCTGACGACATCGACGTTCTCGATGGGCAGTGGTCGGGATTGTTCGCTGAGGGGCATGACCCTCGGCATGGTGATGCGTTCGATTGTATCGATGGGCGTGCGGACGATTCCGAGTTGTGGATGGACCCACGCAACGCTTTGGTCATCGACTCGGACGACGGATGCAGCGCCGGCGAGTCGTTGGCCGTCGGTGAGTTCGATGGCGCCCGGTCTGCTGGCGATGCCGCCCCGTCCGAGGACGGTGAGTTGTTCTGATGGATCTGCCGACCACGGCCCACTGGGCGTCAGGGCGAGGAACTGGTCGAACGGGATCGAGCGGGATTCGCCGGTGCTGTCGATGGCTGTGATGGCGTGGTCTTCGATGGCGACCAGCCGGATTGGATGTTGGTTGAGATCCGTGTCGATGAGGATGCGGTCGAGGGGATGGTTATTCTGAGCGAGCGCCGATCCCGCGAGCGTGGCCATGGCCGCGATGGTGAGCATCGGGATGGAAGGTGTGGGGGTCATTTCTGGAATATCGGCAGATAGCGCTTGGGCATTTGGAGGACGATGAGCGCCATGGCGGTTCCGTAGGACTTTCCGACGCCTCGGTCCTCCCAGAATCCGTCCTGACGTTGCGTGGCGACGAGTTCATCACGGGTAGCGGGCCACCATGCTTTCCACCATTTGCCGCCGGCGAGGTATGTGGCCTGTACGGCGTAGTACATGCCGTAGAAGTAGTGCGGGCTGCGCCGCGCATTCCCCTGTCCGGGGAGGCTTGTTCTGATGAGGAATTCGAGTCCGGCGTCGAGGGCTTTGTCGTCGTAGATGCCGGCGTATTGGATGGTGGCGACGCCGGCGGCGGTTCTTGGCCAGGCGCTGTCGCGGGTGCGGAGCTGGTATCGGAACCCGCCATCGGGGTTCTGGCATTCGCGGACATAGCGGACGGCCCGGTCGATGGTGTCTTTGGAGACCTCGATGCCGGCGTTTCGTGCCGAGCGGAGGGCCATGACCTGACAGATGGTGACGGAGACGTCGGCCTCGTTCGGGAGCGGGTTGTATCGCCATCCGCCTTCTTCATTTTGTGTGCGTTCGATGAGTCGAATGGCTTTGACGAGAGCTTCATAGGTTCGGTCGGCGAGCGGGGAATCGGCGCCGCCCCCGGTTGAGCCGTAGACCTCGCCGAGGAAGAGCGCGGCGAACCCGTGGCCGTACATCGGACCGTTGGCGGCATCGCCGGCGATGAGTCCGCTTTGGGAGGCATTGTCGAGAACGAATTCGAGTCCTCGGCGGACGTTCTCACCGTATGTTCCTCGGCCCGGGAGGTTGCCGTCGGCCATGAGTGCGAGACAGGCGAGCGAGGTGACGGCGACGTTGTTGGCGTATCGGCCCTCGCCGAAGGAGCCGTTGTCCGCCTGACTTGAGGCCAAAGCTGCCAGACCGCGTTCGACGGCTCGATCGGAATCGGGTGTGATTTCGTTTTCGATGGCTTTGTTCTGTGCGCCGGTGTTCTGCGCGAGGGTTGGTGAGGCGGTCAGTATCAAGAATGCCAAGACAAGGGGTTTCATTGCGAAGCCTCCTCGGCGAGTCTGCGATAGTAGGACTGGGTGAGTGATTCGTAGAGCGTGCTGTAGCGGTCGGCCGAGCCCTGGAGCAGGGCTTGTCGCAGGCGCTTTGGGAGCTGGCCCCATGTGGCGCCCGAGAGGTTGGCCTGCGCGCCGAGGCGGGCGTCCTGACCGGGTGGTGGTGGCTTTTCGCCCTTGTTTTCGCCCTGATTCTGCTGGCTCTGGCTTTGTTTCGGCTTGTTCGGCTGCTGAGAAGTTTGCTGCTGGGTGGTGCTTGAGGAAGATGATGATGAGCTGGATTGTTGCTTGCTGGCCTGGTCGATGAGTTCGTCGAGTTTTTTGAGGATGTCTTCCTGGAGCCGTTGGGTGACGATGCCGGTGTCGTGCTGGGCGGTGAGGCGGTCGGCGGATTCTTTCATCAGAGAAACGGCCTGGACGAACTGATCGGAGACGGATTGGTCCTCTTTCAGCGTGCGGCTGAGATGGGCGTCGGTGGCATCGGTTGATTGGTCGTCGGTGTCGGATGGGGACTCGTCGAGGCCGAGCAGTTCATCGAGGCTCGGCAGCGGTTCATTCTCGGGTTGAGCCGGCGCCTGGGGGGCGCTGAGCAGGATCAACGAAATGAGCAGGGAGAGCGGTTTCATCGGTTGGGACCCTGTGGGGTGGTGTTTTTCTGTTCACTCTGTTTTTTGAGTTTTTCGAGCAGGCGATCACTCTGGCGGGCGATCTCGCTCTGGAGTTGCCCGATCTGGCTTGCTTCGTCAGCGGTGGCGCCGGCTTCATCGGCGAAGCGGGTCTGTTCGAGCAGGTCGGCCTGGACGGCCTTGAGCAGGCGGAGCTCGGCCAGTGGGGGGATGAGTTCCTTGGGTTGGCTGTTCTGTCCCTGCTGGCCGGATTGGCCGCCGGAGCCGCTGCTGAATGGGTCATCTTTGGGGTCGGGGTCTTCGAGCGCCTGGATCAGCCCGCGGAGCAGAGCCTGCGCGGAGGCCTGAAGCCTCGGGTCGGTCTTGCGGACGTGTCCTGCCGAGAGTGAGCGTCCAACGGCAGTGAGCAGGTCGTCGAGCCGGTTGTGGGTCATGGCGAAGACGCCGGCGTCTGTGATTTCGCTGAAATCTTGAAGAATGGTTTGGAGGGAGTCAGCCAGTTCGAGTTCTTGCCGGCCGAGGGCTTTGGCATCCGCGCGTTGTCGGCGGGTGAGGCGTCGTTCGGCGAGCGGGCCGGTCTGCCGGGAGATGGAGACCTGCTGTTCGAGAGCCGCGCGGTAGGCAGCCTTGAGTTCGTTCTTGCGCTGGTCGAGCTCCCGCTGCTGGGCGTCTTCGAGTTCCTTGTTGGCCTCATCGAGGGCGGACTTCAGACGGTCCAGGCTCAGGCTTTCGTGTTGGTGTGCGAGGTCGAGATCCGCTGCGTTGATGGCGATGATGGCGTCGGACTGGGCCGCGGCCGATTCGCCGAGCAAACCTGCGATACGTGCTGTTTCCTGATCCAATGATGCCGATTCGGCAACAGCGAGCGTGTTGGACCTGAGCTGGATCATGGCGGGCGCGAGCGTCTGCGGGGCATTGTCGGGGGCATCGAGGTGCGCGAGCTCGGCGCGTTGTGTGCGGATGAGGGCTTCAATGGATTCGATCATGCTCAACAGGGCCCGTTGGAGCTGCTGGTCGCGCTGGCGGTCGGCTTCATCAAGGTCGTCGAGCATCTGTTCGAGCTGGTCGATGGCGTCCTGCTGGGCCTGATTGGCCTTTGAGGTGTTGTTGCGCTGGACGCTTTGGGCGGCTTGGTCGAGCGATTGCTTGATGCCCTGTTCTCGACCACGCCGGGCTGCGGTGCGCATGGCGGCGGCTTCGCCCGGGTCGCGTTCGAGCATCTCATCAGAGCGTTGGTCGAGCTCGTCGAGCAGGTCGCCGGCGCGATCGGCGAGTTCGAGCTGGCGCTGGGCGATCCGGTCGAGTTCGGTCGCCTGTTCGTCGGTGAGTTGTGAGGTGAGCCGGCCGACGGTTTGCTTGCCGATGGCCTGGGTCTGCTCGGCCAGTTCGTGCTGGTCGTTCAGCAGGCTTTCGAGGGCCTTATGAACAGCCCACGAATCCTCGCCCCGGTCGAGGAGCATGGCCAGGTCTTCCAGAGATCGGCGGACGTTCTGCTGGTCCTGCTCGGCCTTCTCGGCGGCGCGCTCGTCGTTCTGCTCGGATGCATTCTTGATGTTGTTGGCAGCGGATTCTGAATCATCGGCGGCCCGTTCGACGATGGTTCTGGCCGATGCGAGCAGGTTGGTGATCGCGCGGTCGTCCAGGCCGTTGCGGGCGATGCGGTCGGTGAGCGTCTCGGCTGCATCGTTCATGCGGTCCAGGGCATCGGTGAGGGCGGCCTGTTCGCGGGCAAGCGAGGCCTTGGTTGGGCGTTTGGCCTTGCGGTCGGCGCGGAGTTGTTCGAGGAGTGTAGATTGTTGGTCGTCGAGCCGGACGGCGCTGCGGCGCAGGCCAGAAAGCTCGGCCAGGACCTGTTCGATCAGGTCGCTCTGTGAGATGATCCGGAGCCGGCGCGGCGCCGAACGGATGATGCCGTGGGTCTGTGTGGTCTCGGCGCCGGCGGGCAAGGCAAAGACGTCGGTGGTTGCCGCCGTGATGAGCACCTCGTCGCCGACGTTGAGGTCGAGCGTTGAGAGGTTGAGCGATGTCTCGACGGTCTGGCGCAGGGCGGTGGTGTGTGTTCGGACGAGTTCCTCTGGTTCGCCGATGGTTTCGGGCATGGCGCCGGGCGAGGGATTGGCCGATTCGGGGATGCGCGCGAGCTGAGTTTCGAGGGCGACCCAATCGAGACCGACGTCATCGCGCGCTTCGCCGACGAGATCGACGATCGCGGTTTTGAGGACGTCTTCATCCCGGTCGGGTGTGGTGACCGTGGCGGTGGGGTCTCGGTCGTCGATGGTTTCAAGGCGGACAATGGCGTCGTCGCTGCTTTCGATTCCGAAACGATCCCGCAGGCGAAACTTGAGCCGACCACGTTCGTTGGCGGTCCACTCGAGGCGCCAGGAGATGCCTTCGTCGTTCAGCGTGAGATCCTCGGGCGGGAGGCCCTGCTCCTGAAAGGGGGGCTGGGCGAGCGATGCCGGCTTGCTGAGCTGGATATCGAGGATCATTTTCGAGCCGGCGAGCACGGGGCCGACAATGGCGCGGGCGTCCTGGCCGGTTCCGAGGTCGATGGTGCCCGCGACCCAAGGGGTGACTTCGGCGCCTTCGGGGGCATAGGCGGGAGGCGAGACGATGGCGGAGATTTGTTCGATGCGCGGCGGGTCGATCAGCGCGATCTGCCGCGTCGGTGTGCGATCATCCGGCGTGCGGAAGAAGTATTCGAGGATGGGTGGGTTGTCGTCGTTGGCGTCGATGACGGCGGGTTCGATGAGTCGTTCATAGGCCTCGCCGTGGGATCCATCGGGGCCCGCTTCAAAGACTTCCTGGGCGGCCATGGGTTCGCTTCGGAAGGGCGAGGCGACGCCCCGATCGACAATGCGATAGACGACCTCAACCTGTGTCTGGCCGAGGGGCTTGTTGGTGCGCGTCACGAGGGCGCGCAGCGGGAGTGACGACCCGAGCGCGTGGGGTTCGGGTTGTGTGGCATCTGCGATCTCGGTGCGTTTGGGCCAGGCTGCATCGGACCATGGGACAAGGGCTCGCTTGGCGGCAGTGGCGCTGATCGTCGGCGCGACCATGGCAAGTGTGGCGAGAACGGCGATCGAGGCCAGCAGGCCCGCGGCGTTGTGCTTGAGTGTGGATGTATTGACCAGCGTATCGAGCTTGACATTGGCGATTTTCTGATCGGCCTCGTTCGCGGCGGCTTGCCTGAGCCAAGCGATCGACTCCGGCTCATCCGGTTCGGGGGGCTGGTCGGCCAGCGCGACGCCGGAGGCCAGCACATCGGCAAGGTCATTGGTCGAACCGAGGTCCGAGTGTTCGACGTGGAGGGCGATGGTCGAGAGGTTCGGCTTGAACCTGGCTGCGGGGATGAGGCGTCGGCGGACGGCCAGCAGCAGCGCCAGCACGCCG
>DRKT01000129.1 GCA_011053195.1 Phycisphaerales bacterium | reverse complement strand
GTTTGAGCGAACAGGCGTTCACGAACAAGGTCGAGACCTACGGGCGAATGATCGCACTGACCCGGCAGATGATGATCAACGACGACCTCGGGGCTTTCCTCCAGATTCCGCGCTTGATCGGGCGGATGTCGGCGCTCAAGCGCGAGGAGGCCGTCTTCGAGTTGCTGCTCTCCAACCCGTCGAACTTCTTCGGCGCGGGGAACAACAACTTCCTCTCGGGTGCAGACACGGCGTTGTCGATCGACGCGCTGACCCAGGCCGAGCAGGTCTTCCTTGACCAGACGGACGCCGAGGGCAAGCCGATCCTGCTCTCGCCCGCGGTGCTGCTGGTGCCGTCGTCACTCAAGGTCACCGCGCAGGTGCTCATGACCGAGACACGCGTCAATGAAACCACGGACACCAACAAGCCCAAGCCCGCGGTCAATCCGCACACGGGCAAGTGGCAGCCGGTCGCTTCGCCCTACCTCAACGCACAGGGCATCACGGGCGGCAGCGCCAAGGCGTGGTACTTGCTGGCCAACCCGGCGGATGTTGCAGCCATCGAGATCGCCTACCTGCGCGGCAAGCGCACGCCCACCATCGAATCCGGCGAGACGGACTTCAACACGCTGGGCATGCAGTGGCGTGGCTACTTCGACTTCGGCGTGGCGATGCAGGATCACCGCGCGGCCGTCAAGAGCAAGGGCGAAGCCTGATCAGTGAGGCAGAGCGGGAATGACCCATGACCCAGTTTCCAAACACCGGACAGCTCGATGGCAAAGAGCCCATCGACGAGGAGAACACCGCAATGACAGCAACATACATCCATGAAGGCAACGCGATCGACTACACACACGCGTCGGATGTCGCGGCGGGCGATGTGGTCGTCCAGGGCGAACTCGTCGGCGTCGCCAAGCTCGATATCCCTGCGAACACACTCGGCGCGTTGGCAGTGGTCGGTGTCTTCGACTTCCCGAAGGCCACCGGTGCGAGCACGGCGATCGCCGAGGGGCTCGATGTGTACTGGGACGAGTCCGCCGGTGAGGCGACGACCGACAGTGCGTCGGGGGCGAACAAACGCATCGGGCGGAGCATCGCTGCGGCGGGCGATAGCGACACCACGGTGCGTGTTCGGATGAGTCAGTAAGGGGATTCGATGACCGACATGCTCGAAAAAGGCGCGAGCTGGCTCGATAACCAGCGACACCAGCACATGACGCGGACCGTGTCGTATGCGCGTGGCGCGAGCACGGTTGAGGTGCAAACCACGATCGGGCGGACGATCTTCGAGCAAGCGGATGAGTTCGGCATCGTCACCAAGACCGAGAGCCGGGACTACCTGATCCGTACGGCCGACCTTGTGCTCGACGGACAAGGGACGCTCCCCAAACGGGGCGATCAGATCCGCGAAACCGACGGCACGACCACCTTCGTCTACGAGGTGCTCTCACCCGGCGACGAGCCCGTCTTCCGCTACTCCGATCCGTACCGAAAAGCCCTCCGCATCCATACCAAGCACATCGCCACGGAACCGACCCCATGAGCCAAATCAACACGCAACCGAACACAACGAATGGAAAGGCCCGCTGGGCCGGGATCGGATTGACCGCCTTGATCGGCGTCTTGGCGTTGACCGTTCAGTGGGGCGTGGTCACCACGAAACTCGATCAGGTCGGTCGGCAGCTCGACAGCCTGACCGTGGAGATCCGAAGCCTGCGCAGCGACATCTACTCGATTGAACGCCGGGTGTCCTATCTCGAAGGCCGACTCAACGGTCGCTCGCACAGCCAAGCAGGAGGTGAACCATGAGCACGCTCATCGCCATTGCCGATGCGGTCGTCGAATCGTTGAACAGCGCATCGTTCAGCCAGACACTCACCGCCGAGCGGCACTACCAGCCGGTATTCGACCTGCCCGAGATGACGGACCTGCATGTCTCGGTCGTGCCCAAGGGGATCGAAGTCCTCGCCTCGAGCCGGAACCAGAACCAGCACGATTACGCGATCGACATCGGTGTGCAGCAGAAGGTGGGTGACGACAGCGAATCCGATGCGTTGATGACGCTGGCCGAGGAGATCGCAGATCACTTCCGGCTCGGGCGTGTGCAGGTCGATGGCGTCGGCATCGTGCCGGTGCTCAAGGTGGCGACCGAGCCGGTCTTCGCACCCGAGCACCTGACTGAAAAGCGTCTGTTCACCAGCATCATCACTCTTACTTTCCGGGTGCTCAGATGAATGCTGCCATTGGATTCCAAGTCAAGACCCGCTCGGACATCCCCAAGGTGCTCCGCAAGGCACGCCGGGCGAACATTGAGAGCCTCGGGCACGCGGGCGCGTCGATCCGACTGACCGCCAAGCGCAGCATCCGCAAGAGCCCGAACCCCGCCGAGCCGGGCAAGCCGCCCAAGACCCGGCGCGGGCAGCTGCGAAGCGCGATCCGATTCGCGGTGGAGAAGAACAGGCAACGCGTCGTCATCGGGCCGGACTTTCGGATCGTGGGCCAGTCGGCGCGGGCCCACGAGTTCGGCGGGCGATACAAGCGACAGCGATACCCCAAGCGGCCGTTCATGGGACCGGCCTTGACCAAGACCAAAGACCGCCTGCCCAAGCACTGGGCCGGGTCGGTGAAATAGGAGGCATCAATCATGGCCATCAAACTCGGCATGGACGCCGTGCTCAACTACAAGACCGGGGGCGTCGGTGGCGGCGGCTCGTGGACCGAACT
>DRKT01000128.1 GCA_011053195.1 Phycisphaerales bacterium | reverse complement strand
TCGTGGTCGGCGATCTGATGCTCGATGAGCTGATCTATGGCGATGCGGACCGCCTTTCCAACGATGCTCCGGTGCCCGTGCTTCATGTGCAGCGGCGGGAGCAGCGAGCGGGCGGGGCGGCCAATGTCTGTCTGAACCTGTCGGCACTGGGCGGACGGGTTTCGGTCTTTGGAGTGATTGGGCGAGATGATCCGGGAAGATCGCTGCGATCCGCCCTTGAACAAGATGGCATCGACACAACCGGCCTGATCGAGGATGAGTCCAGACCCACGACGGTCAAGTGCTCGCTGATCGGGTTGGCGCAGCATCGGCATCCGCAGAAAATGTTCCGATTGGATACGGAATCAAAGGAAATAATCTCGGCGCCGATCGCATCGGCGCTCTTGGAGCGATTCGACGAAGCGTTGGCGGATGCGGATGTGGTGTGCATCGAGGACTACGGCAAGGGCGTGTGCTCGGCCGAGCTCTGCCGGGCGGTGATCGACCGGGCACGGTCGGCGGGTGTCGCGGTGCTGGTGGACCCGGCTGCGATCGAGGATTTCTCGCGGTACTGCGGCGCGACCTGCCTGACGCCCAATCGGACCGAGGCCCAGCGCGCGACAGGGATGGATGCGGCCGGCGAGCATGAGAGCGGCGCCATCGCTCGTCGATTGCTGGATGAATGCGAGCTCGACTCTGTTGTGGTGACGCTGGATCGGCACGGAGCGATGCTGCTGGAACGCGCGGGCGAGCCGACGCTTGTGCCGACGATCGCCCGGCAGGTGTACGACGTGACCGGGGCGGGCGACATGGTGCTCGCGGGGCTGGCTGCCGGGGTCGGCTGTGGGCTTGGCATGCCGGAAGCGGTGGCGCTGGCGAACATCGCAGCGGGGCTCGAAGTCGAGGTTTTCGGGGTCAAGCCGATCCCATTGGCGCGCATCCGCCACGAGGTGCTGCGCCAGAGCGGCCAGCTCCAGGGCAAGATCCGCACCGCCGAGCAGGCGAGGCTCGAAGCGGACATCGTCCGGCAGACCGGGGGCAAGGTTGTCTTTACCAACGGGTGCTTCGACATCATCCACGCGGGGCACATCGCGATGCTCGAACGCTCGGCGGCCCACGGCGCTATGCTCATTGTCGGGCTCAATGATGATGATTCGATCCGCAGACTCAAGGGCCAGAGCCGGCCGATCAACAGGCTCGAGGATCGCGCCCGCGTGCTCGGGGCGCTCGGGTGTGTCGATGCGGTCGTGCCCTTCTCGGAGGACACGCCGATCCGATTGATCGAGGCGATCAGGCCCGATGTGTTGGCCAAGGGCACCGACTACAGCCGGGAGCAGGTGGTCGGGCATGAGATCGTCGAATCCTTCGGCGGGCGGGTCGAGCTGATCGATCTGGTCGAGGGCAAGAGCACGACGGGAACCATCGAACGGCTCAGGGCAAAGTGAGCGGTGTGTGATCCACGTCCCGATTGTTCACCAACGATATGCGGAAATGATTCTTTCGGGCGAGAAGACCGCCGAGCTCAGGCTGACGCGGAACCGGATCGTGCCCTTCGGCAGGGTCTTTGCCGGTGAGCGGTTGTATTTCAAGATCGCATCCGGTCCGATCTGCGCCTCGGCGGAGGCGGCGCAGGTCGAGCTGTACGAGGACCTGATACCCGCGGAGATCGTGCGGTTGAGGCAATCGATCAATCACGCTGTCCGTGGCGACAGCGCGTTCTGGAGGTTCAAGGCCAACGCGCGATACGCGACGCTTGTGTACCTTGCCGACGTGAAACCCTGTGTGGACGGGCCCGACATTTCGCGTGCCAGGGCGGCCAACCCGAGGTCGGCGTGGCTCATGCTCGATGGATGAATCAGCTCCAGTCGATGACGATCTTTCCAAACTGTTCGCCGGCTTCGAGGCGCTGCCAGGCTTTGGCTGCCTGATCGGGTTTGAAGACCTGATCGACGACGGGGCGGACGTTGCCGGTGCGGAAGAGGGCGACGACCTCGCGGAACTCATCATTGCTGCCCATGGTCGAGCCGAGCAGGCGGAGTTGGTTCCAGAAGATGCGGGCCAGATCGGTGGTGGCATCGGGCCCGGTTGTGCAGCCGGGGGTGACGTAGGCGCCGCCTCGGGCGAGGCTTTTGATGCAGTTCAGATGGGTGGCCTTGCCTGTGGAATCGACGACCATATCGACGCCCCGCTTGCCGGTGAGCTTGCGGACCTGGCGCGACCAGTCCTGTCCCTCGTCGAGGATGGCGAAATCGGCGCCGAGGGCGAGCGCCTTGTCGAGTTTCCACTGGTGTCGGCTGGTGACGATGGCGGGGCAGCCCCGGTGTTTGGCAAGCGCCAGGGCGCTGGTGGCGACCCCGCCGCCGATGCCGGTGATGAGCACAGATTGGCCCGGGCGGAGTTCGCCCTTGGTGAACATCATCGAGTAGGCGGTGAGCATGGTGAGTCCGTATGCCGCAGCCTCGGCCGGGCTGCAGTCATCGGGCACCGGGGCGAGGTTGTCCGCGGGGACCAGAAAACGCTCGGCGTGCATGCCCTGGTGGTGTTCGCCGATGAGTTCATACTCCGGTGCGAGCGTGCTGCCCGGGATGCCGGCGAGGTCCGGCTTGATCCCGATGCGCGTGGCGGCGTTGACGATGACACGTTTGCCGATCCATGCCTCATCGACGCCGGCGCCGACCGCTTCGACCGTGCCGCAGGCGTCGCAGCCTGAGATACGCGGATAGGAAAGTTCAAGCCCCGGCACGCCTCGCCCGACCCAGAGGTCCATGTGGTTCAGCGCCGAGGCCAGGGCTTTGATGCGGACCTGTCCGATGCCGGGATCGGCGAGTTCCGGCCAAGCCTCTTGGTACTCGATATTGGGCGCGACGGGGTTGCCCTGCTTGGTGATGACGATGGCTTTCATGCGCAAACGGTAGGACGAGCATCGTGCCCATCACCGGAGAGCGGAGCGTGTTCACGGGCTCATGTTTCGCGTCAGACGGGCGAGATGGGAAAAAAGACAGCCCGCCTCGAAAGGCGGGCCGGTTGTGGTTGTTTGGCCATGGGTTCAGTGAACCGTCTTCATGCCTTCGACGTGCTTCATGCCCCGGCGGCGGTCGCGCAGGCGGCGGCTCTTGCCGATGCGGTCACGCAGGAAGTAGAGCTTGGCTCGGCGGGCATCACCACGACGGACGACCTCGAACTTGGCGATCATCGGGCTGTTGATCGGCCACGTCCGCTCGACGCCGATATTGTCGACGATCCGGCGGACCGTGATCATTTCCTCGATGCCTCGACCCTTGCGGCTGATCAGCACGCCCTGGTAGACCTGGATGCGCTCTTTCTCGCCCTCGACGATGCGCACATGGACGTTGATCGTGTCACCGACGTCAAAGTGCGGCAAATCGCTCTTGAGGTGCTCGTTGGTCAGGCTTTCGAGCAGTTGTTGGGTGCCCATGGCATCGTTCTCGCAGGGGATGGTCTGTCAAACCGCACCGGAACCACTCTCCGGGTGCGCGGACGGGACTTTAGGCCGGGAATCGGGGTGATTCTACAGCGGATCGGGTGTCTGGTCTTGCGGCTCAAGCAGGTCGGGTCGGCGGGAACGGGTTCGGGTGAGCATCTGTTCGAGCCGCCAGCGGGCGATAGCCTCGTGGTCGCCCGAGAGGAGAATGTCCGGGATCGGCAAGCCCTGCCAGTCCCTCGGGCGGGTGTAGTGGGGGCAGTCCAGCAGTCGGGCGCCTTCCGGGATGCCCAGCTCCCGCTTCCATTTCGCGTGGAGTTTGGGGTCGAGCCGGTCGCCCTTGGCGTCGGTGGTCGGGGGCTCGGCGAAGCTGTCCTGAATGGCGGATTGGGCGTCGCCGAGGGCACCCGGGAGCAGACGGATGATGGCGTCCATGAGCACGAGTGCCGCGAGTTCGCCGCCTGAGAGGATGTAGTCACCGATGGAGATCTCGATGGGGTCGAGTTTTTGGATGACGCGTTCGTCGATGCCCTCGTAGTGCCCGCAGATCAGCAGCAGCCTGGGCCTGGTGGCGAGGTGCTCGACACGTCTCTGGTTCAGCGGGGTGCCCTGAGGCGAAAGCAGGATGCGTGTCGCGGGGCGTGGATCGAGCGCCTCCGCAGCGACGACCGCATCCCAGAGCGGCTGGCATGACATGACCATTCCCGGCCCGCCGCCGAAGGGCCGATCGTCTGTCTTTGCGTGCTTGTTGTCCGCGAAGTCGCGGATGTTGGTCGCGTGCCACTCGACGATGCCGGCCTCGCGTGCCCGCATCGGGATGGAGATGCCGAGCGCGCCGGGCGCCTCGGTGGTGAACATCTCTGGAAAGGTTGTGAGGATATCGAAGCGCATCACCAGAAGGGTACCGCGGGGTCGTTGGATGGGGATGCCGGGGTCAATATGAAAAAAGAGCCGCGTGCGCGGGCACGCGGGCATCTTGTATTGAATCGGGTTGGAAATGCCGTCAGATGTTTATTCGTCGTCCGAGGCGGGTGCCGCAGCGGCTGCAGCAGCCGCGGCCGCCTCTTTTTTCTCACGCCTGACGTTGGCCATTTTGCGGTCCATCTCGCGCGCCTTGGCGAGTTTCGGGGTAAGCAGGTCGTGCTTGGCCAGCAGGTCTCGGACGGTGTCGGAGGGCTGGGCGCCGACGCCGAGCCAGTATTTGATGCGTTCGCCGTTGAGTTCGACATCCTGCTCGCCGGGCCCTGGTGTGGGGTTGAACCAGCCGAGACGCTCGAGGTATTTGCCGTTGCGTTTGAAGCGGGCATCGACGGCGACGAGGCGGTAGAAGGGGCGGTGGGTGCGTCCGTGACGCTGGAAACGAAGCTTGACCATTGTATTTCTCCGTGGCTGGGGCACCCGGCCGGTCAGAGCCTTGGATGCGCCGTGGTGTGGTTGCCGGGGGGGCCAATTCCACCCGAGCGGAGCAATACTAGGCCTCGCGGAGACATGGAGCGTACTTGCGTCCTAGTCTCAATTACCACACAGAGGAGGTTTCGTCATGCTTTCGCTCGCTGTTGCTGCCTGTCTGACGTTGGCCCAGCCCGGTTCGGATCGGGTTCAGTCTGATCCTGAGGCCGAGGGTCGGTACCTCGCGGATATTCGGCAGCTCACCTTTGCGGATGACTTTGCCAAGGCGGGCGAGGCGTATTTCTCACCCGATGGCAGCCTGGTGATCTTTCAGGCGGTGCCGAATCCGGGCGAGGGCGTGGAGCCGAGCCCGCATTACAGCATGTACATCGCCGAGCTCCGTTCGGATGGCCTGCACCATACGGCCCGGATCAGTCCTGATGGGTCGGCCAACACCTGCGGCTGGTTCGATCCGATTCATCCGGGGAAGGTGATTTTCGGCTCGACCCTGGTGCCGCCGAGCGAGACCGAGCAGCCGGGTTACCAGCGGGGCTCGGGTCGGTACCGCTGGGCTTTTCCGAATGAGATGGAGATTGTTCACGGCTCATACCGGGTTGAATCATCATCGGGTGAGTTGTCAGGCGAGACGGGCGATCTTGTTTTCGAGAGGCCGGGCTACACTGCGGAGTGTTCGTACTCACCCGATGCTCGGCACATTCTGTATTCGCAGGTTGACAATGAAAAATCGGATGAGCAGGGCAAGGCAGATGCGGATCTCTGGGTGTACGACACGGAGACGGGGACGCACACGCCTTTGGTTGTCCAGCCCGGCTACGACGGCGGGCCGTTTTTTTCGCCCGACGCCAAGTGGATCTGCTACCGATCCGATCGCCGGGGCGACAACCTGTTGCAGTTA
Organism: Phycisphaerales bacterium; assembly: GCA_011053195.1. Taxonomy (GTDB): domain Bacteria; phylum Planctomycetota; class Phycisphaerae; order Phycisphaerales; family UBA1924. The sequence goes on along the minus strand of DRKT01000128.1, from coordinate 19,858 downwards.
TACGTTGGGAGGCTCGCCTACGACGATTCGGGAGCGATCACCGGGATCGAACAGGAGTATCGGCTGACGGATGACGCGGATGTCAATTGGGCGCCATATTGGCATCCTTCTGGGAAGTATCTGCTTTTTGCATCGAGCCGGGTGAGCCATCGGAACTATGAGATTTTTGCGGTTCCGTTCGATTCGGAGGACCCGGGCAGGGTGGCCGAGCCGGTGCGTGTGACGTTTACGTCCGGGTTTGACGGGTTGCCGGTGTTCAGCCGGGATGGGCAGTGGATGATGTGGACCGCCCAGCGGGGCGATGACCGCGATTCCAAGGGCAAGCCTTCGAGCCAGATCTGGATCGCCCGGTGGAACGGGATCGATTTTGACGCGGATCAGACTTCGTCCGGCGGCTGACGGTTGATCGTCAGCCCGAGCGGCACGATCGAGGTATCGGTCAGCTCGGAAAGGGCGATACCCGCGAGTTTCTCCCGGGCCATGGCTGCCAGCTCGTCCAGCGCGATGTGAAGCGGACAGAGCTCGTCGGCGTGCTCGGGCAGGTCGATCGGGCAGTGGGTGATGCGTTCGATGGGCTGGATGCACTGGACGACATCGAGGAGGGAGATTTCCTCGGCCGGCCTGGAGAGCCAGAACCCGCCGGAGGGCCCGCGTTGCGATTCGATGAGTTCCGCCTCGGTCAGTGTTTGCAGAACCTTGGACATGTAGCGCACAGGAACATGAGTCTGCTCGGCGATTTCGGTTGATGTCTTTCGCCGATCGGATTGGGCAATGCAAACGGCTGCCCGGAGTGCGTATTCTGTCGTTTTCGTAAACACGATCGTCCTTCCACGACCATTTTGGCTGATGAGTGATGCGAGCGTGAGTTTCGGAACTTGGTGGAAATGTTCCAGGAACGTGGGCTTCACAGTTGACGGTGGTCGATATGAGCATAAACATATCATAAATTTCGACGCTGGTTGCAGCTCCCGGGCGGATTTTGCCTCAGAGCCCGGAGCAGGAAAATCCGATACGGTGTTCATACGGGTCCGTGTCCGGACACCGAGGGAGTTCGCTCAATGACATCACTCCAGGCCGATGCCGGGGCTCAGGCCCCGCACCTCGAGAGCTTCAGCTATGACGATGCGATTGTCCGCAAGTTTTTCTGGGCCACGCTGATCTGGGGTCTTGTGGCCTTTTTGGTCGGTGTGATCATCGCGGTCGAACTGGCCTGGCCCGCGGCGAATGTGATCCCTGAGGTGGCGTTTGGCCGGCTCCGCCCGCTGCACACGAATGCGGCGATCTTCGCCTTTGCCGGCAACGCGATTTTTACAGCGGTGTATTACTCGACCCAGAGGCTGTGCAAGTGCCGAATGTGGTCGGACACGCTGAGCAAGCTGCATTTCTGGGGCTGGCAGCTCATCATCGTCAGCGCGGCGATTACTCTCCCGCTCGGGATCACCCAGTCGAAGGAATACGCCGAGCTGGAGTGGCCCATCGACCTGGCGATCGCGGTCGTCTGGCTCGGGTTCTTCGGCACCAACTTCCTGATGACGCTGATCCATCGGCGAGAGCGGCACATGTACGTCGCGCTGTGGTTCTACATCGCCAGTATCGTCACGGTGACGATTCTGCATGTCTTCAACAACCTCTGGATTCCCGTGGGTGTGGTCGAGTTCATCAAGACCGGCCATGTTTCCAGTGTGTCGAATCTGATGAAGAGCTATCCGCTCTATGCGGGTGTGCAGGATGCATTCATGCAGTGGTGGTATGGTCACAACGCGGTGGCTTTCTTTCTGACGACGCCCTTCCTCGGGCTGATGTATTACTTTCTTCCCAAGGCTGCGAATCGGCCGGTGTTCAGCTACAAGCTTTCGATTATCCACTTCTGGAGCCTTGTTTTCATTTACATCTGGGCGGGGCCTCACCACCTGCACTACACGGCCTTGCCGCAGTGGGCCTCGGCGCTGGGGATGGCATTCAGCCTGATGCTGTGGATGCCCTCGTGGGGCGGGATGATCAACGGCCTGCTGACGCTGCGGGGGGCGTGGAACAAGGTTGCTGCCGATCCGGTGCTCAAGTTTTTCGTCGTGGGTGTGACGTTCTATGGGATGTCCACATTCGAGGGCCCGATGCTCTCGATCCGAACGGTGAACTCGCTCAGCCACTATACGGACTGGACGATTGCGCACGTCCATGCGGGCACGCTCGGGTGGAACTCGTTCATGACGTTCGGGATGCTCTACTGGCTTGCTCCGAGGTTGTTCCAAACCAAGAAGCTGTATTCCGAGAAATTGGCCACGATGCACTTCTGGCTCGGGACGGTGGGCATTCTGCTGTACATCATCTCGATCTACACCGCGGGGATCACGCAGGGGTTGATGTGGCGGGCGTTCAACGAGACGGGGCAGCTGAAGTATCCGGACTTTCTCGAGACGGTCCGGGTGTTGATGCCGTTCTATGTGATCCGGGCGGTCGGGGGCACGATCTTCCTCGGCAGCGCTCTGCTCGGGGCGTACAACCTCTTCATGACCTGGAAGGCCAGGCCCTCGAAGTATGAGGTGGAGGTGCATCAGGCCCCGGCGCTATCCAAGCACTATGACGATGGTCCGCCGCCGCAGTCGAGGCTCACCGCCAACACGGAGCTCGGGCATGCCGGCGATCGCTTCCTGCAGGGGCAGTGGCACCGACGTTGGGAGCGTTTGCCCGTGCGGTTCACGGTCTGGGTGGTGATCGCGGTCGGGGTGGCTTCCCTGTTTGAGATTATTCCGACGTTCCTGATCAAGTCGAACGTGCCTTCGATCGCGAGTGTCCAGCCGTACTCGCCTCTGGAGGTTGTTGGGCGGGACATCTATATTGCGGAGGGGTGCTACAACTGTCACTCGCAGATGATTCGTCCGTTCTATTCAGAGATTTCGCGTTACGGTGAATATTCGAAACCGGGCGAGTTCGTGTATGATCATCCGTTCCAGTGGGGGAGTCGGCGGATCGGGCCGGATTTGGCGCGTGAGGGCGTAAGCAATCCGAATGCGTACTGGCACTACGCCCACTTCGAAGACCCGCAGATTTTCCGCGAGGGTTCGCTGATGCCGAGCTTCAAGCACCTGATTCACGAGGATCTGGACTTTAATCAGGTCCAGCCCCGCGTGCAGGCGTTGGCGATGATCGGCGTGCCGTACGGTGAGGCGGTGAAGAACGCCGAGGAGATGGCTCGCGAACAGGCAGCGCAGGTGGCGCAGGAGATCCGCGACCAGTCGCGTGGAGCCCCGATCGTGGATGATCTTGAGAACAAGAAGGTCGTGGCGTTGATCGCGTACCTCAAGCGGCTCGGGACGGATCTCTACGCGACGCCGCCGGCACCGGAGGCGCCGGCCGAGACTGCCGAGCTGAGCGATGAAGGGGGAACTCATGAGGCTGACTGACATCATGAGCTCGCTCCGTCTCGATGCGTACGCGGAGATCGGCCTGATCATCTTTCTGATCGTGTTTGCATCGGTTGTCGTCAGGGTGCTTTTCATGGATCGGGATGATGCCGACGAGATCGCAAAGCTTCCTCTGGACGATGACGAGACAGACCCGGTTCGATTCAGTAAGGATCAGAAACATGGCGCATGACCCGCAGATTCTCGATCACGAGTATGACGGCATCAAGGAGTTCGACAACCCCACGCCGGGGTGGTGGAACTTCCTGTTCTTCTTCTTCATCCTGTTCGGCATCGTGTACATCTTCATGTCGATCGCCAGCCCGTACGTCCCGACGCCCGAGCAGGAGTTGGAACAAGCGCAGCTGAAATGGACGAAGCTCAGATTTGAGGGTCTCGAGCTCGAGCCGACACCCGAAACAATCGCGTCATACGCCCAGAGCAAGCAGTGGATGGACTACGCCAAGGGGCTCTTCAAGGCCAACTGCGTGTCGTGCCACGGTCCGGACGGCGGGGGTGTGGTCGGCCCGAACTTCTGTGACGATTACGGGAAGAATCTGAAAACGATCGGTGACATCCCACTGGTGATCGCCAATGGTGCGGGCAGCGGCGCCATGCCGGCGTGGGGGCAGCGATTCCAGCAGAACGACATCGTGCTGCTCTCGGCATATGTGGCATCGCTACGGGGCACGACACCGCTGGTGCCCAAGCCACCGGAGGGCGAGCTCATGGAGCCCTGGCCGGATGTTCCGCCGCCGGCCGAGGCATCACCCGATGAAGCGGAATCCAGCGACGGATAAGACGAGCGGGCTTGGATTTGTGAGTATTTTGTGGAATATTTCCAACCAGCGGGAGTGATCGCGGGTCGGCCGACCCGAAGAATACACCATGTCAAATGCCCCGACCGCGGATGAACGTGTCCTCTCAACGCTGAACGCCGACGGCTCGAGACGATGGCTCAAACCCAGAGTATCTCCGGGGCGGTTTCTGTTCCGACGCCGGATCGTGGCGTATGTGCTGATCATTTTTTTCACGGTTCTGCCTCACCTGCGGATCGCGGGCAAGCCGCCGATTCTGATCGACCTGCTGCATCGTGAGTTCACATTCTTCGGCACGACACTCTACCCGACCGACACGCTCCTATTGGCCCTGCTGGGGCTGATCACGTTCCTGAGTATTTTCTTCCTGACCGCGATGTTCGGACGGGTCTGGTGCGGCTGGGCCTGTCCGCAGACCGTCTACCTCGAGTTCGTTTACCGTCCCATCGAGCGGTTCTTCGAGGGGGCGCCGGGGCACAAGCCAAAGAAGGGTGCCTGGCGCAAGCCGGCGAAGTTTCTCGTGTATCTGGTTCTTTCGTTCTTTCTGGCCAACACGTTCATCGCATACTTTGTGGGCACGGACAATCTCTTTCAGTGGATGCAGCGGTCGCCTCTGGACCATCCGATCCCGTTTCTTGTGGTCGCGGTGGTGACGTTCTTCATGATGTTCGATTTCGGATTTTTCAGAGAACAGCTGTGCATCGTCGCTTGTCCGTATGGCCGATTCCAATCCGTGATGCTGGACAAGAACTCGCTGATCATCATCTACGACTCCGTCCGCGGCGAGCCGAGGGGCAAGAAGAAGAGATCGAGCAAGCCCACGGGCGACATCGGGCTGAAGGTCGTTTCGGGCGATGGGTTGGAACAGAAGCAGGGTGACTGTATCGACTGCAAGATGTGTGTGACGACCTGTCCGACCGGGATCGACATCCGCGACGGGCTCCAGCTCGAATGTGTCAACTGCGCCCAGTGCATCGACGCGTGCGACAGCATCATGGACAAGATCGGTCGGCCCCGCGGACTGATCCGCTACGGCTCGCAGGCCTCGGTACTCGAGCATCACAAGACCAGCCTGCTCCGGCCTCGGACGATGCTGTACCCGCTGGTCATTCTTGTCCTGGCGTCGTTGTTTGCCTTTGTCTGGGTGACAAGATCGCCTGCCTTTGTCACGATCATGCGCAGCTATGGCGCGCCGTTTACAGTCATGGACGATGGCACGGTGACCAACGCGGTGAATGTGAAAATCCAGAATCGCACGCCGACGGTTGCGTCGTACACGCTCGAACTGGTTGATATCGAGGGCGGGACGGTCGTGGCCTCGGGTGACGAGTACATCGTCGGGCCCCAGGAAACGGTCGAACGCCCGATGTTGCTCGAGGCCCCTGTTTCGGCCTTTCCCGATGGTCCCCGGATGGTGACGATCAAGGTCAGCGATGGGAAGGGCTTCGAGAAGCTGATACAGTACCGCATGATGGGTCCGGCCAATGCACAGGCCGAGAGCAAGGGTGATGGCGATGGATGAGACAGAAGCGCCGATTCGTACGGGTTGGCGCGCTTGGTGGCCCTTTCCGGGGCTTGTGTTCGCGTTGCTCGCGATGAGCATGACGATCGTGGTGGTGACGATCACGCTGGCCAGCAATGATCCATCCTTCGGCGTTGAAGAGGACTATTACGCCAAGGCCATCGCCTGGGACCAGACCGCCGAGCAGATGAGGCTCAATGAGGAACTGGGGTGGGAGAGCACGGTCGAATTCTCGCCGGAGCTCGATCCGCATGGGAAACGGGTCGTGACGGTGCTGATCCGAGATCGTCAGGGCCAACCGATCTCGGCGGATGCAGTGCACGCCTTTGCCTTTCATCATGCGCGTCGGGCCAATCCGGTCGAGTTTGATCTCGTACCGATCGCGCCCGGCCGATACTCCGCGGCTGCCGATGTCATACGCGATGGCGTCTGGACGGTCCGTCTCCGAGTTGAATCGAATGGCACCGTCTTTACGTCAACGAACGAGTGCTGGACGACGCCGTGAACGCAGAGCTTGTACCGCTGATCGGTGCGGTTCTCGTGGCCAGTGTGCTCGGGAGCCTGCACTGCGCCGGGATGTGCGGGGCGTTTGTCGCCATGGCTGTCGGGCTCGAGGATGATTCGGCGCCCTCGCGTCTCAAGCTTCAGGTTGCCTACAACAGCGGGCGGCTGGTTGTGTACATGCTCATCGGCGCGGTGTTCGGCTTTGCGGGACGGGCGATCGACTTCGGCGGGGAGGCGGTCGGGTTGCATCGCGCTGCCGTCCTGCTTGCGGCGGGCACGATGATCGTGATGGGGACCCTGTCGCTGCTGCGGATCGCGGGTGTTCGCATTCCGAGGCCGCCGGCGCCGGGGTTCATGTCGTCGGCATTTATCCGGGCGCATCGTCTGGCTTCGGCATTTTCTCCGGTCCGGCGTGCACTGATCATCGGATTGATGACGGGCCTGCTTCCCTGTGGTTGGCTCTACGCCTTTGCCTTGGTTGCTGCGGGAACCGCGAGCCCGATCGCGGGCGCCATCACGATGGGTGTCTTCTGGATCGGAACGCTTCCGATTCTTATTGCGATCGGGACCGGCGTCCAGGCGCTGAGCGGGGCGCTGCGTCGGGCGGTGCCGGTGATGATGGCGGTGGTGATCGTCACGATGGGCGTCCTGACGGCGATCGGTCGCGTGGGGATGCCGATGCCGAGCCCGGACCATGCGGTGCAGGTGGTGCCTTCGCTGGACATGCCCGATCGGCAGGCGGTGCGTGATGAATCCGGTCACTGAACCAAGGCCCGTGGCAACGCGGGTGCGTTGTATCCACTGTGGCCTGCCCGTGCCCAAGGGACTGGTCGAGCCCGGATCGGACCGTCAGTTCTGCTGCAACGCCTGCCGGACCGCATGGACGGCGATCAATTCAACCGGAATGTCTGAATATTATGCGCTTCGTGAACGGCTTGGAGGTGACGCGCAGCCGGCCAAGTCGGATGGCGGGCAATATGAGGAGTTCTCGGATGCGGGCTTCCGCGCCCGGCATATTCAGACCGATCCGCAGGGAATCGAACGCTGCGAACTGTACCTTGAAGGGGTGCACTGCGCCGCGTGCGTGTGGCTCGTTGAACGAACGCCGATGGTGATTGATGGGCTCGTCGAGTCTCGGCTCGATCTCGGGCGAGCGGTCGTGTCGCTTGCGTGGGACCCGGCCCGTGCGGACCTCTCGACCATAGCGCAGACACTGGACCACTTCGGGTACCGGGCTCATCCCGCTGGGCGGTCGTCCCAACTCCGCGCCAGGCGGGAGGCCGATCGTGAGGCGTTGATCCGAATCGCAATAGCCGGGGCCCTGGCCGGCAATGCGATGCTGCTGGCGATCGCTCTCTATGCGGGAATGTTCGAGGGGATGGATGAGGGCATCCGGTTTGGGTTTCGGATGCTCAGCGCCGCCCTGGGTACCGCGTCGGTGCTCTGGCCGGGGCGTGTGTTTTTTCGTGGCGCACTTGGAGCGATCCGCGCGCGCACGTGGCACCTCGATATGCCGATCGCGCTGGCGCTCTCGATCGGGCTTGTTGCCGGGTTGGTCAATGCGATCCGCAATTCGGGCGAGATCTACTTTGATTCGATCTCGCTGCTTGTGTTTCTGTTGCTCTGTGGCCGATGGTTTCAACAGCGGGGCCATCGAACCGCAGCCGATGCGCTGGACCTGCTCTTTGCGCTCACACCGAGCGCTGCGCATGTTGTCGATGATGCCGGCACAGTTGTGGAAATGGCCATTGATTCGGTCGAGCCGGGCATGACGGTCGAGGTTCGTGCGGGCGAGGCATGTCCGGTGGATGGCGTGATCATCTCTGGGATGACCACGCTTGATGAGTCGATCCTGACTGGGGAATCGCGCCCCGTGCGCGCCGGGCAGGGCGATCGGCTCGCAGCGGGGACGGTCAATCTCTCAGCGCCGATCCGCGTGATCGCCGAGGCGGTGGGGGACAAGACCCGCCTCGGCATGGTGATGCGCGACATCGAACGCCACGCCCGTGAGCACACGCCGGTTGTCGGGCAGGCGGACCGCCTTGCCGGGTGGTTTATTGCCTGCGTTGTGATGCTTGCCGGGGTGACGTTTCTGATCTGGGCGAGGTCCGGTGTTGAAGCCGCGTTTGCGCACGCGACGGCACTGCTGATCGTGAGCTGCCCGTGCGCGCTGGCCTTGGCAACGCCGCTGGTGACAGCGGTTGCGATCGGTCGCGCCGCGAAGATGGGCATGCTGATCAAGGGCGCTGATGAGTTCGAGTCGGTCGTTCGTCCGGGCGTTGTGCTCTTCGACAAAACCGGTACGCTGACGATCGGGCGGTTTACGAAACTCGATTGGATCGGAGATCGGCAACTTGAATCAAAGGTCGCCGCTCTTGAAGCGGGCTCGATGCATCCGATTGCCCGCCTGCTTGCCGAGCGAGATCCCGCCCGAGAGCCCGTACAGCACCATGTTGAAGCGGTGGATCATCGAGTTGGGCTGGGTGTGGTCGGCATGGTTGATGGGCATCGGCTTGCTGCCGGGTCGTTGGAGTTGATGCACGCGCTCGGCGTCAAACCGAACCATGATCTTGAGCAACAGGCCGAGGCCCGCGCCAAGCTCGGTCACACCGTGGTCTTTGTCGCTCAGGATGGAACCCTCGCTGCGGTCGCGGTGCTCGGCGACGAGCTCCGTTCGGAATCCGCATCCACCGTTGATCGTCTCCGCTCGGCCGGCTGGCGTGTCGGGATTGTTTCCGGCGATCGGCAGGATGTTGTCGATGCGGTGGCCGACACGCTCGGCATCGAGCCGGAAATGGCGCACGGGGGCATGAGCCCGACGGCCAAGGCGGAATGCGTCGAGAGGCACAAAAAGAACAGCCCCGTGGTGATGGTCGGCGACGGGGTGAACGATGCCTCGGCATTGGTCCGCGCCTCGTTCGGTGTCGCGGTTCGTGGCGGCGCTGAGGCCTCGCTCGCTGCAGCCCATGCCTATTTTCTCAGGCCTGACCTCGGCCTGCTGCCCGATCTGATCCGTGGGGCGGGTCGCACGGTCGCCGCGATCAAACTCTGCCTCGGCGTCTCGCTCGGATACAACGTGATCGCAGCAGGACTGGCGATGGCGGGCGTGCTCTCGCCGCTGGTCGCGGCTGTGCTGATGCCCGTCAGCTCCCTTACAGTTCTGGGCCTGGCGCTGCACGCCCGGACGTTCGAGGCCCCGGAATCCTCCCGATGAGTGTGCTCTGGATTGTCATCCCGATGGCGCTGCTGCTCGCGGCGATCGGTGTGGCTGCGTTCATGTGGACGGTGAAAACCGGGCAGATGGATGATCTCGAAACGCCGGCCACGCGCATCCTCTTTGATGATGACGATGTGACCTCGCCTGACGAAACGGATGCGGTGCCCTAGGATCAGGCTGTGCATTTCAACCCACACATCGAACGATTGATCCAGCAGGCGCACACATGCGCCGAGCAATGCCAGTGGCAGCGGGCAATGGACCTGTGCGAGCAGATTCGGCGGGCGGACCCGGTCTTTGTTTCGCAGGATGCGTCGATTCAGCGCATCGCAGGTCGAAGCCTCGCAGCGCTCGGGCGGTTCGGCCCCGCCGAGCGCACGTTTCTCCGCGTGCTCAAACTGGCGCCCAAAGACATAGAAACACGCATCGAACTGGCGACCATGTACCGCCGGGATGGTCGGGCCGGCGAAGCGCTGGAACTGCTGCGTCAGGCGGTCGAGATCGATCCGGCCCATCCGCACGCTGTTCGTCAGATCGCAGCCTGGCACATGGATCAGGGCAACTACGAGACCGCGCAGGCCGTCCTGGCGCCGCTCGTCGCGATGCTTCGAGCCGGTGCGTCGAGCGAAGTCGGGGTGGGGTTGGTGTATGCCCGTCTCGCTCTGGCCACCGGGCAGGAGGAGGATGCGATCGTGCTCCTCTCACGGTTTCGCAGCGACCCGACGATCCCCGTGCAGGGCCGGCGCGTGTTGCTGCGCCGGCTTGGCGAACTGAACGATCGGCTCGGACACTACGACGAGGCCTTCGCGGCGTTTCACGAGGCCCAGCAACTATTGAAGCCTGAATACGACCCTCAGCAGCACTCGCAGCGCGTTGATGCTGTCATCGCGGCTTGGACACCGGAGCGGGCGAGGGTGATCCCCAAGGCAGAGTCGGGCGAGAGCCAGCGCCGGATCGTCTTCGTGCTCGGGATGCCGAGGTCGGGCACGAGCCTTGTTGAGCGGATCATCGGGGCGCACAGCAGGGCTCTGGCGTGCGGCGAGCAGCCGATGCTTCGGCAGATCGCGGCATCGCTCGAATCGACGCCGACCAAAGACCGGCCCATGCTCGTTCATCCAGAGCGAATCGATCAAACATTTGTACAGGACTCACGCGCTGGGTATTTGGATGCAATCGAGACGGTTCGTCATCGACTTGGTGGCGCCGATGCGGAAGTGTTGACGGACAAACAGCCGTATAATTTTTTCTACATCCCGCTGATCGCCTCGATGTTTCCGGGCGCTTCGATCATCCACACCGTCCGCGATCCGGTGGACACCTGCCTTTCGAACTATTTCCAGTTCTTTGCGGGTTCGCATCCGCACATCCACGACCTGAACCATCTGGGCCGATTTTACGCGGACTACCAACGGATGATGGCCCATTGGGCATCGCTGGCCGACGATCTTGGCGTGTCGATTCATACGGTCGAGTATGAACGTATTGTTCAGGATACCGAGGTTGTGGGAAAGCAGATTGTCGGGTATGCCGGGCTCGAATGGGAGGACGCGTGCCTGCGGTTTCACGAGGTCAAAGCTGCAGCCCGGACCGCAAGCAATGACCAGGTCCGCCGGCCGATTTACACATCATCGGTCGGCCGGCGAGAGCACTACGCCAGGCACATCGGGCCGTTGCAGGATGGGCTTGCCGGGCGGTCAGACAGCGTCTGATTCGTACCCGAAGCGTTCAACCAACGGGCGGAGCGCTTCGATCAGTTCCGGGATGTGTTCGCGGTAGTTTTTCCATCGGCCGATCGCCTTGTCGTTGATGGGTTTGCTGACCGCTTCGTAGCTGGGCGTCGAGATGAGTGTGCCCGGCTCGTGCCGGTGGAATTCGCTGAGGTCCGCCGAAGGATCGAGCCCGAGAAACGCGAGCACGCGGGCTGTCTGGGCGGCAAAGTCGGCAACGGTGTCCTCGTATCGCACTTCGAGCCAATCCAGCGCCAGTCGATCGCGAACATCGGCCCACATCGACATCACCCGGTTGTAGTATGAAACTGTTCTTTGCAAATCCAAAAGTTGAACCATTGAACGATTCAGACTGAAGAGCTGCATGAAACAGCTCAGGCAGACATCCCGTGGGTCGCGCAGTGCCACGAGCACCTTGGCGTCCGGCAACACGCGCGAGATCGTCGCGATCGACGTGATCTGAAGCGGGAACTTGTCGAGCACGAGCAGTTTGCCCTCCTTCCACCGCCGGGCATCTTTGCTGCTGAGCCGTTGACGGACCGCCTGGCGATAGGCTTCACGGAGGAGCTCGATGTGATCGGTGTTCAGCGTGGGATACAGCTCGGGGATTGGTTTGAGTTCGGGTGATACTCGCCCCAGCGCACCGTGCATGGCCCGGATTGTCGGCTGCTCTTCGATGATGACGACATCCTCGTGTGCGCCGAGGATGCGGTCGGTCATTGTGGTGCCGGAACGCGGGAAGCCGAAGAGGAACGCGATCCGCTCGGGCATCGGCTTGGCGGCTTGTCGCCATGAGGCGAAGTCATTGTTCGAGAACGTCCGGATGTCCTCGCACATTCTGACCGCGGGGTCCTCGGCCAACGCCTGCGAACCAGTGGCACGGGTCTGGGCGGCATTGGCCCGGAAAAACGCTCGGAATGCCCGGTCATATTCCCCCAATGTATCGAGTAGCTTGGCATACTCGAAGGCGGCCGGGTATTCATCCGTGGCTTGCAGGCCCGGCTGATCGAGCGTGCGCTCCAGAAGTTGGCGAGCCCGATCCGTATTGCCCAACCGTCGCTGGATCCTGGCCAGGATGGTCGCGGCTATCGGAGATTTCGGGAACCGATCAACAGCTCGCAAAGCCGCCTCATTCGCTTCGTCGAGCAGGTGCATGCGCTCGAGAACAGACGCTTCGCCGCAAAGACCACGCGGTTCGTCGGGCAATAAGGCGGCAGCCTTTCGATACGCGGCGATCGCGCCGGGCCCGTCACCCTCCTGCTCGTGCATGCCGGCCAGCGCCAGCTGGAGATTGCCATCGGCAGGTGCAGATTTGGCTGATTTTTTAAGATAAATCAACGCCTTGCTCGTGTCGCCACGGAACTGGTAGATGGTGGCCAAACGTTGGAGTGCTCCGGCATGGTTGGGTTTGATCCGGAGAATCTGCTGAACCGCCTGCTCTGCAGCCGGAATGTCGCCCCGGTTCCATGCCTCGGCGGCCTGGCCGAGAAGGGTATTGATCATCATCTGCACGTTGGACACAAATCGGCTCCGGCAAACGGGTGAACACTCCAATGGGCCCGGTGGGACTTGAACCCACACTGGGGTTTCCCCCAAACGGATTTTAAGTCCGTCGCGTCTGCCAGTTCCGCCACGGGCCCATGACTTATTTCAACAATCCTATTTTTCGTAAACCACGTTCGAGCTGTTCCCATCGGACTTCGAGATCGTTGGTGTAGCCGATGCTCAGGCGGACAAGCCCGGGAGAGATCCCGGCGGCTTCGAGTTCCTCATCACTGAGTTCACTGCTGGTCGAGGCGGCGGAGGCCGACATGAGCGTGTCGAAGAAGCCGAGGCTGACCGCCAGAAACCCGAAACGCTCGACGTTTTGCAGGTATTCCAGCAGTTCAAATGCCTTCTCGCGTGAGCCCGTGTCGATCCCGAGCAGACCACCGAAGCCGAAGCCCTCGTTCATAATTTTGACAAGTGTCTTGTGATGCGGGTGAGATTCAAGTCCCGGATAGATGACGGAAACACCGCGATCTTCAAGTCGTTGGGCGAATGTGAGGGCGCGTCGGCTGTGCTCTCGAACGCGCAGCCCGAGGTGTGGGAGTCGCGTGCTGAGCTCGAAGGCGATCCGAGGGTCCATGGTTGGCCCGAGCAGCATGAGTGAGCCCGTGTGAAGGTCCATCAGATCGAGCAGAAACTCGGTGCTGCCACAGATGCATCCCGCGATAATGTCGGACGAGCCGCTGATGAATTTGGTGATGCTGTGGACGACGACGTCGGCGCCGTGAATCGCGGGGCTGACGATCATCGGTGTAAAGGTGTTGTCGACGATCAGTTTGGCATTGTGTGCGTGGGCGATTTCGGCAACCGCCGGGATATCGCAGACGGTCAGCGTCGGATTGCTCATTGTTTCGGTAAAGACGACCTTTGTTCGATCCGTGATGGCGTTGCGCACCGCATCGTGGTCGGTGATATCCACGAACGTGGTTTTGACGCCCGTCTTGACGGGGAGGTAATCTTTGAGAAAGGCGAAGGTGCCGCCGTAGATCGTGTTCGATGCCACGACTTCATCGCCCGGCTCGCAGCACTGCATGATCGAGCCGCTGATCGCAGCCATGCCGCTGGCGCAGGCGTAGCCGGATTCCGTGCCCTCGATCGCCGAGACGTATCGACCGAGGACGTAGACGGTCGGGTTGAAGTGTCGTCCATAGAGGTAGCAGCCGCCCGAGCCTTTGTGCTGGGCTTCGGGTCCGAGTTCGCCCTGGAAGATCTCGGGCATGACATCGGGGTCGAGCACGGTGAAGGTGGTCGAGGCCTCGATCGACATGTTGACTCCGCCGTGCTCGCCGAATTCATGCCGGGCGGAGGACAATGACTGAACCGGATCAAAAGCCATGCGAAACCTCCTGGCGAATGGTGGACTTCTAGGTGTAGAATATGCGCCCGAACGTGCGGATGCCGCCGGGTTCTCGAGGTCAACCCCGAAAGGTCACCATGGAAGACGTCATCGACGACCCGAAGCCGTGGGGCAAGGTTTCATGCTGCCCGGATGAGCACGAGTTTCTTGCGGGTCCATCGTTCCGCCGGTCCGAGTCCGCTCGGGTTGTCCGCATTGCGTTGGAGTTCATCAAGGGCTTTCGGGCGCTTCACTTTGTCGGCCCCTGCGTGACGGTCTTTGGCTCGGCGCGGTTCAACCACGGCACGGAATACTACAAACTGGCCCGGGAGATGGGCCGACGCATCGCCCAAGAGGACCTTGCCGTGATGACCGGCGGCGGGCCCGGGATCATGGAGGCCGCCAACCGCGGCGCCAAGGATGCCAACGGCCGATCCATCGGGTGCAACATCGAGTTGCCCCATGAGCAGAAACCGAATCCGTATCTCGATAAATTCGTAGAATTCAGGTATTTCTTTATTCGCAAGGTCATGCTTGTGAAATACTCGTTCGCTTTCGTCGTCATGCCCGGCGGCTTCGGCACGCTCGATGAAGTCTTCGAGACGCTCGTCCTCATGCAGACCGGAAAGATCCAGCGGTTTCCGATCGTGCTCATGGGGAAGGCGTACTGGCAGCCGATCGTGGACTTTGCCCGGTTCAACCTTGTCGAGGCCGGAGCCATCAGCCCGGAGGATCTGAACTACGTGACCTTCACCGATGATCCGGACGAAGCGATGGAGGTCATCGCCAAAGCCAAGGCAGAGCTTCCCATTTCCGCCCGTCGGAAACGCCGGCCATTCTGGTGGCTCAGAGAATAGTACCTGTCCGCCGCCATGTCGGAACCCGGCTTGCATACGAATCCAATGCGTTGCTACGCTTCAAGGCATGCCACAGACGCTGATCAACACGCTGCTTATCGCTGCCGGCGGCGCTTCCGGAGCGCTGGCCAGATTTCTGGTGACCGGTCCCATCCTCGGCCGGCTCGGGCATCGATTTCCCTTTGGCGTGCTCGCGTGCAATCTCGTCGGGTGTTTCTTTCTCGGGATGGTGCTCTATCTCTATCTCGTTCGGGGCGAGACCGATGATCGCGCCAGGCTTTTCCTTGTCGCCGGTTTCCTCGGCTCGTTCACCACGTTCTCAACCTTCGGCTTCGACACCTTCGAACTCTACCGCGACGGCTTCCCGGGCCTGGCCATCACAAACATTCTCGCCAATGTCATCTTCGGCGTTGCTCTGGCGGCTTCCGGGTGGTATGTCACCAAGTACGCCATCACCGGCTGAGCAGGCGGGGTGCTCAGTTGACATCCAGCTCGCGCACGCCCCTCGCCCGGCGGACCTTCTCGACGTTCTGCCGAATCATCTCGCGGACTTCGTGGGCATCCTTGATCCACGGGATCACCAGCGTCGGGAGTGATTCATCGGACGACAATACGACAATCGTGCCTCGGCGAAGGAGCCTCTGCAGGAATGAACGCAGGAGCTTCGTGTCCTTGATCCGATAGAGCTCGATCTCTTCAAGATCGCGGTTGAAGACTCCCGTCTCGCAGCGCAGCCTTTGCGTCGACACCGAATAATCCGTCCGAGAAACCACAATCCCCTTCCAGATCGCCAGCGGGATCGGCAGCACCAGCAGGCACGACAGATACCACCAGAAATTGATCCACTGGCTCGGCGAATCTTCCCAGATGGGTTCTTCCGGGCCGAGCGGGGCGCGGCCTGAATCAATGTGAACCGACCCTCCAAGCGGATCGCCAACGGGGGCGCTCTTCAGGCCTTCCTCTCGCACAACCTCGATCGCAATCACTTCAAGGCCGATCGCCTCGGCCATCGCGCGGGCCCCATCGCCCGTCTCCGCCTCGAAGACTTTGGTAACGACGGTCTCACCGTCTCGGCCATGCACCCGGTACTGGTTGCCCACGGTCGAAGCCCCCTCTCAGTCAAGCCCTTCTTCGGGTTTGGATCGTGGTGATTGCACGAGTCGATCAGACCTTCGCAGCGAACCGATCCTGCACACGGGTCTTGCCCTTGGTTGAGATTTCCTCTTTGATCGCCGCCACGAACTCATCCACCGGCATGGCGCCGAGATCCTTTTCAATCCCGAATGCCCGAACCGAAACAGCACCGGCTTCGGCGTCTCGAGGGCCGACCACCAGCAGGTAGGGCACTTTCCACGCCGAGCCGTCCTTGATCTTCGCTTGCACACGTTCGTTGGAATCGTCCACACTCGAACGGACACTCGCCGCGACCAGCTTTTCGTTGACAGCGTGCGCATACGCCGTTGATTTTTCGCTGATCGGCAGCACCCGCACCTGCTCCGGGCTGAGCCACGCCGGGAAGGCGCCCGCAAAGTGTTCGATCAGCACGCCGACGAACCGTTCCATTGATCCGAACGGTGCCCGGTGGATCATCACCGGCCGGTGCCGATGGTTGTCGCTGCCGATGTATTCAAGTTCAAACCGTTGAGGCAAATTGTAATCCACCTGCACCGTGCCGAGCTGCCACTCGCGGCCGATGACATCTTTGACGACAAAGTCGATTTTCGGGCCGTAAAAAGCGGCTTCGCCCTCCTCTTCCGAAACCTTGGCGCCGATGCTCGCGGCTGCATCCTTGCACGCCTGCTCGGCGCGGTCCCAGTTCTCGGGCTCGCCGACGTATTTGCTCGAATCCGGATCGCGCAAACCAACCCGTACACGGAAGTCATCCATCCCGAGCGTTTCCAGTGCGATCTTGACCAGCTTCAGGCAGCCGGCGACCTCGTCGGCGACCTGGTCCTCCCGGCAGAACAGGTGCGCATCATCGACCGTAAAGCTCCGAACACGGGTGAGACCCGACAACTCGCCGGATTGCTCCCACCGGTACACCGTTCCGAATTCGCTGAGCCGAATCGGAAGCTCCTTGTAGCTGTGAGGCTGGCTCGCGTAGATCTTGATGTGGTGCGGGCAGTTCATCGGCTTGAGCAGGTACCCGTCGACATCGCCCTCTTGAAGCATGTTGGCCAGATCGCTGCACGAGCAGCCTTCATCTGCGACGCCGCGGAGGAAATCTCGCTCGAAAACGGGTGTGAACTGGCTCTCGGCGTAGTACGGGAAGTGACCACTGGTCTTGTAAAGCCCGAGCTTCCCGATGTGGGGTGTATAGACATCGGTGTAGCCCATCTTGCGGAGTTCTTCGCCGATCCATTCCTGGAGTTCTTTGCGGATGATGCTGCCACGGGGGGTCCAGAGCGCGAGCCCCTGCCCGACCGATTCGTCGAAGTGAAAGAGCTGGAGCTGCCTGCCGAGCACGCGGTGGTCGCGTTTTTTGGCCTCTTCGATCTGTTCGAGGTGGGCCTTGAGGTCTTTCTTGGAGTAGAACGCGGTGCCATAGACGCGCGTCAGCCGGTCGGAGTTCTCGTCGCCGTGCCAGTAGCTCGATGCGAGGCTCATCACCTTCACCGCCCCAACTCGTCCGGTGCTGGGAACGTGTGGCCCGCGACACAGGTCCTCCCAGTTCTTCCCAGGTTCACCGGTGGCATAAAAACTGAGCGAAGTCGAGCCGACGTCCAGAGCCCGCTGCGCGTTGTCGATCTTGTACTTGCTTCCCTCCATCGCCAGCTTGGCCATGCCCTCTTCCGCGACGACCTCATACCGGGTGAAGGGGCGATCCTCTTTGATGATCGAGGCCATTTCTTTTTCGATGGCCTCGAAATCACCTTCTCGCAGCGGGCGATCTTCCGGGAAGGCGATGTCGTAGTAGAAACCGTTGTCCAGCGGCGGGCCATAGACGAGCTGGGCATCGGGTACGATCCGCTGGATGGCCTCAGCCATGATGTGGGCTGCAGAATGCCGGACCAGGTAGAGCGCATCCGGATCGGGCTCACCCTCCCGGGTTTTCTCGGTGACCACCGCAAATCGGCAGTCATGGTCGATCATGGTTGAGAGATCGACGAGTGTGTCGTCGATCTTCGCGCCGACCGCAGCCTTGGCAAGCCGCTCTCCGATCGACTTGGCCACGTCGTACGCGGAAACGGGGTCATCAAACTCTTTCACCGATCCATCCGGGAGCGTCACACGGGGCATGTCACCGATTCCTTCAAAACCCGCTGGGCGGGTTGGTTTCTCTGTTTGAACTCTCTCATACGATACCGTGAAGCATCAGGCCGGAACCGAGTTGGATTCAGAGGCAAGCCATTTCCTCCGAAAGCCTGCGATCTCGTCCGGGGTGTAGAAATGTGTGGTCAAGCGGGTACCAAGCATCCGATCCACAAAGTCCGGCTGGAAACGGGCAGCCTTGACAAACTCGGTATACCGCTCCCTGTAATTCTTCTTCGAACTCTGGTTGACCCGTTTGAGTTCCAGATCCGACAAGCCGAAGAATCCGCGCATCGCCTGCGACTTGACTGCATCGGGGCTCTCGCAGCGCATCAAGAGCAGCCGAACCGGCCCACGCTCATACACACGCCAGCCCTGCTCAGGATCAAAGGGCTCCGCATACACATCGATCCCGAGGTTTCGCTCGATCTCATTCTGAAACCATTTTCCCGGCTGATTGTGCGGGTAGCCAGCAAGAAAGGATGCGATAAGACTCGCAATCGGGGCATCGGGATCACGTGCAAATATACTCAGATTCTGGAAGAATGCCGATATATTTCGGGCGATCGGCTCGCGCACCATCGTCACGACATCGACTGGACGCTCCGTGTCGATGAGTTCTTCTCGAACACGGCGCCCGGCCTCGATGTGCGGCGGCACCGGGTCGCCCGCACGCTCCGATTGCCTCGCAACCAAATCGAGTGTGTCCGGGACCAACTGATGGATATGGAAAATGGGCCGATCGGTCGCCGATTCCAGTGCTTGCACAACCGAACGGGAGCCAACCTTTCCCATCTGATAGATCAGTATCGGTTTCGCTGAGTCCATGACCAATCCCCCAATCGACCCCAGTATACGGCGACCAGTCAATTAAAATTCATTCGACTTGCGATATATCTGAAACCGATATATACTGACTTCGTATATCTCGTGGAGAAACCTTATGCCCGACACGTCAAAGAACCCGTCACTCCGACCCGAGCACGCCGAGTTGGTCGTACTTTCCATCCTCAGCGATGGGCCGAACTATGGCTACGCGATTTCCAGACTCATCGCGGCCCGCTCCGGCGACGCCTTCAAAATCGGCCCGAGCCAGCTTTACCCGCTGCTGACCCGGCTTGAAAAACAGGGACTGGTCGAGACCGATTGGGAGGAGATCAAGTCCAAAGCCTCGGCCCCTGAAGCCTCCGGCCGGAAGCGAAAGTGGTACAGGCTCTCCGCCAAGGGGCAAAGACGACTCCAGAGCAGGATCGAGGCCCATCGCCGGTTCACCTCGATCATCAACTCATTCATCCCACATGACCAGGCACAGGAATTTGGCGCATGAACCGGACCAAGCGCGAACCCGTTGCACCGATCAGGCCCTCGGCGCGCGATCCGATTGCCCAATGGCTCGACGTGTTTACCCGCTTGCTTGGTCTGCCCGATGTGGAGCGTCAACGCATCCGCGACGAACTTGAAGACCATCTGAGAAACCGGGTTGATGACCTGATGATTCTCGGGATGCCGGAGGTCGAAGCGGTGACCAAGGCCGTCGCCGAGCTCGGCGAGACCGCCGACTTGGCCAAACGATTCAAAGCAGCACACCACAGCCCGAACAGGAGATTTCTCATGCCCACAGTTCTCACAGCAGTCGCCGGTATGGCGTTGGCGATCAGTGTTTTCAACCTCGGTTC
>DRKT01000127.1 GCA_011053195.1 Phycisphaerales bacterium | reverse complement strand
GCGCGAAGGTGTTTGATTCCACTGTGGTTGCGGCTTGCTCGCGGGGTGGGGTCGAATACACTAGTTCCCGCCCAAAGGCTTGCCAGACAAGGAGTTAGAGCCTGCCCAGCTAGAATAATTCGAGCTGGGCAGGCGGGGATTCGGGGGGCAATCGGCGGTTTCCCCAGAAAATCCGCATCCGCTCGAACTGTTTGTCGGTGATCGTGATGACACGGACCTCTCCATCCGGCGGGACGTGACGCTCGACCCGCTCGATGTGGACCGCTGCGTTCTCCCGGCTGGCACAGTGCCGAATATACACGGAAAACTGCATCATGACAAAGCCGTCCTTGAGCAGGGCTTTGCGGAACTGGGCATAGTGCCTGCGGGCCTGCTTCGTGTCCGTCGGCAGATCAAACATCGCAAGAACCCACATGAATCGGTACCCACTCAGCTCGGGCATGGCCCGCCCTCTTCGGTTGGCTCTGTCGGGATCAGCAGCGAGGCCTTCCCCTCGGCCAGCGACGATGCCAGCGAGGCGGTGTATCGCGTCAGGGCTGCATCAAGCGGGCCTCGCGTTTGGCTTTCGCCGGCTCCGGTCAGCACCGTCGCCGACAGCACCAGCAGCAGTTCGGCCTTGGTCGGCTGATCCAGCACGGTTCTTCCCTCAGCGAACAGCCTGCGGACTCGGCGATCGATCATCGGTCGGAGCGGCTCGATCAGGTCGTCGGCGAGGCAGAAGGCGTTGGACCGGTTGCTGTGGTGGATGCCGATCACGGGCAGCAGCCCCGCGCCGACAAGAGCACGGGCGACCGCGGCCCGGAGGACCGCGTAGCCATAGTCAAGGAGGCTGTTGGGTGCCTCACGCTCGCCCGGCAAGCGTCTGAACCTCTTGGAGCCCCGGGGCGGAAAGAGGGCCTGCCAATAGACACGGGCGGCCTGCGCTTCGGTGTTGTCCGGATCGCCGGAGCGGACCGACCGGGCGAGCCGTTCGAGCTTTCGAAATGCCGGCGATGATGAAGATATATTCCCGGCCTGGGCTCTGATCTTGGCACGGACAAGCGAGGTCCAGAGCTGTTTGCGCAGGACCTTGCCGCAGTTGATCTGGTCGTTGACCCGCCAGACCTGCTCGGTGTGCGAGGACATGGGCAGCATCAGGCCGACGGGGAGGTGGTGCTCGCCGCAGACCACGAGCCCGGCGCCGCAGGAAGCCAGTGTCACGAGTGCGTGGTGCGAGTATGAAACTTCCCGGTGGTCGACGATAACCAAGCCGAGATCCTCACAGGGCAGGCGCTGACGCATGGGCAGGTCGCGGCGTCGCTCATCGTCGCGGATGATGAGCAACTGCCCGAGCTCGACGGCCAGGTGCGCCTTCTCGCGGCTGATCTCGATCGTCCGGCGGGCCATAAGGAGCGCATCGGACGATTTCTGGTGCGGCTTGACTCAGAAGAGGCCGGGTCAGTCGCCGGCCCGTCGTATTCGGCCGATTGGGTCCACGGTGACCTTGCGGGCATTTCGGGCCTGCATAGCTTTGGGTGAGAGGTAGAGATTGTCCTTGTTGATCTCACCGGACTGCCTGGCATCCGTATGCAGTTTATAATCGAGACGTTTGCTCCGCTGATCCAGCTTTCGGACAGTGCAGAGTAGGCGTTGTCCATTTTCACCATCGATCTCGAATAGTTCGCCGAGGGCCAGACTCATCACAAAGCGACCATTTTCTGTTTCCGGTGTGATATCCACCAATGGTCGTCCGGATCGGCCCCGCTTCGCAGCCTCCATCATGGTGATGACCTCGCCATTCCATGTTGGCCCACTCTTCCCATCCTTCTCGCGGTAGACGATGTGGTGGTTGTTGCCTGGTTTGATGTTGTGATACCAACGCCGATTGCTGACAGGACGAAATGTTTTACTCTCCTCGATCATCCGCACTTTTTTAATCGGCACGCCCGATGGCATCACCGGTGCATTAACGCCCTTGAAGGCATCCTTCGGATACTTGCCTTTGCCCATGGGATCGACACCTTGACGCCGCAGATGATCGGCAAGGATTGTGCGAATACCCGCATCACGCACCTTGGCCAGGTGCTTAGCGGTCTTGATTTCCTCGACATTCTTTCGCCGAACGAACGCGCCGGAATCCTCTTGCCAGCCCTTGGCGTGGCGCCGATCCCTTCCACCACCGACCGAACCCGGTGCGACCAGTTGGGTATCATCTTCACGATGCTTTTGCGTCGGGCCATAGAAGGTTTCTTCATGCAGGGCACCGGCCAACCGGCGCTGGACACGGTGCGAAACATTGATCCCAAGGATCGAATCCTCAGCCTGCCGACGCAACCCGTTCCACGGCGGTTTCACCTTTCCACGACCGTCGGCGAGTGCTTTGAGCCTTGAACGGTTGGTCAGCGCAATCGCCACAGCGTCGACGGCGTGGTGCCGATGGTCGGCACGGGTTTTCTCTCCATCATCACTCAGAATATTGTTGAGTTCCCAGCGTCTGCGGAGCTCGGCCGTCATCGATCCGCGGGGCATCACGATGTCCGCGCCGAGCGGCCGAAGATATTGCGTGACGAGCCGGCTGATGTATCGCATGTCGTTGAGTTGACGCGCCACAAAGTCGTCGACTTGAATGTCTTTTTGGATGAATCGGCGATACTTCGGATATGGGAGCTTTTTCGCTCGCATCAGAACCTCGGCGTACCGCTTGGGATCCGATTCTTCAAGCCACTCAGCCGGGGTCCTATCGCCCTTTTCAGCATTCGCTTCGCGGAAGACCATGACCTTGTTCATCATGGAATCATCAAGACTCCGCCACCGCGGCAGAATATGGTCCACATCCACGGCATCCGAAAGCAGTTGCGCCAGGCTGATCGGCTTGCCCGTGTACGGACAGGTTCGGTCCTGTTCCTGCCAGAGGAGATACTTGTTTATTTTCTTCCGCCGAACTGCCTCACCGGTCTTCTCGATTTCCTCAGCCGCCTGCTCTCGCATCTTGCGTCGTTTGGCGTTCTCGGACCGCATCTTCTCGCGCTGCTCGAAGCTTGCCTTGGCCTCTCGTCCGAGCTCGATGTGGATCGCGTCGTACGGACGCTTGCCAGCCTTGACACGATCATCGCACAGCTCGCGTGTGATCGCATTGACCACCTTGCGCACTTCTACCAATGCCCGGCGCACAATCGGATTGGGCAGGTCCGGCGATTGGTCGAGAAAAATCGTCTCGTTCACCGCTCGCTCGTCCGGACGCAGGAAACCCGCTGCGTGCATCGCCGAATCCGTCTCATCATTCCCCATCACCAAGAGCCCACGCTCCATGTGCGGCAGCAGCTTGCGGATGACGTATTTCGAAAAGCTCGCATATCCCACTGGCAGGTCCACGCCGAGCACCCGTTCGGCCTGCTCGGCCGTGAGCCCGCACCGCTGCTGGAGCAATTCGAGCGCTCGCTGCTCGTCATCCTCGTCGATCAAAATCGTCACGATCCGATCGCGGGTACGCTCGTCAAGTTTCCAGTAGTCGTTTCCGAGTGCGCCGGCATTCTTCTTATTCGATTTCGCAGCGAGCGCACAGTCCGTTTCATGTCCCTTGAGATGGTCGCGCCCAGAACCATCATCCGTCTCAAAGTTGAACCGAACCTCATCGGTAAACTTGAGCTTCTTGCGCATCGAATCGAACGAAACCTTCTTCCGCTTGGACAACTCACCGATGATCGTCTCGCGTTCCTCGGACGAAAGCCGGCGTTCCTCACCGGTGGTCCGGTCGATGATCTTGAGATTGTTCACCTCTTGCACGATCCGGAAGCGTTGGGCGATCCGCTCGGCTTTCGGACACCGCTTGAGCCTCGGTTCAAGATCGCACCGCCCGACCACACTCTTGGGCCGGCGCAGATCACGCTGAAAAAAGATAATCCGGCGAATCTTCTCTTTGAAATCGTTCGTGAGCAGATCTGAATGGTGCCTGGCCTGCGCTGTCCACACCGCTTCGAACTCGACTTCGTACATGTCCCGGCGTGTGTGACGGTTGCGGACCGTCTCGATCTCACCCTCTGCCGGTAAAAGCTCACCAGCGCCGATCCTTGCAAGATATTCACCAAGCGTCCGGCTGCCGGTCTCTTCGATCCGCTTGGCCAGCCCGCTGATCTCGGCGAGCATGCCCTTCTCTTCGTTGGCCTTCTTGTCTGTCTTGCGGTTGGACTTGAACCCTCGCCGTTGGTTGAGATGCACGAACACGCGCCCGATTTCGTAAAGTGTCAGTTTCTCATCGAGTGCCCGCAGCCGGAGCGGGTACGGGTTCTCGATCAGCACTTCATCCGCTTCATCCGGGTCGGTCGGCAGCAGGCCATGTTCACCCAGCAGTTCCCGGAGTTGACGCTTGCGCCGAGCACGCCGCGCGATCTGTCTCCGCTGCCCTCGCTTCTCACGCCGCGTCTGGGTCTTGGCCTGCTCACCGCCCTGCTGATCGCGATCGACACCCTCTGGAAAGATGCGAACACCTGTGCCCAGTATCTCTTCCTGCTCGTCATCCACGAGAGCCCAGCCAATTGACGTCGTGCCGATATCGAGACCAAGGATTCGCATTCCCCAATTCCTTTCGAGACCGTGGTGGACAAATTAGTTCCTTTTGCATAAAATGGGCCGGTGGGGATTCGAACCCCAGAACTCATTTCGAATACAACACTGTGCTTAGCGAAGCACAGGCGTTTTGAGTCCGTTCGAACGGATTGAGAATCCGCCGGGCAACCAATGCCATCCGGCCCAGAATGGATGCCCCCTTCTCGTTGTCACGAGGAGAGGGGTTTTTCTGAGTGTACGGACGAAGAAATTCAATATCAAGTTTCATAGGCAGTTGACCTGCATTGCACTTGTTTCTGACCGCGACGCAGTCTAGCCTAGCCGTACAGGCAATGCAAGGTCACTGCCTAGTTGCGGCTTGCTTGCGGGGTGGGGTTGAATGCACCACCGGCTTCCAAGCCTGCCAAGCCCCCATCTCACGGTGGAGGCTTGGCTTTTTACTACCTGGGTCAACTTGACAGCCCTCACAGAAACAGTATACTCACAGCGTGTATTCGACCCCGCCTCGTGAGTCTTGTCGTAACAAGACGAAAGATTCGCAGGCAACGCTCCGCGGAGCGACCGCCGTTCCCGCCCTTGAAAGAGGGCGGCATGGCTTTTTGGGGTGGGCTCATCCGCTGACCCTCTGCAATGGGGACGTGAAGGAAGATAGAGGCGACGGGCGGGACGCCCGCCCCACCGAAAGAACCGCCCCCCAACATCCAACCCCCGCCACAATCGGTGGTCGCAGGGTCCATCGCCCTTCTCCGGCTCTCAACGCCGATTCTGCGATGCAATTCCAGTTTTGTTTGAGCCGCTCAATTCCAGTTTTCTGCCACGCAAGACCGGTCCTGAATGACGCAACACCGGTCTTGAGAGGCTCTGCACCGGTCTTGTGTGGCTCAGCTCCGGTCGTGTGTGGCTCCGCTCCGGTCTCGGAAAGCCCAGCTCCGGTCCTGGGAGGCTCCGGTCCGGTCCACCGCCCGTCCCGAGGACGGGTCCAATGCCCCGGACGGTCCGCGCCGCGGAAGGATTCAGCCCGACCGACGGACCATCGAGTACAGCATCGCCAGGAAAATCGGCCCGCCGATCAGGGACGTCAGCACGCCGATCGGGAGGCGGCCGGTGCCCAGCGGCATCGCGCGCACCGCCGAGTCTGCCAGCACGATCGTCGCCGCCCCGAGCAGCGCCGAGCCGAGCACGAGCACGCGGTGCGACGGGCCGAGCAGCAGCCTCGCCGCGTGCGGCACCACCAACCCCACGAACCCGATCGGCCCCGCCAGCACCACCGAGCCCGCGGTGAGCACGCCGGAAATCAGGAACAGCGACAATCGCAGACCGCGGATCGGCACGCCCACGCTCCGCGCCTCATCGTCGCTCATCGCCGAGGCATCCATCGCCGGCCCGAGCCATGCGCCGATGCCCGCACCCAGGATCGACACGCCGAGCACGCCGAGCACCATCGGCCACGTCAGATCGTCAGAGATCCGCCCGAGCAGCAGTCGGCCAGCCGCGAAACCTCCATCGGGCAGGAGTTGGCGGATGAACGAGCCCGCCGAGCCGCAGACCAGCCCGACGACGACACCGACAAGGATCAGCGTGACGGGCTCGATGAAGCCTCGGCGCTGGCTCAGGCTGTAGACGAACATGAGCGCCAGGCATGAGCCGATGAGCGCCGGCAGCGGGTCCGCCATCGAGGGCGAGACCGACCCGGTCGCCCGGTAGCCGAGGTACGCCGAGAGCATCACCGCCAGCCCGGCACCCGCCGAGAGCCCGAGCAGGTCCGGCGAGGCCAGCGGATTGCGCAGCAGCGACTGGAGCATCACCCCCGACACCGCCAGCGACACCCCCACCGCGATGCCCGCCAGCACCCGGAGCCGGCGAAGCTGGGCGACCGTCTCCGTCGAGGCGGGGCCGAAATGGTCCGTCCCGACCATCAGCCGAAGCACCACAGCGCCGGCGAGCAGGAGCCCGAGCGCGATCAGTATCAGGACCCTTCGGCGCATGGTGGTAGCCTATCGCCGGGGCCGACACAGCGCATCCTGCCTACCATCCGATCCGCCAGTTCCGAGGCCCGGAATTGGCCCAAGCCGGAGGAGCAACGCGTGGCCAGCACGATCCGATGCAAACTCATCACCCCCGAAGCCGCCCTGATCGATGATGAGGTCAACTACGCCTCCGTCCCCGCGTGGGATGGGCTGATCGGCATGACCCACGGCGGGTCGGCGCTCGTCGCCAAGCTCGGCATGGGCCAGCTCCGGCTGGACTTCCCCGACACCGACGGCGCCAAGGGCGGCAGCCGGTGGTACTACATCGAAGAGGGCTTCCTCAAGTTCGCCGACAACGAGCTGACCATGCTCGCCAACAAGGCCGTCCCCGCCGAGAACCTCATCGAGGCGGACTGCGAGGCCGAGTTCAAGGCCGCCGAGGCTCGCGCCATCCCGCACGATGCCAAGGACAAACTCGCCGAGATGGACAAGATCACCAAGGCCAGAAACGCCGCCCGGACCAAGCTCGCCATGGCGCGCCAGTTCAAGCACAAGGGCATCTAGCACCCATCACCATCGCGCCAGGCAGGAAATCCTGCACGCGAGCCCCCGCATGAGCGAGGCGGCCCCGAAGATCCAAAGTCGCCCCGGACCCCTTCTTTCCAGAAAAGACTCGCGGAACAACACTCACCACCCGACCTTCTTCGACATGGCGCGGTCCATCTCGCGCTTCTGCTCGCGCTCGGCGATGCTGGTGCGCTTGTCGCTGCGGCCCTTGCCCCGGCCGAGCCCGAGCTCGATCTTGGCGAACCCGTTGCGGAAGTAGAGCCGAAGCGGCACGATGGTCATGCCCTTGCTCTGCGTCGCCCGCGCCAGGCGTTTGATCTCATTGGCGTGGGCCAAGAGGATGCGGTCGCGCGTGGCGGCGTGGTTGCGACCGGCCGCCGGGCCGTAGTGCCCGATGTTCATCCCGATCAGCCGGAGCGAAAGAGGCGACTCCTCCGCGCGGACGTAGGCCTCGGCGATGGAGACCTCGCCGGCGCGGACGCTCTTGATCTCCGAGCCGTGCAGCTTGATCCCCACCTCGAGCGTGGACTCGATGGCGTAGTCATAGCGAGCCCGGCGATTGTGGATCTCCGGCTCGTTGCCCGGTTTTTTCTTCCGCTTCGAGGCCATGTCTGCAACGGTATGCACCGAAAATCCGAAGAACCGGACAGCAGGCAGGGAGTACACTCAGCGACATGGGGCCGGGAATCATCATTGTCGTCGTCGGGATCTTCATCGTCCTGATTGTCCTCGGCTCGATTGCTGATCGAAAGGCCAGACTCGCACGTGAGGAGGCGCTGGGCCGGCTCGCCGATCGGATCGCATTCTCGTTCGATCCATTTCCAGACCCTTCGCACGATGAGCGGTACCGCCGGTTCCCGATCTTTCGTCTCGGCCACAGCCGACAGGCGTACAACACGCTCGCCGGTCAATACACGATCAACAACACACCCCACCCGGTCAAGATGGGCGACTACCTCTACAAGGTCACATCGAGCAATGGCAAAACCACGACCACCACGACCTATCGGCTGAGCTACCTGCTGGTCCACCTGCCCTACCCGATGATCCCCGACCTGTTCATCCGCCCCGAGAATTTCTTCGACAAGATCGGCTCGGCGCTCGGCTTCGACGACATCGACTTCGAGTCCGCCGAGTTCAGCAAGAAGTTCCTCGTCAAATCATCGGACAAACGCTTCGCCTACAACGTGATCTCGCCCGCGATGATGGAGTTCCTCCTCGCCTCGCCGCGCCAGACGATCGACATGCGCGGGGGCATCATCTGCATCGTCACCGGAAACCGCCGATGGAAACCCGAAGAGTTCCCGGCCAAGCTCGAATGGACCGCCAAGTTCATCGACCTCTGGCCCGACTTTGTCCTCGAAGACCTCCGAACCGTGAGCGCCTGACCCATGCAACCCTGGCTTGTCATCCTGATCATCATCGCCGCCCTTGTCCTGTTCCCGCTGATCTGGGTGGTGGCGATCCACAACCGATTCGTCCGCCTGCGCCAGCACATCAAGGAGAGCTGGTCGGACATTGATGTCGAGCTCAAACGCCGATACGACCTCATCGGCAACCTCGTCGAGACCGTCAAGGGCTACGCGGCCCACGAACGCGACACGCTGCAGGCCATCGTCGAAGCCCGGAACAAAGCGATCTCCAGCACGGGCGATCCCGCAAGCCAGGCCGTCGATGAGACAGAGCTCATGCTCAATCTCAAACAACTCTTCGTCGTTGTCGAGGGGTATCCGCAGCTTCGCGCGGACACGCACTTTCTCGCCCTGCAGAAAGAGTTGTCGCTCACGGAGGACCGCATCGCCGCCAGCCGACGGTTTTACAACGCCAATGTCCGCGAGTTCAACCAACTCCGGGGGACATTCCCGACCAATCTTATCGCCGGTGCCTTCAACTTCGAGCCGCAGAGTTTTTTCGAGCTCGCCTCCGAAGCCGAGCGCGTCGTGCCGAGCATCGAACTGTGAATCGTCACCCATCCACGACCGGGCTGCGCAGCACACCGAGGCGTTCGATCTCGACTTCGACCACATCGCCGGCGCGAAGATACCTCGGCGGGGTTCGGCCGTGACCCACACCACTTGGCGTGCCCGTCAAGATCACCGTCCCAGCCCGGAGCGTCGTCGATCGGCTAAGCTCGGCAATCAGAAAGGCTGCGGTAAAGTTCATCAGTTTCGTCGAGGATGACTGCATCACCTCGCCCGAGACCCGGCACCGAATCGACAGATCCTGAAGATCGCCCACCTCGCCCACCGGCACCACCCTCGGCCCGAGCGGGCAGAACGTGTCGAAACTCTTGCCCCGGCAGAACTGTCCGCCCGCGCCCTCCTTCTGCCACCACCGGGCGCTCACATCATTTGCGCAGCACACGCCGAGCACCGCATCGAGCGCCTCGGACTCCGGCACATCGCGCACACTCCGCCCGAGAATCACCGCCAATTCGGCCTCGAAATCGACCTGTTCCGGCCCGCCCGTCGATTCATCCCGACACATCGCCGGGATCACGATCGGCTCTCCATCGAGACAGACCGAGGCCGGGTTCTTCGTGAAATACATCGGCCGGGTCGGAGCGACCCCGCCCATCTCGAGGGCATGTTCCGAGTAGTTGCGCCCGATCCCGATGATATGACCCAGTGGCAACGGCGGCTCCCCGGGCCGATCCACCGCAATACCGAATTCCGTCCGCACAAGGTTCATCACAGTCTCCCCGATCAGACCACGTCAATCTCGCCGGGGTCCGGGCACAGCCCCGCCTCGGCGCCCGCACCCAGCAGTCGACGGAGCGCTTCAATCCCAGCCGAGCCCATCGACCGCGTCAACCCGCTGACGTACATCGACAGGTACGTGTTCACCAACGCCTCATCGTTCCACTCCGGCCGACCTTCGCCCCGCATCTTCAGAAACGCACGCGACTCTGATTCGTGTTCCACTGCGTACCGCACCGACTCGCTCAAGATCCGTGACACCTTTCGACACGTCCCTTCGCCGAACCGGTCATCCAGATCCCGCCGGATCACGTTCAACCCGAGCGGCAAAGGTGACCCATCCTCACCGCCCCACCACTGTCCGAGATCCACAACCTTGCGCAGACCCGCATCCGCAAACGTCAGCTGCGCCTCATGGATCAGCAGCCCCGCATCAACATCGCCCCGCTGAACCGCAGCGATGATCTCCTGAAAGGGCATCTCGACCGCCCGCACCGGCCGCGACGCATCAATCTCTCGCAGCAGGAGCGAAAGAGCCAAAAACGCCGACGTTTTCAGCCCCGGCACCGCGATGGAGACACCATCTTCGAGTAGGCCGGCGACACCATCGGCGAACCGGGGATCGCCCTCGCGAACCACAACCTTCGGCCCGTAGCCCTCGCCGAACGACCCGCCGCAATCCGTGATCCGGTACCGAACCTTGATATGCGGATAGGTGTGCGCGCTGATTGCGGTGATGTCGAGATCGCCGACCTCGATCGCCCGGCGGTTGAGCACCTCGACATCCTCGGCCATCGGTCTGAACACAAAGCCGCCCGTGTCGATCGCGGGACTACCCATCGGCCCATCCATCGGGGAGCCATCGTCAAGCGTCATGCCGCAGATCGGCCACCACATCACAA
The DNA here is from genome assembly GCA_011053195.1 of Phycisphaerales bacterium. Taxonomy (GTDB): domain Bacteria; phylum Planctomycetota; class Phycisphaerae; order Phycisphaerales; family UBA1924. The sequence goes on along the minus strand of DRKT01000127.1, from coordinate 9,976 downwards.
GGTCATCAGAATCCGGCGAATGGGCAAGCGTCAGTTCAGGCATCGCACCATCCTAGGGCCCAAACACCGCGCACAAAACCGCGCCAGACGAGCCCCCCGCATGAGGAGCTGTGCGAGCCCCTCGCGTAAGCGAGGGCGCCATTAATACGCAATCATTGGTGGTTGAGCACATAATCGATCGCCGCGAGGAGGGCGTTCTCGTTCTTGAGCCATCGCGTGCTTCCCATCTTGGTCCAGATCCGGTTTCGATCACCGAGGTGACCCGATGCTCGCAGGTCGCGCGTGCTCCACGACTTGAGTTGACCCATCACTTGCTCGGGCGGGTGAGAGATCGCCGAGAGAACGATGTGGACGTGGTTGGTTCGAACATTGATCGCATGTGGCTTCCAGCTTCGCAATTTACAGACACGCTCGATCGCTGCGTGCACGATTGTTCTGGAATGATCGTCGAGCAGAAAGATATCTTCGTTCAATGATTCGATGCGAGATTTGAGGCGTTCGGGGTTCGCCGGGAGCCAAGGTGTGTGTCGTTTGTTGTGTGCATCATCAACCGAGCCGCGCGGATCGCCGTGAAGCCATGAGCCGTAGGTGGTCCATGTGAGAAAGTACGCGGGGAGGTCGGCCATCGGGCGAAGTGTATCGGGTTTGTTTCTGATCTGGGCGGTGGGAGTGGCGCCCTCGCTTACGCGAGGGGCTCGTGTGGCATGCAGGATCAGAACATCCTCGCCTGTTCCTTTGATCGGATCTCGCCGGTTTGCGGGTGTTCGACATCGACCCTGTACTCGCCGCTGAAGCATCCTGTGCAGTACGCCTGTGGATCATGCCGTGCGACACCGAGCAGGCCCTCCAGCGAAAGGAAGTGCAGGCTGTCCACGCCGAGAAATGCCCGTATTTCTTCGACGCTCTTGCCGTTGGCGATAAGTTGTTCTTTACAGGCAAAGTCCACGCCGAAGTGACACGGGTGACGGATTGGGGGCGCACTGATCCGCAGGTGGATCTCCCTGGCGCCGGCCTCGCGCAACTGCAACATCTTCAATCTCGTCGTCGTGCCCCGGACGATTGAATCATCCACCACGATCAGGCGTTTGCCTTCGACGATCTCGCGCACGATGTTGAGTTTCAGCCGGACCGCTGCCTCGCGTTCGCCCTGCGTCGGCTTGATAAACGTCCGCCCGACGTAGCGATTCGGCACGATTGCTTCGCGGTACGGGATGCCGGACTCGTGCGCATAGCCATTGGCTGCGGATCGGCCGGAATCCGGCATGGGCATCACCCAATCCGCATCGACCGGGGCTTCGCGCGCCAGCGTACGCCCCATCTCCTCGCGCGCGCCGAGCACGTTCTGTCCGAAAACCGTGCTTGCCGGCGAGGCGAAGTAGACATGCTCGAAAATACACATCGCCAGGTGGTCCGCCGGCTCGGCGAACTGGCGTGACTCGACACCGGCATCCGAAAGCGTCACGATCTCGCCCGGCTCAACCTCGCGCACGAACCGGGCGCCGATCACATCCAACGCGACCGTTTCGCTGACCACGACCGGGCACAGCCTGCCATCGCGCTCGAGCTCGCCCAGAACCAAAGGCCTCCATCCCCACGGATCACGCGCCGCCTCGATCCGATCCGGGAACAGGAACACCACGCTGAAGGCGCCCTGAAGCCGGCGCATCGAGGCGGCCAGCGGGTCGGGCGTCTCCCGCTGATCGGGCGATGCGAGCAAGTGGATCATCACCTCGGTGTCGCTGGTGGTGTGAAAGAGATGCCCGCGCTCGGCGAAGAGCCGACGCAGCGCCTCGGCGTTGACCAGGTTGCCATTGTGCGCCACCGCGACGGGACCATCGCCGGTGCGTTCAATCAGGGGTTGTGTGTTGCAGATCAGCGAGCCGCCGGCTGTGGAATACCGGTTGTGCCCGATCGCCCCTGCGGAACCGAACCTGGCCAAGCGATTCAGATCCGAAGCCGAGAATACATCCCGGACCAAGCCCATCCCGAGGTGGCCTTCGAGGTCCTCACCATTGGAAACGGCGATGCCGGCGGATTCCTGTCCCCGATGCTGGAGCGCAAACAGGGCGAGATAGGCGGTCCTGGCGGCATCCGGATCGCCCCAGATCCCGAATATGCCGCATTTTTCTTTCGGCTGAGCCGGTCGAGTCCCATCCGTCGGCAGAACCCGGAGCTGTATGGTTCGGTCCAAGGAGTCGCCCTCCGCTGGAAACTGACCCGCTTCCCCTCGGTCGCGGCTCATCGCTCGGCGCCCGGAGTCTAGCCGACCCGGCCCGGAACCCGGCAATCGCAGCGCGGGATGTGTTGACCCGCGGGCTCCGGCGGGCTTGAATCATATGGATATGGGCACCGTGCCCGGATCACCCGGTCGGATCGCAGCCGCGACATCCCGACCCGATCGCCGAGGAGCCCTCGGCACCCGATCGCTCGCCGATCGGTGACGGATGAAAGGAACCCGTTATGGCTCGATATACCGGTCCGAAGGTCAGGCTTTCACGGCGCGTCGGCGTCCCGATCGCCGACATCCCCAAGCACACCACCAAGCGCCAGCTCAACCCGCCCGGGATGCACGGCTACCGCATGAGGCGGATGCGCGACTACGGCCTGCGCCTCAACGAAAAACAGAAACTCCGCTACCACTACAACGTGCTCGAAAAACAGTTCCGCAGCTATGTCGATGAGGCCGCCCGCAGGCCCGGCAACACGGGCGAGCTGCTCATGCAACTCCTCGAGACGCGGCTCGACAACGCCGTGCGCCGGTGCGGCTTTGCCCGCACCATCTGGGCGGCCAGGCAGATGGTCGTTCACGGCCACGTCCGGGTCAACGGCAAAAAGGTCGATCGCCCGAGCTTTGCCATCAAGGTCGGCGATGAGATCAGCTTCAAACCCAAGATTGAGAAGCTCGTCCGCGAGCACATGGAAACCATGGCCGGGTACGAGGTGCCGGGCTGGATCGACATCAACCCGGGCAAACTGACCGCCAAGGTCGTCGCCATGCCCGTTTCGGACCAGATCCCATTCGACATTAACCCCAACCTCGTGATCGAATTCTACCGCTGATTTCATCGGGCCCTGCCGACTCGGCACCGGCCCACGGAGATGCACACTCGATGCGGCCGATCGGATCTCCCGGTCGGCCGCCTTTCATTCAGGATTGGACCAATGCTCAAATTCCTCCGGAAGTACAACAAGTGGATCCTCGTCATCGGCGGCTCGCTGCTGATGGTCGCCTTCCTCGCGCCGCAGGCCATCCAGCAGCTCGGGAAGCTCAACGACCGGACCATCGCCGACTTCGATGGAAAGCCGCTCAAGGCAAGCGTTCTCCGCACCGCCGCGAATGAGTTGCGTTCGATCGATGCCCTCGGTGGCACCGGCAACCTCTCATCCTTTCTTCTTTCGCTCGATACCAACTCTCAGGATCGCGATATCCAGTGGTTCCTGTTGACCCACGAGGCCGAGCAGGCCGGGTTCACGGGTTCGGATCAGGACGGCCTGACGCTCTATCCATTCATCGCCGAGCAACTGGCGTTGGCCAATGTTCGCGCCATGATCCAGCAGAACCCGCAGTTCCAGAGCATCGCCTTCCAGTTGGTCGGCCAGTACCGCGACCAGTGGCTCCAGAGGATCCAATCGACCGAGGGCTCGGCCGCCGGCGCCGGCCAGTTCCACTCGATCGAGGAGTTTCGCAAGGCCATCGCCAAACTCCGTGGTGTGCTCCGCATGCGCGAGGCGTACGCACGCACAGGTCGTTACTCGACCAATCGCGTTGCCCGCATGGCCAAGCAGACCTTCGATGCCGCCGAGACCAGCTACGTCGTGATCCCATCGGAACGATTTATTCGCGATGTCCCGGAACCGACCGAAGAACAGATCGCGGAGCACTACGAGCAGTACAAGGACAAACTTCCCGCCGACACCGAGTTCGGCATCGGGTACCGCCAGCCGGACCGCATCAAACTCGAATGGCTGGCTGTCGAGCGGGCGCCGATCGAGGCGGCCATCACGATCGACCCCGTCGAAGCCAGCAAGTACCAGCAGCTTCATCCGGACCAGTTCCCGGGCACGTTCAGCGAGGAGAAGCCCCGCATCGAGGCCGAGCTGCGCCGCAAGAAAGCCGATGACATACTCAACCAAGTCGAAAATTTCGTTCGCGCCGAGATGCTCCGCGCCTCACGGACACTCGAACGCGAGGGCAACTATCTCAAACTCCCCGACAATTGGGCCGAGATCCGCCCATCGCTCGATCAGATCGCCGAAACCATTGTTCAGCGGATCAAGGAAGCCAATGACGGTCTTGAGATCCCGAAGCCGAAGGTCATCGTCCATGATGAATCATGGCTCGCAGCCACGGACATCGTGGCGCTGCCGGGGATCGGTTTTTCTCAGATCCGGTATGGCTCGACCCAGCTGCCCATCACGGCGGCCCTGTTCAATGTGCGCGAACTCAACCCCAATCCGACGCTCGCCATCCAGACCGGCGTGCTCGCTTCAGAATTCCCGGCGACCGGATTCGATGGCTCCCGCTTCTTCTTCCGCATTCTCGCAGCCCACAAGGCCTCGCCACCGGACTCCATCGATGAGGTCCGCGACGAGGTCATCAAAGACATCAAACGCATCGCGGCATACGACGATCTAACGCAAAGGCTCTCAACCTACGCGGAGGTCGCCATCAATTCCGGCCTGGACGATGTCGTGGCCATGCTCAACGCCGGCCTGCCCGACGACACCAGCGCCACCGTCGGGGACTTTCCCGATCGGATCTCGATCACCGATGGCGTGACACTCCGCAGCCGGATCGGCCGGGGCACGCCGCCGATCTTTCAGGATCAGACGGTACTCGATTCGGCATTCGAAATCTCCAAGTCCATCAACCCGACGCTCCGCATCGAGGATGTTCCGCTGCCGGACCGAACATACGTTGTCCCCGCACCGAAATCCCTCGCGGTCGTCGTCGGCCGGATCGACAAGGTCGTGCCGCTGACCAGGGAAGACTTCGCCATCGGCTACAACGACATCGCCAACACGCTGCTCCAGCTCGAGCTCACCGACCTCGGCGTCACGGACAACCCATTCTCTCTCGAACGCCTGATGGCTCGACACAACTTCAAAATGCGCCAGAAAGACGGCGATGAACCCGAAACCCAAAGCCCGGAAAGTTCGGAAAGTACGGAATCCGACTCGGATTCTTAGACCCGGACCCGGCTCCAGCCGCCGTGGATAAACCGTGCCAGAAAGAGCAGGCACCGCAGCACAAGCTCGCTGCAGAGCCCGAGCCAGAGCCCCCCGAGACCTCCCGTGATTCCCGGAAACTCGGGAAACGGATTATGAATCAGCACCTGGTGGACAATCTCCCCATCAGCCAGGTGCCGGGTGACATACACATCGACGCCGCTGAGCGCATAGGCCAAAGGCAACCGCAACACATATGTTGAGATCCACGTGATCCACATGACAACCTTGACATCGCCCGCGCCGCGCAGCGCCGATCGGATGACCAATGCAATCCCGAACGGGATCTGCACGAAGCCGCAGATCACAAGCAGCCTCGGCACCAGTTCGAGATGGATCGGCTGAGCCGTAAAGAGCCCGATGATGCGTTCTGGGATGAGTACGAACATCGCGCCCATCAGCCCCATGACACCGGCACCGATGAAGGTACACCGCAGAATCGCGGTCCGTGCGAGCGATGGACTTCCCGCGCCGAGGTATTGACCCGCCAGCGCCGCCGCCGCCATACCCATCGCAAAACCGGGAAGAAAGCTGAACGCCTCGATGCGGATACCCCAGATGTGCGCCCCGAAGATCCCATCGCCATCGCCACCGGCAAGCCGCGTTCCGAGCGCCAGCCAGCCGACAAACATCACGACAAGGAAGTTGCCGAGCCACATGCCCAGGCTCTCTGCGAAGTTCGGAGCCCCGAGCCTGAGCAGCCGAGCCAGTGTCGTCCGGTGTGGGACCATCCGGCGCCGAAGCAGCGTGACACCGGATTGGCCCCGCAGCAGAAACACTGTGATCAGCACAGCTCCGACGGTGTGCGCCGCTGTGGTTCCGATCGCAATCCCGAGAATGCCGAGTCTCGGCCCGGGGACCGCGGGAACGAGTTGGTGCGTCTGGAGAACACCATCGACCAGCTTGCTGGTCTGGATCGGCACACCCGCCAGCGCAAAGCTCACGATGATGTTCACAACGTTGCATATTCCCATCGCCACCAATGGGCGGTACGAATCTCCAGCGCCGCGCAGGCACGCGATGCCCGCAAATAGCACCGAACTCATCGGCACACCCGCGGAGACGATCCGGATGTATCCGATGAAGGCGCCGCGGGCCTCACTTTCGAGATTGACAATGCCGGCGATCGCCGGCGCCAGCAGCGCCATCAGCCCGCCGACAACAATGCCAGAAACAACCGCGACAAGGTACGCCTGCCCCACCGCCGCGTTGGCAACCGCAAGCCGGTGCTTGCCGATGGATCGGCTGACCAGGGCCGTCGCCCCGGTCGCCAGCGCCATGGCGATGAGCCCGATGAACCAGACGAAGTATGAAGCCACACCGATGGCGTCGGTCGCCTCGGGTGAGATCTGCGAGGCCAGCGTGGTGTCGGTCAGCCCGACGAGCGAGTTCAGGTAGCTCTCGACCATGATGGGCCATGCGATGATCCAGATCGCCCGATTCATGCTCAGCCCGGCAAGCCTGCCCTTCATCAGCCGGCCATCCTCGGTCAGAAGCTGACGCTCGGAAACGATCGGCTCCTCGACCAGCGCGCACGACTCCTGCGAAGGGTCGAGTGTCTGCGCATCAAGAGCCACCTCGGCAATGCCGGGCTTGACCGACTCGTCATGTCCAGAATCCCGCTCGCCCATCGGGACGGATGGTAGGCGGGGTTCGGGTCTTACTTCGTCTTTCGTATCACGGACTCGATCGAGGCTGTGATCCAAGACAAACGGATTCAGTCAGGGATCAACGGTGCCAAGCACATCCAACAGCTCCGGCACACCCTTGGCGTGGGTGGCGACGGTTTCGATGATCTTGCGTTTGCCGGCGATGTCGCGCAGGTCGCGCACCAGTTCGTGTTCGCCGGGGTGGTCGGCTTTGTTGCAGACAAACAGGTCGGCGATTTCTAGGATGCCGGCCTTGTCCATCTGCACCGCATCACCCATGCCGGGCGTGAGCACCACCGCGGTTGTGTCCACATGGTCTCGGATCATCGTTTCGTTCTGTCCAGCGCCGACGGTTTCGACGAAAACAGTGTCGAAGGCGTCCGGCCCCTCCGCGACGCCGCCAATGAGTTGCAGGATGTCATCGAGCGCGTGGTAATCTTCACCCCGAATGGCGAGCGAGCGATAGAAAACCTGTTCGCCGAGGTTGTTGAAATCGACGCGCAGGCGGTCACCGAGCAGGGCGCCGCCGGTGATCGGGCTCATCGGGTCGAATGCGATGACCGCGCATCGACCGAGGGCAGGATCCTGCTTGGCTCGCCTTGCGTGTTCGCCGACAAGCTGCGCAACGAGCGTGCTCTTGCCCGCGCCGGGCGAGCCGGTGATCCCGATGACACGGTTCGGACGGCGCCTGATGGCATCGGGCCGGATGGGTTTGCCCTCATGGATGAGCGTGATATCGCGCGCGAGCTGGGATGCGGGCGTTGCGTTCGGCATGACCATCGGCTGTTCGTGGACCGTTTCCCTGACCGCATCCACAATCTCCAGCAGCCCGATGCCCGTCGTGAAGCAGCGAGCAATCCCGGCTTCGAGGAGTTTGGGGATGTCGTTCTGAGGCAGGATGCCGCCCATGTGCACGGGCATGTCCGGCCGACCAACCCGCCCGAGCGCCTCGACGAGCCTCGGACCGAGGCTGAGGTGCGAGTTGCTCATCATGCTGGCCGCGACGACATCGACATCCTCATCGCGCGCCGAGATCGCAAGGCTCGCGGGCGTCTGCCACAGACCCGAATAGATCACGTGGACCCCCGAATCGCGCAGGGCGCGGGCGATGACCTTGACGCCCCGGTCGTGGCCATCAAGCCCCATCTTGCCCAGTAATACGCGGGGTCGATGGTCGAGATCTGCGCATCGGTCTTTCCGTTCGAACTCGGTGGTGGCTTCGGTTGTTGAACGCATCATGTATCCTGTTCGCAGTTGTTCCGGGCCGTCTGGTCCGATTGTATACAACCCGATCCGCTTCAAGCCGGTGCGGAACCTTTGAGGTCCGCATCCGAGATTTCCCGAAGAAACCGGGTGAGCGCCTCAGCGAGCCGATCCGTTGCCATGCTCAGATTCTCGAGAAACTCCTGCTCGGTCGGGTGTGGGCCGTCAACCAGATCCGTCACGACCTTGACCGCGGTAAACTTGGCTCCAAAGAGCCCGGCGATCCATGCGACAGCCGCCGCCTCCATGTCCTTCACATGCGCCCCGACCTCATCAATCCGCCGGGCATCCGCCGGAGAAAGATCGAGCGAATCCCCGGTCGAGATCACGCCCGATGAGAACCCGAGATCATCGGCGATTGAATCCAATGGCAAGCACGGGTAGCCGCCACGCGAGAAGCGATCAAAACCCGGCAGCGGCACACGTCGATCGTGGTACCACACACGATCGTGCGCAAGATAAACTGTCCCGATCTCGCCACCCCGGCAGGCAAACCCGCCACAGGTTCCAGCGGAGACAACGAGATCCGGCGCAAAGGCCTCGCACCCGAGCATCGTCGATGCAGTCGCTGCCTGCGTTCCGATGCAGTCGATGCCGGTGTCCGGATCGAGGCCGTTGACGACAAGGTCGATGGTGTTGGTCCGGGTCTTTCCCTCATACAACCGCATCGGAACGTGAGATGCCCAGGGCGGACGATCAACCGCACGCAGACCGAGCATTTCGACGACCGGCTCGGCCTCGGCGTGCATCGCCATGACCACACAGATCCGCATTGCATGCTCCATTTCAAGATTCCGACACCCCGGCTGCCGGTTCGGCCATACGCTACAGAGCCCGACGTCGGCATCATAGAAAGGCTTTGCATGCGCTGCCCAATCTCACGTTCACGAATGAAACTCGCGGCTGTCGGTCTGGCTGCTCTCCTCTCGGCCATGGGTGGCTGGGGCAAGGATGGGCACGCCATCGTGGCGCAGATCGCGTGGGATGAACTCAGCCCCGAGGCGAGGGGTGAGATCCGGACGCTGCTCGGCGATTCTGGTCTGGCCGAGGTGGCAAGCTGGGCGGACATGGTGCGACGCGAGCCGAACTACGAATGGTCGGCTCCGCTGCACTACGTCAACATGCCCGCGGATGCCGATGCCTACATCCACAGCCGCGACTGCCCGGAGCAGGGATGCGTCGTTTCCGCAATCGATCATTTTTCCAAAATACTGGCCGAGCGGAACAACTCGCCTCAGGATCGCGGCGAAGCGCTCATGTTCATCGTTCACTTTGTCGGCGACATCCACCAACCGCTGCACGGCGGACGGGCCGAGGATCGCGGCGGCAACAGCATCGAGGTCACGTTCCTCGGCGAATCGACCAATCTCCACCGCGTCTGGGATTTCGGCATCATCGAGGCCGCAACCGATACACCCTGGCCCGAGCAGGCCAAAGCCCTCGAGAGTGAAATCACCGATCAGGACCGCATCGCTTGGCTGGCCTCGGTCACACCCGACAACTGGATCGCCTCGGCCGGCCGATGGGCATTCGAGTCGCACCGTTTGGCCGAGCAGTACGCCTATACCGTTCACTCGGGTGATGAACTCGGGCAGGCCTACATCGACCATTGCGACCCGATCGTCGATGTTCGGCTGAAACAGGCGGGCATCCGGCTGGCGTCGGTCCTCGAAGCGTGTCTGGTCGATCAACCTCGCAGCGATGACAGCGCCGACGGCTCTACAACGAACGCCTCGGAGGCATCGCCACATTCGAAAGCATCAACCCCACCACCAGCGACATCGCCAGCAGGATCGTAAGGAAGGCCGTCTCGATGCCGCCCAGGGCATCGTTGG
>DRKT01000126.1 GCA_011053195.1 Phycisphaerales bacterium | reverse complement strand
GCTCTTGGCTAGGGGTGAGACATCCTCGATGCCTTCTTCGACCGAGCGGTAGCCGGGTCGGCCTTGATTGTGCTGGGCGATCGCGGGTGCGGCACCGGCTGCGACCAGTGCGATCAACAGGGATTTGAGCATGCCCTTTGGTGCTTTCAGTCGTGGGTTTATCAAAAGATCACCTCGATGCTGACAAGGATACCCGCCGGCGGTGATCGCTCCGGGATCTTCTCCAGATCCTCGCCTGTCGCGGTCCACCGGAACACACTGTCGAGTATCGGTTCATCGATGGAAGGCAGGCCGGTTTCGGTGTTGGGCCGGATCTGGGCCGTGAGTACCCGACCGTCGCGACCGAAACGGATGTCCAGCATCATGCGCCCGTGGCGACTGCGGAGCTCGGCCTGCTTGGTGGTGTCGTTGAACTGTGGGCGGAAGGTGCGAATGCGCAGCCCGCTACGCGCAATCACCTTTCCGAGCTCATTTCGCCGAATACTCGGCGTTGGCGAGCTGGCATCGGATTCGCGGTCATCACGGATGGCCTCGGGGTTGGGTTTGGCGGGTGAGCTTCGGGGTTGGGTCGGCATGTCCTGCTGATCGGCGCGGCGTTTTGAATCGCTCGCCTTTGCATTGAGTCGGACCAGCGAAGCCGACAGGGCGCTCAGGCGATCGGACTGCTCGGCAATGATTGTGCCGGCGGACTGGGCGAGCTCGGTCATGCCCTGTGAAGCGGTCGCGGTGGCCATCGCCGCGGCTGCTGCCGCTTCGGGTGAAAGTTTCGGCTGGAGCGTTTCGGCTTCCGGCGCGGCGTGGGGCGTCTCGGTCTGAAAACCGATCCACGCGATGGATGTGGAGGCCCCGTCCTCGATACCCAGCCGGATCCGCCTTTGTGTTGGGGATATCCGCCGATCGGCAGGGATGACCGACACCGATGAGGACACCGGTGAGACCACCAATGCCACGGCTACCAAGTGGACGGCAAGACTCCCGACGAGACAGATCGGAAGCAACCATCGCTGGATCGACCACGCAACCATGGTCATACGGTAGCATGAATGCGTCCGCATCAGGAGGCTCTCGATGGCGATTGATGGACTGAGAACCGTGGTTCGGGCCGGTGCGGCTGGCGTTGGGATCGTGTTGGTCGTGATGGCAGCCTTGAAACTGGCGCCCAAGACCAATCCGCTCGCGCCTTCCACGAAGCCCGTATCGTCGGAAACACGCACAACAGACCATGCCAAGGCCCCGAACCATCCCGGCCCCGATGACAAGCCGGTGCCCGAACAGGCCGAGCGCAGGCCATTTGAGCCGGGCAAACTTCTGATCGGCGATCCCGTCCCGCCGCTGTCGATTCGTCGGTGGTTCCGGGGCGAGCCGACATTGGAGCTCGAGCCCGGAACGGTGTACCTGATCGAGTTCTGGGCGACGTGGTGTAGCCCCTGCATCCGCGCGATGCCGCACCTTTCGGAGCTGCAGGAGCGTCACGCGGGCGATGGATTCCGAGTGATCGCGGTGAGCATCGATTCGGCTTCCGACGCCGAAGAGCAGATCGGCAGGTTTATTCAGAACAATGGCGACATCGCACGATTTGACATCGCCTTTGATTCGGGCGCAACGAGCCGGGATTGGTTCCAGGCTGCGGGCCAGACCGGCATCCCAGCAAGCTTCGTGGTCGATCGCACCGGAACACTCGCATGGATCGGCAATCCGCTGATCCCGGATCCGAAGACAGGGCATCCAATGATCGATGCGGTTGTCCAGCAGGTTCTCGACGGGACCTATGACCTTGAAGCCGCCACCCGACGCGCCCGGGGTGAGGTTTCGGGTGATCAGCACGCCGATCAGCACGCGACCGAGAGACAGAATCTGACCGATCGGATGTCCCGACTCTGGATGGATGGTCGCAAGCCGGAGGCGCTCGAGATCATCGATCAGCTTGTCGAACTCGACCCCGAGAGCTCGCGTGATCTGGTGATCCGCAAGGTCGAGGTCCTGCTGGCGGAGCTGAATCAGCCGGAGAAAGCCGTCGAATTCGCCGCAGCGATGGTCGATGGCCCGTACCACGACGACCCGGAGACGCTGATCCGGCTCTCCTCGATCTTGGCCGGCACGATCGACCCGGGTCCTGAGGGTCGGCAGGTCGGGGTTCTGGCCGCCGAGCGGGCGTGCGAACTTGTTGATGATGAGCCGAACACCGTGGCGACGCTGGCGTTGGCGCAGTTCGCAGCGGGCGAGGCTGAATCGGCAGCCGGGACGATGCGCCGGGCGGCATCGCTCTGCGACCCCGACAGCCCGGCGTACAGCACGTTCATGTCATACGCAAAGCAGTACGAATCCTCAGTATCTTCAGGAAACGACTGATTACTATGGATTCAATTTCCGGGCGCTGATGGCCATGAAGAGCGGGATCTCTCGTCGGGCCCGGTTTTCTTCCGCCGCTCGCGGTCCCGGTTCGCTCTTGCGCCGGCTGGGCCATTCCTCGACATCATCGACAAGCAGTCCGGCAGACGACAAAGCCTTGATGTAGTGCTCGAACGGTCGGTTGTAGGTGAAGGTGCGCACCGCCTCGCCGCCGCGGGCGACCTCGCCGGGGTTCATGATGACCGGCTCGATCGAGTTGCTGAGGTACGCATCGACCCGGCGGTATTGCTTCTGTCTTGCCGGGCGGTCGCCCTCCCAGCCCCAACTTGTTCTGTTCGGCGCTCGGAAGGCCGGGTGGAGGATGATCGCGACAAACCGCCCACCCTGGCGCAGCAGGGCCGAGGCGTTCTCGAGCACCGCCGAGAGCGGGTTGATGTTCATGAGCGCCATCACGCACACAGCCGCATCAAAGGGCTCAGCGATCAACTCGCCCGGCAAATCTGCGAGCGAACGAGCATCGCCGACTTCGAACCGTGCGTGGCGGAGCTTGCGCGCGCGAGCGGCCTCGATGAGCGAGGGTGAGGCATCCACCCCGAGCACCGAAGCACCAAGATCAACGATCGAACTGGCCAGCCGCCCCTCGCCGCAGGCGATATCAAGGATGCGCTGGCCCGGCTTCGGATTCAGCAGGCCGATGGTGCCCGGGATGATGACCTGCGAAAAATGGTCGCTTCGAGCGCTGGACTGGTATTGGTCGTACCACTCGGCCACACCATCCCATCCCCCAGCATGCGAGGAAGATCGTGGCGAATGGTCGATGGATGCGACTCGGCCCGGCTTGTGCGAGACGGACGACTCGATGCGTGGCGCCGGCGGCGACGACCCGACCGCATGATAAAAGGAATCCGGCGCAGGGCAGAAATACTCGACCCGACGACCCGATCCCGGATGACGGAAGGTCAACTGGCTGGCGTGGAGCCCGAGCCGCCGGAGTTTGGAGGGCCCGCTGCCGTAGCGGATGTCCCCGATCAGTGGATGACCGAGGTCCGCCATGTGAACGCGGATCTGGTGTTTTCGTCCGGTTTCGAGTTTCAGTTCGACGAGTGATTTGCCCAAACCGGCCGCGACGACCCGGTAGTGGGTGATCGCGGGTTTGGCCTCATCCGGGCCGCCCTTGGCGCCCTTGTAGGTGAGTTCCGGGACGCTGATGACGGTGCCTTCGTGTTGTTCTTTGAGGAGGGATTGCACGGTACCGGTTGCATCGGGGCCATCGGTCGGCATCTCGCCCTGAACCAGTGCGAGGTATCGCCTTTCGATGCGTCTGGCGCGCAGGTCATCCTTGAGCCAGTCGAGTGCCGGTTTGGTTTTGGCAAAGATCAGCAGGCCCGAGGCATCGAGATCGAGCCGATGGACGACAAAGGCGCGGGCAGAACGACCGCCGCGCTGGCGCGCATACTTTTTCACTTGGTCATAGAGCGTGGGCCGACCACCGGGTTTGGGCATCGCGCTGACAAGGCCCGATGGCTTGTTGACGATGAGGATCTCGGCGTCCTCGTGGATGATGTCGAGTTCTTTGGGCACTCGCAGCCGGGCGTATGGGCGGTTCTTTGCGGGTCGTCGGCCGCCCTTCCGGCCCCTGTGATCCGGTGGCATGTCAGCGGGCCCCGCTTGTTGCACGAGCCTTCTTCAATGTCCACGCTTCAAGCAATGTGGGGAGCAGCCAGATCGCAAACTCGGCCTTGGTGATCTGGCCATTCGTGCTTTGTTGGATATCCCTGAGTGCCGGGGATGCGATGATCTGGGCCTCGATTGATGCGGATTCCATCGTTTCGAGGGGGTTGGCGACGATCAAATCGATCTTCTTGCGTTCGAGTTTGCGATGTGCGGAGTTGATCAGCTCGGCCCTGGGCTCGAGTGCAAAGCCCACCAGAAGCTGGTCGCTGCGGGCCTGCCGGCTGCACCCGGCGAGCAGGTCGGGCGTCGGGCAGAGTTCGAGGATCAGAGGCTTCCCCGGAACCCGGCGGAGTTTGGTGTTCGGGTCGGGTCTGGCGGGTGTGTAGTCCGCCACCGCAGCCGCCATCACGAGGATATCGCACCCGGGAAGGTGCTCGTTGAGGCAGCCTTCCAGATCCGCGGTGCTCGTGTATCGGACAAGATGGACGCGTTCTTCGATCGGGCGGATCGCTGTTGGTCCGAGCAGGAGCGTCACGGGCCAGCCGGCGCGGGCTGCGGTGTCGGCAAGGTCGATCCCCAGCCGGCCGCTGGAGCGGTTGCCGATATACCGGACCGAGTCGATCGGCTCATGGGTTGGGCCCGCGGAGATGAGCAGTCTCGGAGAATCAGAGCCGTCAGGCAACAGATTGGGGGTTCTATTCGTAGTCATTGGTGCGGTATGGTTTGGCTCGGGGGATGGGGGTGTGGGCGGCGCGTGGGGCATCGAACCTACAGTATGCTGCGGATCGGGCTGCCGGCGGGTGGCCGGGGCCGGAAGGATCAGGTCCGTACCGGCCGGCGCGGGGCGTCGGCGCCTGCCTCGGGCCGATCCTGCAGGAACGAAACTTGGTCAACGCCGGGCCGAATCGGTCGGCGAACAGTGAGAGACACGGGTACGTATGGCACGATCTCGAAAGAAACTCGGTGAGATTCTCGTCCGGCACGGCGCTACCAACAGCGCCCAGGTCGAGAAGGCCCTCAAGATGGCAGCCGGTGCAGGAAAACGCATCGGTGAGGCCATGATCGAGGCCGGCTTCGTCAAGGAAAAAGATGTCGCCAAGGCGCTCGCCGAGCAGTTCAAGATGGACTATGTGGATCTCTCATCGCCCGAGGGGATCGCGACGATCCAGCCGGATCTGATCCCCGAGGAGCTCATCAAGAAGCACTTTATCCTGCCACAATCCAAAACCGGCAACCGGATGAGCCTGGTCGTCCATGACCCGATGAACATCGAGCTTCTGGACATGCTCCGGTTTCGGCTCAATGTCGAGATCGACCCGAAGATCGCAGCCAAGGGGGACATCAAGGTCTTCATCGAGAACCACTTCCGCGCCGGCGGGAGCATTGTTGACAGCAAGGAGATCTCGGCGGACCAGTCGCTGGTCACCGAATCGATCGATCGCTCGATCGACAGCTCGGTCGATCGGTCGATGGACAAGTCGATCGACGTGGCGGGTGATGATGCCCCGATCGTCAAGCTGTGGAACCGGATTCTGACCGAAGCGGTCAACATGCGGGCGTCGGATATCCACCTTGAGCCGATGGCGGATCGTGTTCGTCTTCGGTATCGCATCGACGGCGTGTGCATGGAGCGCGACAACCTGCCCAAGCGCATGCAGCGGGCGCTGCTCTCACGCATCAAACTGATGGCCGGGATGAACATTGCCGAGAAACGCATCCCGCAGGACGGCCGGGTCAAGCTGCCGATGGGTGATGATGTCGTGATCGACTTCCGTGTCTCGGCGTGTCCGACGTACCACGGCGAGTCGCTGGTCATGCGTATCCTCAGGCCCGATGCCGTGCGCATCGGTCTGGCCAATCTCGGGTTTGAAGAGGAAAATCTCGAGGTTTTCAACAAGATCATCCGCAGGCCCAACGGGATCTTTCTCGTGACGGGGCCGACGGGTTCCGGCAAGACGACGACGCTCTACTCGGCATTGGATGTGCTGAACAGGCCGGACAAGAAGATCATCACCGCCGAGGACCCGGTCGAATACAACTTCGAGGGGATCAATCAGTGTCAGGTCAAGGAGAGCATCGGGTTCACGTTCAGCGCGATCCTGCGGTCGATGCTGCGCCAGGCGCCGAATGTGATCCTTGTCGGTGAGATCCGTGACAAGGAAGTGGGCGAGATCGCAATTCAGGCGGCCCTGACGGGTCACCTTGTGTTTTCGACGCTGCACACGAACGATGCGCCGAGTGCGATCACACGTCTGATCGACATGGGGATCAAGCCGTTTCTGGTGGCCAGTTCGATCCAGGCGGTGATGGCCCAGCGATTGATCCGCGTGCTGCATGATGGGTCGAAGGAACTGGCCGAGCCGCACGAGATCGACCATAAGTTTCTCAGGCTGATCGGGCTGTCGCCCGAGGAGGCGGAGGGCCGGGTGTACAAGCCCGTGCCGTGCGCGGAATCACCAACCGGCTACAAGGGCCGAAAGGCGATTTTCGAGATGATGCTGATGGATTCGATGATCCGCGAGGCGGCATTCAAGATGGCGCCCGTGGCAGAGCTCCGCAAGCTGGCGATTCAGAACGGGATGAAGCCTCTCGTCGAGGATGGCAAGCGCAAGGTGCTGGCCGGTGTGACGACACCGGACGAGGTGGCCCGCGTATCACAGGTCGAAGAGGCGACCGGGGTGATTGATTAGTTGATTCGATCGGCTTGGCCCCGTCGCCTTGCCGAGCTGGAGTGTTGTGATGTCGACCATGCAGATCGATCGTTTGCTTGATACCATGATCAAGCTCGGCGCCAATGACCTTCACCTGACGGTGGGGCGCCCGCCGACGCTACGTTTGCATGGTTCGCTGCGCAACCTCCAGACCAAGGTGCTCGATTCCGAGTCGATGGTCGGCCTGATGAAGTCCATCACACCCGAGCAGAAGCAGCAGGAACTCCAGGAGGAGGGCGGCGCCGACTTCGGTTTCGCGTACGGCGACGCCGGCCGATTCCGTGTCTCCGTCTTCAAGCAGCGAGGCGACCTGGCGCTGGTGCTCCGTTTGATCCCGAATCGGCTGCTGACGTTCGAGCAGATCGGTCTTCCGGATATCTGTAAGGATCTGATTCGCAGGCCTCGTGGCATGTTCCTCGTGACGGGGCCGACCGGCTCGGGCAAAACCACCTCGCTGGCGACGATGATCGACTTCATCAACATGACCATGGAACGGCACATCGTCACCATGGAAGATCCGATTGAGTATTACCACTACCACAAGAAGTCCATCGTCAACCAGCGCGAGGTCGGAACCGATGTGCCCTCGTTCTCCGAGGCTCTTCGGCGAGCCCTGCGTCAGGACCCCGATGTGATCCTCGTCGGTGAAATGCGAGACCTCGACACGATCGAATCCGCAATCCGGGCTGCAGAAACCGGCCACCTCGTGTTCGGGACGCTGCACACCACCGGGGCCGCCAAGACGATCGACCGTGTGGTGGATGCCTTCCCGGTGACCCAGCAGAACCAGATCCGGGTCCAGCTCTCGACCTCGCTGATCTGTGTGCTGAGCCAGGTGCTTCTCGGACGGATCGACACGAAAGGGATGGTCGCGGGGTACGAGTTTCTTGTCGTGACGCCCGCGATCGCAAACCTGATCCGAGACGGCAAGTCCTTCCGCATCGACTCGGCGATCCAGACCGGGAAGAAGTTCGGGATGCAGTTGTTGGATGACCATCTCTGGTCGCTGTACTCGCGTGGCATGATCGCGGCCGAGGAGATGATCGACAAGAGCAAGAACCCTCAGGACCTGACTGCCAAGATCCACCAGCTCGGCCACACGGTCGGTCGGGCCGAGTTGGATCAGGAAGATGTGAAGTCTGAGGGGTGAGTTTTGGGATGTGGGCGGGGTCGTTCCGTGGTTGGAATCCGCTCTGATAGGTGAGAATCCGGCTGTCGAATGGGCTCTTGGTGCCTTTCTAGGGGGTTCGTGGCCCAACCGGGCCGGGTTCTACGCGAAGATATGGATATGAGGGTTTCGGTTCGGCCGAGACCCCGTGAGGTGTGTCATGGCCAAAGTCGCTGCCGGACAAATTGATTATTCGGTCCTCAAGGGTCACAAGCTCGGGCGGATTCTGCGCAAGCTCGGGCTGGTCAAGAAGGACCAGGTGCACGAGGCGCTCGATATCCAGAAGGCCGGCCGAAAGGTCCCGATCGGGCAGTTGCTGGTCGAACTTGGGTACATCACCCAACGCGACGTCCAGGAAGGCCTCGCGGCCCAGGCCGGCATGGCGTATATGGACCTTGAGGGATTCGAGATCCCGGAGAACGCGCTGGAGGTGATCCCGGCGGCCAATGTCCGCGTCTTCGGCGTTGTGCCGGTGGAGTACAACGAGCGGGCCAAGAAACTGAAGATCGCGATGAAGAGTGCGGACAACTTCCGCGCGGTGGACGACATCCGGCTGTTGCTCGGCGTCACGGTCGAGGCGGTCGTCGCGGATGAGGAGCTGATCGACCAGCTCATCACCAAACACTTCACCAAGGAGGAGTCCGTCACCGAGGTGCTGTCGGAGCTCGCATCGGATGAGAAGTTCGAGTCCCTTGCCGCGGCTGGGGACCAGTCGATCGACCTCGAGGCCGTTCTGGAAGCTTCGGAGGACAACAAGGTTGTCAAGCTGTTGAATCTGGTGCTTCTGCAGGCGATCAAGGACAAGGCCTCGGACATCCATTTCGAACCGTTCGAGGACGAGTTCAAGATGCGGTACCGTATCGACGGCGTGCTCTATGAGATGGCGCCGCCACCGAGGCATCTCGGTACTGCGATCACGAGCCGCGTCAAGGTCATGGCGAATCTGGACATCGCCGAGCGTCGGCTCCCGCAGGACGGCCGAATCGAGCTCAACGTCGGTGGCAACCCCGTGGATCTGCGCGTTGCGGTGCTGCCCACGATGCACGGCGAGAGCGTCGTCATGCGACTGCTCGACCGGTCCAACGTCGAACTCAAGCTCGAGCGCATGGGGCTGGATGACAAGGACCTTCAGGATCTGCGCTATCTGATCAACCGGCCCAACGGCATCGTGATCGTCACGGGTCCGACGGGCTCGGGCAAGACGACCACGCTCTATGCGGCCCTGGCTGAGCTCAACGACATCTCGACCAAGATCCTGACCGCAGAGGACCCGGTGGAATACGACATCGACGGCCTCTGCCAGGTGCAGGTCAATCCGGATGTCGGGCTGACATTCCCGGCGGCCCTGCGCTCATTCCTGCGTCAGGACCCGGATGTGATCCTCGTCGGTGAAATCCGCGACCTCCAGACAGCGGAGATCTCGGTTCAGGCTTCTCTGACGGGCCACCTCGTGCTGACCACGCTGCACACGAACGATGCGCCGAGTTCGGTCGTGCGTCTGATCGACCTCGGACTCGAACGATTCCTGCTCGCAGCGACGATCGAGGGTGTGGTAGCGCAGCGTCTGGTGCGGACGGTGTGCCCGAAGTGCAAAGAGCAATACACGCCCTCCGAGGAGGAACTGATGGAGCTGGCGCTCACGCCGGAAGCGGTGGGGGACAAGAAGTTCATGCGCGGGCGAGGGTGTGACAACTGTCACGGCTCGGGTTATAAGGGCCGGCTTGGGATTTTCGAGATCATGATGCTTGATGACGAAGCTCGCGAGCTGATTATGAGCGAGTCGACGACCGCGGCCCTGCGGAATCACGCCAAGTCGCAAGGCATGCGCACGCTCCGTGAGTCGGGCCTGCGCGGGATTTTCGATGGACGGACCACGATCGACGAGGTGGTGCGAGAGACAGTCGTCGAGGAATAGTTGAGGGATACAGACCGGCCGAAGCCGGGGAAGGATTCAGATGCCCACGTTTGCGTATGAAGCGCTCAACGCCGCCGGCAAGCCCCAGAAGGGGTCGATCGAGGCCTCGACCAGCGACGAAGCGATCCAGCGGATCAAGTCGCAGGGCTATTTCCCGACCTCTGTGCGCGAGCAGAAGGTCAAGAAGGGCGCGGGTGGCGCTGATGCCGGGAAAAAGAAGAAGGGCAAGGCAGCCGAGTCCAACAAGAAGAGCGCCAGCTTCACGATGCCCTTCACGAAGGTCAAGCCCAAGCACCTGACACTGTTCACCCGTCAGCTCTCGACGCTTCAGGATGCGGGTCTGCCGCTGCTGCGTTCGCTTCAGATTCTTGAGTCGCAGATGAAGCCGGGGTTGCTGAAGAATGTCCTTGTCGAAGTCACCGAGGATGTCGAGGGAGGATCGAGCCTGTCCGACGCCTTCGGCAAGCACCCGCGGGCGTTCGACACGCTGTATGTCAAGATGGTCAACGCGGGTGAGATCGGCGGCGTGCTGGACATCATCCTCCAGCGTCTGTCGGAGTTCATGGAAAAGAGCCAGCGTCTCAAACGTCGGATCAAGGGCGCCATGGTCTACCCGATCGCGGTCGTGGTCTTTGCCATTCTGATCGTGGTCTTCATCATGTGGTTCATCGTGCCCAAGTTCGAGGCGATCTTCGCGGACTTCGGCGTGGCGCTGCCCAAGATCACGACCATGCTCATCGAAACCTCGCGCTGGGTTGCGGGCAACACGCCCGGGCAGTCGGTCCCCGGTGCCTTCTTTGTCTTCGGCGCTCTGATCTGTGTTCCCATCATCTGGAAACTGGTCAGAAAGGCCGGTCCGGGTAAAGCAATCACCGACACGATCCTGTTCTGGGTGCCCGTGCTCGGCACGCTGATCCGCAAGTCCACGATCGCCCGTTTCACGCGGACGCTGGGCACGCTGATCTCGGCCGGCGTCCCGATTCTCGAAGCGGTGACGATCACGGGCGAGACGTCGGGCAACTACGTGTTCGAGAAGGCGCTGCGCAACGTGCACGACTCGATCCGCGAGGGCGAGACGTTCGCGGGGCCGCTGCGTGAGTCCAAGACGTGCGATGCGATCGTGGTGAACATGATCGACGTCGGCGAGGAAACGGGCGAAATGGACACGATGCTGATGAAGATCGCGGACAACTACGACGAGGAGGTCGATGTCGCGGTCGGGGCGCTTGTGAGCCTGCTCGAGCCCGTGATGGTGGTTGTGATCGGTGTGATGGTCGGAACGATCGTGGTGGCGATGTTCTTGCCGCTGGTGGCGATGATCGAATCGCTGCAGGGCGGCGGTGTGTAAACGGGGTTTGGTGCCGGGCGACCCGGTGCGGAGAAGCGCGATGACGCGATCCGATTCGACATTCCGAACACGGAGCGGGTTCACACTCGCCGAGATGATGGTCTCGATCCTGGTGATCTCGCTGCTGATGGGCATCGCGCTGGTCTCGTACCGTGCAGCGACGAACTCGGCCCGCGCCGTCTCAGACCGGGCCATGATCAACGGCCTCAAGATGGCGGTCGAGCAGTTCCGCACCGACTTCGGCATCCTACCGCCGATGGTCAAGGACCACGGCGATGGCGGTCCCGATCAGCCTGTCACAATGGTTGACAATCGGGTGCTCGCGCTTATCTATTCGCCCGCGATCGGTCAGGACATCGCGGTCATGCGTGGAGAGAGCACTCGAAATCAGAATGCCCAGCGTTTCAGCGACTATTCGCTGGCGTTCTACCTTGTCGGAGCGCTTGATGCGCCGGTTGATGGTGTGGATGGGCCGGGGTTTCTCGAGGTCCGACCGACGGGGCAGTTTGCGCCGGCACCGACCAATGAGCAGGTGGTCGGCCGTGATGGCGCTGTCGATGTCGCCCGCCGCGGACCCCGGGCGTATGAGCCCCTGTTCGATGTCTCCCGTGGCAACATCGAGCTCTGGCGCGACACGACCAACCGCGTCCGCTTCAACGGCTCGGGCGGCGTCATTTCTCGCAATTCCATCATTGCCCGAGCCGAGATCCGCGACCGCAACAGCGTGCCCGTTCGGTACTACCGGTGGTACCCGGACGAGCAGCCGGTCAGCGAGATCCCTGGAGGTCTGGGCGGGTACACCGACACCGCGGTCGACTTTGATCAGCCGGTGTCTGGTTTGATAGCGTATCTGAATATTCCGAAGCTGGTGCTCGATGCCTTCGGCGACCCGACCGACCCGGCGTACGAGGTGCCGACATCGCTGCGCAATGCGAAGTATGCGATCGTCGGGGCCGGTCCGAATCGTCTTTTCGGTGATCTGAGCTCGGCCGAGCTTGCAGCCGATGATGCCGCGATCAAGCGGTACGCCAAGTACCTCGGGCTTTCCGAGACCCGGCTCCGCAACGATTCAGAGTATCGGGAGAAGGCGCTCGTTGATGCCCGGGCGGACAACATCGTGGAGGTGGGCTCATGATCCGCCGGGCGTACACCATTGTTGAACTGCTGGTCGTGATCGTGATCGGGGCATTGTTGCTCGGGATTGCGGTGCCGGCGTTCCAGTCGATCCTGTCCTCGTCGAAAGAGAGCATGGCGCACAACTCGCTCCAGCAGGCGATCTACGCCGCCCGTGATGTGGCGGTGGGCAACCTCGGCGGGGGCGATGCGGCTGCTGTCTTCTTCTACGATGCCAACCGCGGGCTCTCGGTCGGCGTGTTCGAGAAGGTCGGCTCGTTTGATGATGACACCAGCACCGGCGGCATCATCCAACGCGATGTCTTCGCGCCCGTTTCGACGGTTGACGCGGTTCAGCTCCCGCCCGGCTACATGGTCCGCGGATTTGTGCTCGGCACGGTGCTGCGCGATCCGGACTGGTACGAAGCGTTGAACGACTACGCCCCGGCGAGCGGCGGGATTCAGCCGGGCGGCGGCAGCGATCGCGGCCCCGGCGCGTGGGTCTTCCCTGAAACCGATTTCTACAACCCGACCAGACAGAACGACGGCGCGGATCGGCAGACCTTTATGATCCGCTTCTCGGCGGGTACGGGTGAACTCAGCCGGAATGTCGCCTCGGCGGTGATCCTCGATCCAAGGCCCAGCAGCGAGAACCGCTCTCCAACGGGCGAGCTTGAGCCGGTGAATCAGGCCGAGGATCTGCGGTCATGGGCGGTGCGGGCAACGACCTCGCTCGACCCGGCGGTGGTATCGGCCAGGCCGATGCTGATCGGCAATGTCTCTTCGGACACGGTGCTTGCCAGGCCGGTGACGGACATCGCGCTGTACCGGGAATTGCGGATGGCGCAGATGCTTGGACTTCGGGGGCTGAATCGTAAGACCGGAACGATCTACAAGCGCAAGGACACGCCCGAGATCGATCCGGCGATATTCAGAAATTCGGCCGATGCGCAGGATCGCGTCCGGCTCGAGACCAAAATCACGCAGTGGCTTGAGGGCCGGCTGGCGCTCGATGACAACCTCGAGGGGACCGCGAGCGAGGCGGACTCGCTGGTGTACACGATCAATGCCTACTTCGGTGACCTTGTGGAGATCACACGATGACCATGCGCAAAGCCTTTACGCTGCTGGAAGTGTTGATCTCGATCGTCGTGCTCGCGATCGGGCTGGTCGGCGCGGTGGCAATCTTCCCGGCGGTGATCGACCTCCAGCGTCGGGCGCAGGATGCGGTGGTGGGGACATCCGCCGCCTCGTCCGCCGAGGCCGAGATTGTCGGCACGCTCGTCAACAGCACCTCGCTCGACTGGACGGATTGGACGAGTCTGCCTACTCGGGCCTCGATCATCACACGCGAGGACATGTTCCCCGTGTTCGACCTGCTGCGCAGCGACCGTGCGATCTCGACCACGGCCAGTGGGGGCAACACGCTCGGCAACCCCCGCCGACACGCCCGGCTCGACTTCGGCTGGGAAACTGACTGGACCTGGCCCCGCTCGAACAACAAGGATGCGCTCACCGTGCTGCGCAGCACGGGCGATCTGATCATCGGCGGCGGTATCGCGGGCAGGCCCATCATCACCACGCGCAACGTGCTGCCGGAATACACCATCCCCCTCTCGGCGAGGCTGATGCCCGACGCCGCCTCGGGGGCGCCGCCCCGGTATGTCTATGACTTCATCGTTCGGCGGGTGGATGCCGGCATCGGGATCCCGAGCAGCAATCCCTCGAAGCCGTTTGAGAAGAACGTGCCCTGGAGTCGGATGGACGAGCTGCCGCTGCAGTTCGCGGTGTTCGTGCGCCGGATCGATCGTTCGATCCGCGTGCCCGCTGGAAAGTCGCTTCGAGATGTGCTGACCGGCGGCAACGGGATCGCCCCGAAAGACCGCCGATTCCCGCTGGCCGTGGCTGCGAACGACATGGCGCGCCCGATCGGCAATGCCCGTTCGGATGGACAGGGCTCGGGCAGCGCGACGCCCGTGTATTCGACGCCGCTGGCCGCAGGGCTTCGGCCCGAGTCGATCCGGCAGAGTGTGTCCGGCTCGTCGGTCTGGGATGAGCTTGATCCCTCGACGCTGCGCATCGATCCGACTCGCGATGCGCCGGCATCGAATGAGTCGGTGGTGGATGCCCTGACGCAGGTCGGCCAGATGTTTATCGACAACACGGGCGTTGTGCGGCGGGTGACGAAGATCAAGAAACGCCGAATCAATGGCACGCTCCGCGAGATCCTCACCATCGAGCCGCCATTCTCGAGTTCATCGAATCTGGAATATCGCCAGATTGTCTTTACCCCTCAGGTCCCCGTCGATATCCGGGTGATCACGGCCCGCTGAGGAGCACACGATGCTGAAACATCCAGCACAATCCGCATCGGCCCGCCGGGGATTCACGCTCATGGAGGCGCTTGTCGCTGTTATCGGCATCGCGATCCTCGCGGTGGGCATCGCGACGGTGTTCTCGTCGATCTCCAAGACGGTCAAGGCCGGTCGTCGGATCAGCGCGATCAACGGCTATGCCGCGGTGATGGAGCGGGTGCTGCGCGAAGACTTCACGCACATGACGCGCGAGGGATTCTTTGTGATCCGCAATGAGTTTGCGCTCAACCGCGATGGTGTGCCGTTGTCGCGCGAGGCGTTGGGCACCGCCCGGCCCCGGCGGATTGACGAGGTCGTTTTCTTCGTGCGAGGTCGGCACGAGTCGGCCCGGGCGCCGCTTGACCCGAACTACACCACCCGCGCCGGTGTGGCCCGTGTGTACTACGGCCACGGCGAGAAAATGCTTGAAGGCACCACCGGCTTCAGCACCCCCTTCCTCGATGAGGCGAACGATGAGCCGAGCCTTCGGCTCGGGGTTTCGGATGGAACGCAGTTCGGTATCGGCGACGCCAACCCGAACTTCTACGCGGGCGATTGGACACTGCTTCGGCACGTGACACTGCTCAAGACGCCCGAGCCCTTCCCGGCCAACACCAGGCCGCCGTTGGGCGTGCCGCCGGGCAATATTCAGAAATATGCGGACAACAATCTTCAGATCGACGCCCAGCCGGCTGCTGCGGGCATCTTCCGCAGCGAGACGCTCATCGGTCGGCCGGTGGACAATCCATCGCTCACCGCCGGGGGTGACAGCGGCTTTGCCGACTACAGCCTGCGGAGCGAGGAATCCTCGCCGCTGTTCGAGTCAGGGCTTGTTGATATCGCGACGACCACGCTGTCCGAGATCAAGAACCGGGTGACGACGCTTTTCGGCATCCAGAGCAACCTCGGCCCCGGCGGCACGCTCAGGGTCTATGACCCAACGCCAACCGATGTTGCCACCAACGAGGATCTGTTGCCCAACTTCAATGCGAACTCGAACACCCTGTTCCGTCTCGGCCCGCGTGATCTCGCGGACTATCGGCAAGATCTGATCGACAGCAATGGCGGATCATTCCCGGCGCCCTCCGGCACGCCGTTCCCATCACGGGGCGGCTTGCAGACGCTTGTCGAAATCCAGCACGCGTGGATGGCCGATGCGTTGCCGGGCCGATCGAACGAGCTTGAATGGTCCGGGACGTATGCCTTCACGACGGACCCCGTGGTTTCGACCAAATGGCGAGGGTTCCAGTTCCGCACACTGGCCAACAACGGCTCGGCCCGCACGCGCATGCGCTACGAAACAACGCCCCCGGGCTACAACGCGGATGTGTTCGGGCCTGATGCCGCGGCCCTCGGTCCGGTGCTTCAGGCGGCGTACCGCGCGGACCAGCAGGTGATCGATGCCTCGCAGTTCATCCCTCGCTGTACGGAGTTCATTGTCGAATACAGCTTTGGTGAGGCCGACCCCGTCACCAACGAAACGATCTGGTATGGCCACGACGCCGATGCCAAGATCGCGACGGATCGGGCCGGTGCGGTGCGCTGGCTCCGGCCCGAGGCGGATCGGCCCACGGTGGTTTCGACGCCTCAGGACCAGAGGCTGCTCGAACAGCATCTCCGGGCGGATCTGATCAATGGCATGGTGACGGAGAACGGCTCGCGCGACGGCCGGCGCATCAAGGGCAGCCCGCTCCGGTTCCCGCTGACGCACTACTTCGGCTACGCCGACCCGCGGGCGGTGCGCGTCTTCGACAAGGACCTCGATGGCGATGGAATCGATGATCCCAACGATGGATTTGATCTCAATGACGATGGGATTCGTGACGATATCGACGGTGACGGGATCTACGACGATTCCTGGCCCTGGCCCAAGATGGTCCGCATCACGATGTCCTTTGCCGACCCGCTGGACCAGACCATCGAGGAGACGTTCCAGTTTGTCATCGAGATTCCCGGTGAATCGGGGATCTGAATTCATCGCGGGCTGAGTAGGCCCGTGTGAATATTCAAAAGGAACCGGCTTCGGGAAGCCGGGAAGGAAGGTCGGCCCCGGCCGACTCTTGACAACGGAGTGCGCAGTATGTTCGCACAGACGAAACAAAGGATTCGCACGATGCTTTCGCCAGGGGCTGGCCGCAGCCGGCGGGGCACGGTGCTGCTGCTCGTGCTCGGCACGCTGGCGATGGTGCTGGTGCTTTCGGTGGTTTACGCGGCTCTCGGCAAGGGTGATCGCCGACAGGCGCGCGCAGTGGTCCAGCGCGAAGATACCAGCCAGAGCGTCAACACCATCGGTGAATACCTCGCCCGTGTGATCGCCGATGACGTGACCGACGTCGTGCCCGACCTGACCAATCCGAATCTCTACAGCCAGATCCCCGGCGCAAACGCTCCGATCATGCGCCGCGAAACAATCGATGTGCCGATGACCGACTCGTTCTTTCGCAGCGTTCCAAGCGAGGTCATCACGGGCACCGGTCCCGACGAGGTGAACCTTGTCTCGGCGATGCGCTTCCGCCCGACCGGCGGGCACAGCGCCGATCTGGATTGGAACACCAACATCCAGAGCCTGACGGGGTTCAACATCGACCCTCGCGGCGCCAATGACCCGTTCCTCGCCTCGACGCGTCCGGTCGATCTCGGCGCCAGCGGGCAAAGCATCCAACTCCCGGCTTATCAGCGAGAGCTGGATTGGCTCCAGATTTCCAACTTTGCACCAGATGGTCGATTCGTCAATCTTTACTATATCCGTGAAGACTCTGATTCCGGCGGATTCAACACCCCGTCGCTCGATCTGACCCGCGATCCGTCCAGAAGCGGAGGGCGGGCATCCAGGCTCTCGCTGTTCAACGCATCGGGGGCACCGACCGATTTCCTTCCGTATGGCGACATGCTCGCCGGCGGCACCGGCGGTTCGATCTCCCGCGATCGTGCGGATTGGAACATCCCCGCGCACTGGACCATGAACCAGCGCCAGATGTTCCGTGCCGTGAACGACCCGACGCTCGATACCAATCCAAGCTCACCCGACAACTGGCAGTACCAGTACGCCGACGCCGATGGTGATGGGATTATCGACTCGCGATGGATGGAGCTTGTCGATGCCTCGGACCCGAACAATCCGAGGCCGATCCTCGGTGATTCGGACTACCGTTTCTTCATCGCGGCCCGTGCGATTGATCTCTCAAGCCTTGTGAATGTTTCGACCGCGACGGACTTCGTGGCGCCGCCGACATCCTCGACGCGCGTCGGCAGCGGCCCGCAGGAGGTCAGCCTGTTCACGCTGCTGCACATGGACCAGCACCGGTTTGCCCACGCGAGCATCGCCGAGGCCAACGCCAGCGGCATCGATTACAGCGATGTCTTCGCCACAGGGTCGGGCCAGCCGGGCGATTACAGCACCTACGACCGTGCGTACACCCGGCAGATGGGACGCAAGGCGAACCTTCGGATTCAGGACAGCATCCTCCGGGGCTCAGTGCCGAACTATGGCACGGTGCCCGGTGAACAGAACCCAAGCCGAAGCTTCAGCGACGACATCAGCGACTACACACTGCTGACCGATGCCGATGAACGTCTTGCGTTCGAGGATGAGGTCGGTTCCGTGTATCCGGGCGTGTCGGCGGGCGGAAACTTCCGGGCCTCGCCCTTCGGTGTTGATGATCTGGTCGAACTGCTCACCTACCACGGCGTGAATGATTCAGATAACTTCTCGGCGCTTGAACAGGCGATGGTTGCCAGCAATACCAACCAGAACGCGCTCTCGCTTTCGCCGTTGCGATCGGATCGCGCGACGGATCTGGACATCGGGTTGGAATCGACGCCGATCGAGAAATACAAGCGTTCCGCGACGGATATCCGTCGGATGTTGACGACCGTCAGCGGTTCTCGCCCTCTGCGCAGCTCGATCGTGGACCAGGCAGACATCGCCTTTCTCGACGCCGATCGTGATCTGAAAATCCGACTCGATGACCTCGTGCTGGATGACGGCTTGTATCCGAATGATGCCGACAGCGACACGCTCGAGGACTACCGCAACGAGACAGCGGAGCTGCTTGCCAACACGTTTGGTGTGTATCTGAAGACGCTGGCGCCGTACCTCGCCGATGGTGGGTGGGATACGACGATCAACTCGTCGCTCCAGACCGAGTACTATGGCGGGATGGGGCCGGAACTGGCGGTCCGGCTCGCCGCGCACAGCGCGCTCAACTTCCGCGATATGGCCGATGCCCCGTTCGTCGATGCCAACCGCAACGGTGTTCCCGACGAAGCCTCGGTGCTCGACTATGACCTGGCCGACTCGACGCAAAAGGCGCTCTATGCCCAGCGCCGAGACGAGCCGACAGCTGCGGTGCTCAAGCTCTCAAAGGCCTTCGATCTGGCCAGCAG
>DRKT01000125.1 GCA_011053195.1 Phycisphaerales bacterium | reverse complement strand
GGTGTGTATCTGAAGACGCTGGCGCCGTACCTCGCCGATGGTGGGTGGGATACGACGATCAACTCGTCGCTCCAAACCGAATACTACGGCGGGATGGGGCCGGAACTGGCGGTCCGGCTCGCAGCGCACAGCTCGCTCAACTTCCGCGATATGGCCGATGCCCCGTTCGTCGATGCCAACCGCAACGGCATCCCCGACGAAGCCTCGGTGCTTGACTATGACCTGGCCGACTCGACGCAAAAGGCGCTCTATGCCCAGCGCCGAGACGAGCCGACAGCTGCGGTGCTCAAGCTCTCAAAGGCCTTCGATCTGGCCAGCAGCCCGCTTATGCAGGAGATGTGGGATGCCGGGCTCAAGCTCGATGTCGATGAAGTGCTCGGGACAAACCCGGGCCAACTCATCGCGACCGACGGCAACACCGTGTCCCACGAGGCGATGATCCTCTACGGCGTCGAAGCCCAGCCCTTCCTCAGTGAAGCCGCCTCGCTGACGATGTATGTGGATTTCCCCAAAGACTTCAATGATGATATCGGTGGCGGAAATGCCGATGGTGAATGGCAGGTTGAGTTGGGTGGTGGGCCCGATGGCGCTGCCGGCACAGCCGATGACTTTGATGGTCTGCCGAATATCGATGGGGCGGTCGATGTGTCGAATGATGACTTCCTGTTCCAGGTGCTGATGTTCCAGATTTTCAATCCGTTCGATGTGCCGATCGTGCTGGATGATTTTTACATCGAGTACGCCAACTCGTTCTACATGTTCCGCGATCCGAACGTCTCGGCGACGCCGACGGTGATCCAGCCGAGAGAGACGATCGTGGTGTGGGCCTCGAACCCGGCGGATGAGGCGGCGATCGATGCCCGGATCAACACGGCGTACACGGCGCTCGGCGCCCGGCCGCCGCTGCTGCCGAGCGGCGCGACCAGCTACATCGACGCCATCCTGACCCAGCAGATCGGCGGCACGGTCCGGCGGGTGGCAATGAGCCGATTCCACAGCACCCCCCTTGGTATCCGTCGAACAGGCGGCAGCGATGTCGTGGACATGTTCTACAAGGATGCGTCCAACAAGAACATCGCCAACCGTGTGGTGCTGCTCTGGCGCGACCTGCCAAACATCACGGATCCGGCGACGGGACGATTCGATTTGGCCGGCAATACCCTCCAGCATGCCGACCGTGAGACCGACCTGCTGGTCGATCGCCTGCGCGACACCTCGAAGTTCAGGGTCAAACGTCTTGCCTCGGGTTCGGACTATCGAGGTTCGCTGGATCGTCGTCTGGATCTGCCGACGCTGACCGGTCCGAATGGCAGTGTGCAAATCCAGCACGCTCTGAAGGGTGATGATGAACATAGGGCGGCACCAGACATTCTCCAGCCTTTGACCGGTTGGGAAAATTACAACTACCAGCGTTCGGTCTCATTCGCCCTTTGGGGCACCATCCGACGCAATGATGATGCAGCGCAGGACAGCGGCCGAAGCGCGGTTGCGTACTACGACAATTCCAGCGGTATCGGCAACACCGATCCTTCCGGGCGGATCGGCGATTACGATGTGCAGGGTACCCCCGTGGGGGCGCTGCCCGCAGCGATTTTCGAAGCCGCCACCGCCGATGTCACCCAGCCCTCCGCAATCCTGCGCAACAAGAGCGCGGTCGCGGGCGATGAAAACGTGTTGCTTCCCGAGGCGCTCAGCCTGCTTGACGACATCGTGTCGCCTCAGCCCGAGGCGAGCGAGCGTATCGACACGCTGGTGTCGGGGCTGATCAATGGCACCATTTCGCTTGACGGTTTGGCCATGCTCGGCCAGCCCGTCACCAACAGGTTCAATGTGACCAGCGGTTTGGTGCCGATCAACCCGAGCGCCCTCGCGGACGTCGGCGACTACGAGGGCAAGAGCTACATCACCGTCACGATGAACCAGAACGAGTTTCGGGACATTCTGACGGGCGAGCGTTCGTTCCGTGTCGGCGACATGCTGTTGCCGCTGGCGGTGGGGGCGTATCGCACCCCGATGGAGCCGACGAGCACCGGTGCCGCCGCGGGAACCTACGACACGCGAAACGCCGACACGAGGATTTTGCAGTACGAGGCGCAGTGGACGACGCTGGGCGAGGTCCTCGCAGCAGCGATGGGCTACACGGACACGGTCGGCCCGCCGGCGGCTGCTCCGGGTCCTGAAGATCCGTTCACACAGTTGTCGTTCGACACCATCACCACGGGCGTGCCCACGCCGAAGGATGAGACGTACGTCCTCGACCGGGGCCACCTCCGGCTGGATGCCTTTGTGCCGTTTGTCGATGTCGATACCGCCAGCGGTCCCGGCATCTTCGACGAAGGTCTCGATGTCCGGCGCGGGCTCGGCATTCCGCTCGCGCTGACCATCTTCGATCTCGCGCAGGCGGGTTCGGAACTGAACGATGAGGCCTACGGCGGGCTCGATCGGCCCATGATGGGGCTGATCAATGCCAATACAGCCGAGCCCGAGGTGCTGAGGCTCGTGCCCGGGCTCTCGTTTGATGCCGGGGACACCAATGACCGCCTCTTCTGGGCAGACGCCCTCAAGAGCAGCCTGGGCATGCGGGCGTGGAAACTGAACCTCTTCCAGGGACCGACGTCCGGCGGCACAACGGGCGATGTGGACTTTGCCGATGTCGGCAGCACGATCGTGGGCTACCGCGGCGTGCTGCGTCAATCTCGGTTCTTCCGTCCGCGACGGTCCGGCGGGTTTGGTGGAACTTCGATGACGGAGGAAGTCAAGGACGCCACCAAGGTCCCGGTCGACTCCAATCGGCCCGAGCTCGGGCTGATGCTGGATCGTTCGACGAGTTCCGGGATTCTCGGTCTCAGGACACGTCCGGGCATCGAATCGCTGGGCGAACTCTTCGCAGTTCGCAACGTCAACGATCCGGCAAACATGGCACACCATATGGATGGCTTCGCACGAGATGACCGGACATTGGGCGTGGCCTTCGTGGATCTTTCAGGTACCGCGGCTGGGAATCAAAACTTCGGCCTCGGGACACTCGAGCCCCGCGTGCCGAACGAGCTCAGGGACATGACGATTTCAACCTTCGGCACGCCCCTGACGGGCGATCTGCTGGGGCTTCGGAACGAGCCGGGGATCGATGTTGAGTTCCCGGGCTGGGCCGGCGTGGATGGCACACCCAACACGACCGATGATGGCCCGCTTCTGCCGATCATGCCGGACCAGGTGCCGGACGATTACGCCGAGCAGCTCGCCCAGCTCGACGCGGTATCGAACGCGCTCAGCGTCTCCAGCGACTACTACGCGGTCTGGTTCGTGGTCCATGGCTACAAGGAGACCGACACCATCGGGCTCGGCGAGAACGACCCGCTCGTGCCGAGTTTCCGCGGCCGGTACCTGATGATCGTGGACCGGTCCAACGTGGTCCGCAAGGGCGACAAGCCCAGGATTCTGGCGTTTGTCCAGATTCCGGAAAAAGCCCCGACCCATTCGGCGGTCACGTTCCGAAACGCGGAGTAGTATGCTGTGTCGGCGGGCAGCCGGGGCTGCCTGCTGTGCAGGGCGTAGCTCAGCTTGGTAGAGCGCGTGCTTTGGGAGCACGAGGTCGCAGGTTCAACTCCTGTCGCCCTGATTTGCCGATCCGGAGAATCGGCATCATCGGTCAACCTTCCTGCAGCTCGAATCTCCGGGGCATCCGGATACGCCCGTATGCGCGGGTCACTCGTGGATCGTCTATGGAACGTTCCCGCTGACGGGTCCGGTGGATGTGAAAAAACCCGAGGCCAGTGTTGGCCTCGGGTTGCATTGATTTGATGATCTGATGCAGCACCCGGGCGGGTGCCGGTGATCAGCAGCCGGCGTTGAAGTTGACGACCCAGGCGTTAAAGTCCGCCGGGGTGATCTGGCCGTCACCGTTCTGGTCGGCAGCGGGATCGTTGGTATTGAAAGCCTTGATCCATGAGGTGAAATCGCTCGAGTCCAGCATGCCGTCACCATTGACATCGGCGAGGCAGACGAAGGCTGCGCTCGGGCCCATGACCGGGATGGACATGGTGCTGGGCGTGCCGGGCTTGAACAGATCAAGCGTTGCGGTCACAGCTTCCGGGGGCGTATCCGCGTCGAAACGGAAGTTGTAGAGCGTACCCCAGCGGAGGGCGTTCGAGAATGGATCGACCGCAAACGGGTTCGGCGAGTTCCAGTCGATCGACGTGCCGGTTTCCGTGCTGGACCAATCGGTGTTGTCGAAGGGCTCGCCGCTGTGGTAGTCCACGTCGTGGAACCCGACATTGGTCAGCGTGACGCCGTTGCCGACGGGAATGCTGAATCCACCGGCCGCACGGTCCGAGTTGAGATTCTGAATGGCGTACTCGTAGTGATAGGTGACACCATCGTTGTTGAGCGAAACCTTGTAGGCGACCCAGAATCGGCCATCCCCGGGGACATCGACAGCCACCATGGTGACCGCCGGGTCATTGTCCTGCCAAGCTTGGATGCCGGGCTTGCCGCGCTGGGTCGAGCCTGTGAAATTCACCTGCCATCCGCCGCTGAAGCTGCCCACGCTCATCTGGCGGTAGGTGGCGTTGTTGTTCTGGTTTCCCGCAGCGGCATCGTCGGGTGTGACATACTGGCCTTCGCCGAAATACAGAGCGCCGGGGTTCAACGCTGGATCGAGATCGGAGTTGAGGACCTGAATGCGTTTGTAGAGCACGTTGCCGGTTTGTCCGTCGCCGGTGTAGGGCCACGGATAAGCGCCGGTTGCAGGATTGACCTCGAACTTCGGTCCGAGTCCACCCTGGCTGCCGTTGAGGCTGGAGCTGTATGGATCCCAGCAGCCCGGCCCGAGTGCGCTACCGCCCAGAGAAGACGGGACACAGCTGTTGCTGCACAGGCCGTTGAAGTTGAGTGCGAAGAACGCGTGCTTCAGCCAGCTCTGGCCGATCTGCTCGAACCTTCCGTTCTTCAGGCGGAACATGTTCTGGCTCATCAGCGGGTGGAGGTTGGCCGGCGTGCCGTCGCCAGTCTCATCATCCCAAAGGAGATCCTCGTCGCCGACGTTGCACGACGATGTGCCGATCGAATAGGCGGACATGCCGTTAAGTGTGCCCCAGAGCGAGGGCCCGGTGATATCGCCGGCAATGACATCCGGGCCGATCTGGCCAGCAGCCGCGCCGCTCAGCAGAAGCATCGCAGCCGCACCAAGAACAGAACTACCAATGTGTGTACGCATCCTCAATCTACCTTTTGCAAAAAGCGCCGCGACAGCACCGCGCACTCACGGGGCCGCCCAGCAGGGGAAAAACATCTGAATCCGGTAAGCCATTGTAACGTCGGACGTGGGAAGGTGAAACATCCAATATCACGATTTCCCGGTGTTTTCGTGTGGGCCGAGAATGTACAGGAAGAATGAGGGAATGTCCGATCGGTATTTAGTTGGGTCCGATGTCTACACCCAGGGATCTGAGACGATTCCGGGTGCTGTCATAGGCACGCGCGATGGCCTCATTATCCGGTGCCAGACGGGCAGCCGTGGTAAGCCAATTGAGACCCTGTTTCAGCTTTCCAGTGGCCAGCAATGCCTGTCCGAGATCGTGGGCGATGGTGGCCGACTTAGGCCGCAACCTCTGTGCCGAAGCAAGGGATTCGAGTCCAATGTCAATCAGCGACTGCTGGCGGGTCTGAAGCCCGAGCTTGACAATCGACTCCCCCAAGGCGTCGAGCGCCCAGGGCTGGGTGCCTGCCGATTCGACCGCGCTCCGCGCGTGCCGCTCGGCGGCCTGGAAATCTGACTGCATCAGCGCCAGTCGCATGGCTGCTTCATGAAGACCGACAGACTCCG
Organism: Phycisphaerales bacterium; assembly: GCA_011053195.1. Classification (GTDB taxonomy): domain Bacteria; phylum Planctomycetota; class Phycisphaerae; order Phycisphaerales; family UBA1924. Next base: position 5,563 of record DRKT01000125.1, on the reverse strand, counting down.
GATCATCAGCGAGAGCCGACTCCAGCACTGCGTATGCAGAGTCAAGTTCGCCAAGACCCATCCAGATTGTTGCCAATGAACGGGCCTGTGCCGCCGTACGGATCAAAGCTGGGTCGATCGCATTTGCGACCGAGCGGGCGCGATCAATCGAGCCCGAACGTGCTAGAAGTTCTGCTGCGGCAAGCTTGGATTCGAGCGACTCGATGCCTTCGATATCGAGTGTTTCCAGAAGCGAGCTCGCCCGGCGGGTGTTTCCGATTGTGCGGAAAAACTCGGCGCCGTTCAGAATGACCTCCGGCGAAAGATCATCCGCTGCGAGCCGTTCATTCCAGAGCTCGGAAGCCTGTTCCGCTGTGGCACCCTGTGAGAGTTTCAGGTAGGCAATGGCAGATCGGATCGAATCCAGATCGGGCTGGTGCTGCAACGCCCATTCGTACGTTTCGAGCACTTCCTCCGGCGGGGCCCCGGCAGCCTGCATCACTCGGCCCAACTGGTGCACAAGCTCCTCCGTCGGATGACCTCGCTCAAAGATCGTGCGCAGCGTGTCGGCTGCCTTCTTCGATGATCCATCGACGAGATACAGAAACGCAAGCTCTCGCAAATCCTGAGGCCGAAGTGACCAGCCTCGTCCTCCCCGGCTCCATGCATCCGATCGCGTCAAGAGGCGGATGCCTCGCTCGGCAAGTTCATGAGCGTTTGGGGTCGGGACGTATGAATCGCGCAGCACAACGCCAATCGGGATGTCGATTGTTTCATGGGCAATGTGTGCACGCCACCGGGAGTTGACCACCCAGCCGCTCCAGATCGCGCTGGTCATGGTGAGCATAGCGAAGCCGACAAAGAGCACCCCTGCCGGCTTGAGCTTACCGTGTGTCTTGAGCCGCAGGTTCTGGAGCCGAACATTGGGTTTGCAGACGATCGACCAGAATTTCCACGTCACAAACACGCCTTCGCCGGCCATTCCCGCCGCCATCAGCATGGGCACGACATTGAGCATGCCCCGAAAGGCAAAGAAATAGCCGACGAACAGGGCCGCCATCACAATCTCTTCGCGTTTGCTCAGGTCGAAGCGCTTTGGGTTGTGTTTGAGTTTGCGTTGCCGAGCCTTGGCCTCATTGTTGATCGGTTTGGTCAGGGCTGCCGGTGTGGCAAATCTGAACCGCAGCGCATCATTCGGGCAGGCACTGACGCAATCGAGACACTTCATGCACCCCGGGTCGACGACCTTGCCGAAGTCGCGGACTTCCTCGTGTACTCGAACATTCGAGGTGCAGACGGCTGTGCAGTAGCCGCAATGCTCACAGTCGTCATTGACGACGATCTTTCCGGGGCTGATGGCATCGACGACGCCGAAGATTCCGCCGTAGGGGCAGCCATAGGTGCAAAAACCCTTGGAGCCAAGGAAGTAAACCGCCGCGAATCCGATGACGATCAGGAACGGAACCGCGACATACCACGGCGGAAAGCTCGCCCAGAAATCGGTGACGACCAGATCGTTGCTGAAGCCGTGGACCTCAGAAACGCCGCGCAACCAGATCGGTCTGGCCAGGTTCATCGCATCCATCGCAGGGAAGAGCACCCAGCGTTTGAACATGGGCCAGACGAACATGTACAGCCCAAAGACGAGCGGCGCCCAGACCAGCAGCCTCGACCGGAAGGGCTTGGGCCTGACGCCGAGCTTGGTCATGATCCATGTGCACAGATCCTGGAGCATGATGACATGACAGCCCCAGCCACAGAAAAAACGACCGAAGATGAAAGTTGCCAGAATCGCCAGCACGAAAAACACAAATCCGGCGTTGATCGACCCGAGCTCGAGCGTTTGCATCGCTTCGCTCGGCTCCACCGGCGAGAGCGTTGAGCCCGTGATGACCCATTGAACGATGTGAATCACGATCAGTAGTTGAACCAGCGCCAATACAATGGCCCGACGACGACCCATCCGCGAGTGCGGCTTGCCCCTCATGCGCCTCTCATTCCCCTCGAGGACTGGGAGCGCAAGGTCGCCCGATTTTTGCCCGGAATGGTTGTCACTCGGTCTCATGTTCGGCGTCACAACGAGGCTCCACCCCATGCCACTCTATCCGCAGCACGGCGCGATCGGAAAGTATCGGCCAGAAATACTCCGCCCAGACCACGGGTTGGGCACACTGGGTATCGGAGATTCGCACATGCATTCCACGAAGGAAACGACCGAATCCAAGACACGCGGAACCGGATGCAAGACAGGGCTCTGCTCGGTTGGCCTGATGAAATCGGGCTGTCCGACCTGCTTTCTGCTTGGGCTGATCATCATGCCATTCGAGATGCTTCGGCGGTTTGTCATGCAACGATCGGCCCGATCGGATTGATGGGAGCATCGAACCAAAGAAAACCGGCCCCGGAGGATTCCGGGGCCGGTGTGAGATCACAGCAAGTGAATCTGCAGAAATTACGGCGTGCAGGTCGGCCCGCCCGCGCCCTGATTGAATGCCGCGATCCATGCGGAGAAGTCGCTCGGCTCAACCGAACCGTTCTGGTTCACGTCGGCCAACAGATCGTTGGCATTGAAGTTGGCGATCCATGCGGAGAAGTCCGCGGGTTCGACCGTGCCGTTGTTGTTCTGGTCGGCGCAGAGCCGGCTTGTGCCCGGCGTGTCGTTGACACTGATGAACTGATCGCCCGCGATGGTCGAGAAATCGAGCGTGCGGGGCTCACCGAGGTTGTCCGCTGCCGCACCACCAGCACCATCGGGCAGCCCGCCGATGACCTGGTTGGAGACGAAGCCGCCGTCACTGCTGAGGATGAAGCCCGCGATACGGATCTCGGTCGTGCCATCCCATCCGAGCTCGTCGAGATTGACAGCGACCTCGATGCCCGTGGTGACATTGCCGGCATCCGCGACGCTCGGCGACGCATCGTCGAACGCGGTCACGCCGCCAACGTTGGAGTTGTCCAGCGTCATCTGGATCAGCCCCGCGGGGGGGTCGGCCGGGAAGTTGACCTGCGCCAGCCTCGGCCCGAAGTTGGTGAACAGATCGTTGGCGGTCGACGGCGCATCGGTCGCAAAGTCGGTGCCGTCGAACGTGACCGGATCATTGGCCGGATCGCTCTTGGCGCCACCGTCGTATGAGCCGTAGTCGATGACGAACGGTCCTGCGAAGAGCGGCCCATTGGCGCGAAGCGTCGCCGCATTGGCGAACATCACATTGGTGCCCGGCCCCTCGCCGCTGTTCTTGAAGGTCATGACATAATCCGGCGCAAAGCCGGTGTCGAAGGTGAGGCCCGGCCCGACGGGGTCGGTGCCATTGGGTCCCGGGTCGAGGTTCTCACCCATGCGCGTCAGCACGCGGAAGTCGATGTCAACATTGTCGCTGCGAAGCGTGTTCTGACCATCGTTCGCATCGACATCGAAGAACAGCACGAGTTTGTTGTCGTTGGACTGGAAGTTGCCCGAAACGAGCATGTAGAGCGTGTTGGTGCCGGTGTCATCGAGGAACGTGTAGACGTTGTCGATTTCCGAGCCGAGAGCGACATCGCGGTCCGGGATGTCCGGCACAAAGCCGCTGGGACCGACGCCGCCGATGTTCGAGTTGTTGAATGCGATCTCGATGTCATCACCGATGCCGCCGGTGGTTGAGAGCAGAACGACGCCGTTGGTGGTGTTGCCCTGACCGACGAACTCGCCCTGACCGCCGCCGTTGGTCAGCAGCTCGGCGTAGTTGGCAAAGGTCGAGATGGTGCCGTCGCCTGTGTCGCCGTTGGTGCAGGTGAGGTAGTAGTCGGCGGTGAAGCCGTTGTCGAAGACAAGCCCGTTGCCCGAGCCGTCGTCGCCCATCCTGTTCAGGCCATTGAAGTCAACATCGGGATTATCGCCGCGGAGCCGGGATTGCCCGGCCGGAGTCGCCGCAGCATCATCAACATCGAAGAACAGTTCGAGCTTGTTGAAGTTGGTTTCGAGGTTGCCACCGATGAAGATGTAGAGGTCGGTCGCGGTGACGAAGGCGTGGACGTTGTCGATCTCCGACCCGCCGGCGGTGTCGACCGCGGGGTCCGTGTTGTCGCCGAAGCCGGTGCCGGTGTCCTGATCGAACAGCGAAGCGCCATACACCACGTCACGCATGCCGTCGATGGTGGCGCCGGTTGGCTGAACGGTGGAGGGGACGATAACGAACTGGGCACCCTGCTTGCCGTTCTGGTCGGTGTCGTCGAGGGTGACATTGCGGGCATCGCCGAGGTTGCCCGAGGGGCCGCCGAGACCGCCGATGATCTGGTTCGAGGCAAACCCGTGGTCGCCCGAGTTGATGAATCCTGCGATGCGGATATTGCCGTTGATCCCGACGCCGCCGAACGCGGTCAGCGGGATGCGGATCTCGATGCCGGTGCCGACATTGGGCGCATCGGAATTGTCCTCACCCATGCCGGTCTGCGGGAGGTTGTCGCCGAAGCGTGTGGTCTGATTCTGGATCCAGTTGAGTGTGTACATCGCAGTCTCATCTGGTGAAGCGGTAATCTTGCCGTCGATCGTCTGGCCCACCGCCTGACCCGCGAAGATGCAAAGCAAAGCAGCAGCCGATACTGGTGCGCGTCTCATATCCGAATTCCTCCAAAGTCCGCCCGCGGTAGAAACCCACTCGGCGGCGATACTCTCCCAGCAAACCCGGGCACACGCAGCCGTCAAAGACCGACCCCGCACCCGAGCACAATTGGACCATCAGTATAGATCACCACAGGGTGCGGAAACACCCTACTTCGCTGTATACAACGGGTTATGGGCGGATTGTGTCATTCGACTTGGGCAGCTCCTTGCTGTGGTATGGCCGCCAAGGTTTCAGCGCAGGGGAGCCGGCATCACCAACGAGCACGATCGCAGCCCGAGGTGCAATGCGAACGGGACCCAACCCGACCCCGCCAAGTTCGCGCGCCCGGTCCGCGCGATTGATCCAGACCTGAACAATCTGCGAGTTCAGCCGACGCTCGATGATGAAGATGTCGGGATCGGGATTGATCGGAAACCGGACCATCCCGAAACGCAGGGGAAGTCCCAGTTCTTTGTCGGTGCGCAGCCGATACCAACGCGCCAGTCTTTCTGCAAGTTCAGGCTTGGGTGCCCGCGTCCAAGGGAGAGGTTTGCGATTGGCCGGGTCGTCGCCTCCGAACATACCAAGTTCATCGCCGGCGTAAATCATCGGACTCCCCGGCGCAACCGTCTGGATGACGGCTGCAAGTACGAGCCGGTCATAGCTTTCGTCCTCCGGCTGACTCGTATCAAACGAGTCCGATGTTCGGTCGTATTCAAAGCCCGGATTGGCAAGCATCGAGACGGCCCGTGCGGTGTCGTGTGAACCGATCAGATTCATCTGGGCCAGATCAGTCGCGGGGTGGTGTGTATACAGCGCGAGCAGATCGTTCCGAAGTTGGTTGGATGTGAATGTCGGGTCACGTCCAAGCCAGGCCGTGACGGCGTACGCAAAGGGATAATTCATCTGCGCATCAACCGCCCGCCCTCCAAAGTAGGGCGAGCCATCGTGCCACAGTTCCCCGATCAGCACCGCCTCGGGGTTGACTTTCCGAACATGCGCCC
>DRKT01000124.1 GCA_011053195.1 Phycisphaerales bacterium | reverse complement strand
GGTTGAGCCAGCCTCGGGGTGGTCCTCCGGTCGGGCCGTTGGTGGTGATGATTCATATGGCCAGCGTGTGGGTGCCCTTCACGAGCGAGAGCAAGGAGGCGATCGCGGACTACGACGAGATCCGCAAGGAGATGACGCTGGCGCTCAAGGAGTGCGGCCGGAAGCTCGGCCAGTATGTCCGTCGCAAGCAGCGCATGAAGCGCGAGGGCGAACGCCGGGATGTCTTCGAGCGCTACATCGGCGAGATCGCCAAGGCCTGTCACGCCTTGACCGGGACGGACACGCAGGCGCTGTACGACGCGCTGCTCAGACAGGCCAAGCGCCGGACCGAGATCGCCGACGCCCAGCTCGACGAGGAGGGCCGATTCATCAAGGACGACCATGGCCGGCTCGCCAAGGCGGACGATGTCATCATCATCGACGATGGCCAGGTCGCGGTGGACAACACCGCGCCGGAACCCTCTCAACCAAAGCCCGCTCGCACGCGAACCGCCAAGAAGGTGTCCAGGAAGAAGGTCATCAAGAAGGTGCGGAAGAAACGAACGCCCGCCAAGGCGTCGCTCTTTGAAGGATAACGCTCATGGCCAAGAAAACGACGAAAAAGACCGTCCGGAAGCCGAGCGGGAAGAAGAAGCGGTCGAAGAAGCCGGGCGGAGCGACGGCGTCAGAGAAGAACATCCAGACCAAGGCCAAGCTGAAGGCGATGGCCGAATCGATTGTTGCTTCGTCTCTGGCCGGTCGCGAGCCGAAGATGTCGGTCCCCACGCGGTCGGCCTCGAACACGAAGTGGAACAAGAGCCGGGGCATCCTGCAGATGGGCAATGCGGCCCAGGAGCGTCAGCTTTTCAACCTCGGTCAGGCCCGCAAGTTCATGCAGACCCTGCTGCACGGCCAGGGCATCGACGAGCTTATCGAGGCCGACAAAACGCTCAGCCTCCGCGGCATGTTCTACAAGGGCCTGCACACGATCGAGGGCACGAAGGAACGCACCTTCAACGACCAGACCGAGTCCGACGGCATCCTCGAAGACCTCGAAGTCTCCATCGGCGCTCTCCGCGAAGAGTTGCACGTCTTTGCCAAGAAACGTGGGACGATGGTCGGGAACATCACCGTGATTGACGCCGGCGACGAGATCGACTGCCGAAAGATGGGCACCGGGGGCTACGCGATCCCGAGCATCTGCGAGCCGGATGTCATCCAGTTCGAGAAGGTCGAAGCGGACTTCGTGCTGCACGTCGAGAAGGACACGGTCTGGCAGCGGTTCAACGAGGATAAGTTCTGGAAAGAACACAATTGCATCCTGACCGAGGGCTCGGGCCAGCCGCCGCGAGGTGTTCGCCGGATGCTCCACCGGCTAAACAAAGAATATGGCCTGCCGATCATCTGCCTGCTCGACTGCGACCCGTGGGGGCACTACATCTACAGCGTCATCAAGCAGGGCTCCATCTCGCTCGCGTTCGAGTCCGAACGGCTGGCCATCCCCGAGGCCAAGTTCCTCGGCATCCGTGCCAAGGACTTCGAAGCGTGCCACCTCTCGGATGATGTCAAGATCGAACTCAACGACCGCGACAAGGTCCGGGCGAAGCAGATCGCCGAGTACCCGTGGTTCGCCGACCGCAAGATGTGGCAGCGCGAGATCAAGAAGATGCTCAGCAACGGCTTCAAGATGGAGGTCGAATCGCTGATCACCAAGGACATCAGCTACGTAACGGAGACGTATGTGCCGGAGCGGCTGGCGGCCGAGGACTGGATCAGTTAGCCAGTCCTGTCTGGTCCCGATCGACCTGATTACGGAACCCAGCAGAGAGCGGACAACTGGTCACCACCGGGTGCACCGTACTTTGGGTAAGGAGAGGCCGGGAGTCAGATGTGTGAACAAACTCTCTCTCTTACGGGCATCCCGCGTTGAAGTTGGCGAGCCATGCTGTGAAATCTGATGGATCACAGGCATCATCGCCGTTCTGATCGCATTCTGGCGCCATGGCGTTGAAAGCACTGATCCACCCTGTGAAATCGGTGGCATCGAGCACACCATCGTGGTTGACATCGGCCCGGCAGAGATGAAAGACGTAAGCCGCACCGGAGAGCGGTCCATTATCGCTGTGTCGGTAGGCTCCGAAAGTCAGGATGCCGCGATCCATGCCCCCTCTCCAACCGAAGAAATCCGTCGGGGTGGCATCGCTGGTCAAGAGCTTGGCCAACTGGTTGCCCGTGGTCGCATCGAAGATGTACACCGCACCGGCGTCGGTCGCGTTGTCGTCACGCAGATAGGCTCCGACGGCGACGATGGTGTGTTCGATGGCAATCGACGACCCGAACCGATCGAACGCGACGCCATCATCTGGGATGAGTTTGCTGATCTGTTGTCCGGTTGTGGCATCGAAAACGTACGCGGCACCGGATTCGGGCCCATTGACTGTATCGAAGTAGGCGCCGACGGCGATCAGGTTGGCATCGGCTGCAACGGAAATCCCAAAGAGTTGGCCGGGTATCGGATCATCCGGCTGGAGCTTGGGCGCTGCGGCCAAAGGCATGCCGGTGTTGGTATCGAACAGGTAGACGAGCCCCGCATCGGTCCCGTTGTCATCCGCGCGGGCCGCCCCGACCACGACCACCCCGTTCTCGACCGCGATCTCGTTTCCAAATGCGGCTCCGGCCGAGCCGGGAGGGGGAAGGAGATGGTGCAGCATCGTACCGGTTTGATCATAAAGGTAGACCGATCCGGCATCGGTCCCGGCATCATCATCATGCCAGGCGGCAACGGCGATCGTCCCTGATTGGTCGATGGCGACTGCCCCCCCGAAGTGATCTCCCGGAGCGCCATCCGCGGGCGTGATCTTGGGGGTCGGCATCATCATGCCGGTGGTTGCATCAAAGAGGTAGACCGCGCCGGAGTCGGCGCCGTGGTCATTATCCTGTCTGGATCCGACGACGGCCAGACCATTGCGGATCGCCACAGCGCTGCCGAAGAGGTCGAACTGTTCCCCATCAAACGCCAGGAGTTTGAAGAGTTCGTTGCCTGTGTAGGCATCGACGAGGTATGCCGAGCCGGACTGGGTGCCATTATCGTTGTCGTGACGCGACCCGATGAGCAGGATGCCCGTGTCCACAGTGGATTTTTCGCCGAACCAGACACCAGCCTCGGCATCGCTCGCGATGATCTTCAGATCCTCGAACATCACCTGCGCCTTGGCATGCGTAGAAACACAGAGCCCGATGACCAGGCCGACCATGCCCGCTCCACTCGAATCCCGCAGTTGCATCAACATTGTGTGACTCCATTCTCTGACCCGGGTGCTCACGATTCACGACTCGGCCATCCGGAACACCCTACCACTCCTCCGCTCGCCCCACAACCGCCTTGATCTCCATCCACACCGATGCTCCACACACGCGCGTGGTCCAGTCGCATGGGGCGCGGGTGTGCGGCGGCGCCACACGGCCGACACGCCCGCCCCGTCCGAAAAACCGCGCCAACAACTCCGCTTCGGGCAAGACATGCTCTGCTTCAGGCCTAACTAAAATGCTTTGCTTCGGGTTTGGAATGCTCCGCAACAGGTCTGCCATGCTCCACAGAGAGAAAAGAAGCGATCCACTTCCACCCTCAAACACGCCGTTCATTCCGCGTAGATCAAAATCTCGTTTCTTGAGATGGCCTACCGGACCCAGGCCACCGCAGCACCGCCGACCGCGAGCCAGAGCAGGCCCTTGGCGAGAAAGAAAACAAAACTCGCGGCAGCAATCCGGCCCCAAAGTCGATTGACACCCCGGCTTGTGGATTTATTGCGACTCTTTCTCAACTGCATGCCGAACGGTACCGCCCAAATTTCGTTCCGTCAAGCCCTTCACACCCTGTCTCAGAGGAACATTTCGAGCAACATCTTGCTCGCAGCGATGAGCAAGACCACGGCAAGCAGGCAGCGGATAACAGCCCCCGAAGCCCGTTTGGCGCCAATCCTCGAGCCAATCAACCTCCCCACGGCAGCCGATACTGCGAGCAGCGGCAGGACTTCCGGCATTGCCGAGGCCTCAGTGACCACACCGACGAGCCCGACAGTCGAGTTCAGCAGGACGAAAACGACGGATACCGCAGCGGCTCGCCTTGGACCCGCCCAGCTGGCGAGCAGCAACAGCGGGGATAGAAATATCCCCACCGGGGCCCGTGAGCCCCGCGAGCAATCCTAAAACCATGCCGAGCATCAGCGCGATAGGCCATGGAGGGAGTCGGACATCGGCCGAAGCTCTCTGAGGAGACCTGCCCTGGACAGCCCGAACGATCAACATTCCGGCAGAAAAGATGAGCACGAAGCCTATCAATGGCTTGAAAGTCATATCCGGAAGCTGCCAGAGCCCGCCGAGATACGCCATAGGGATAGCCCCCAAGCCGAAGGGCCAGAATATCGGCCAATGGAAGTGATGCGACCTGATGAATTGGCATGCTCCGATGGAACCGACCACGATGTTGAGCGTCAGCGCGACCGCCTTCATCTGCTCTTGCGGCATCTGCGAAGCAATCGCCATCGCAAGATATCCCGACGCCCCGGCATGCCCTACCGAGGAATACAGCATTGCGATAGAACGTACCGCTGCGGTCAGAGCAAACACTGCGGTCATCGGCCATGATACGCCCACCCGCAGTAAGTATGTGTCTCGCCACTGGACACCGTTTCATGTAGAACCAGGAACGACCTGCCAATGCCTAGAACTCTCAAAAAAGGGGCAGACGAGCCAACCGTGCATGTAACTGCGACGCATTGTTGTCGGTATTACTTTCGCTCCGTGTACCTGATCCTGACTGCGGAAACGGCAAGCAAACGAAGGAACCCGGAGAGTCTTCCCTGTCAACGGTCAAAACTCCTTCACCCCGGGAGAACCCGGCAATGTCCACGAGTCCTGATCTCTTGGTGTATACCCTGTTGGGGCATTGCCGTCGGAGAGTCGGAAATGATTCCCGTCACGATTCAACTGCAGTGTGTCGCGTGACACCGATGGGTACCGGGAATACAAATTCCCATGGAGGTGCAGGATGTCGAAGTCAAATCTCTTTCGCCGTTTGCTTCGGGAATCACCGCTTCAACTTGTTCAAGAACACATGCGGGTTGTGTGCGAATGCGTGCACCAGATTTCGCCATTGATCGAGGCGATGATCGTTCATGACCGGGCAAAGATTCTCGAATGCAACGATATCATCAGTGAACGAGAATCGGCAGCCGATGCGATCAAAAATCAGCTCCGCGCACACCTCCCGAACAGCCTGTTCTTGCCCGTAGACAGAACGGACGTGCTGCAAATTATCCAGAAACAGGACGCCATCGCGGATACAGCAGAGGACATTGCCGGGCTCTTGGTCGCAAGGGATATGGATACGCCGGAGGTACTCCTGGAGCCACTCTTGGCACTCGTACACCGCAACATTGATGCGTGCGATCAGCTGGCCGAGCTTATCGAAGAACTCGATGAGCTCTTGGAGGTGGGCTTCAAGGGCAGAGACGCACAGCGGGTTGAAGAGATGGTCGTTGCACTGAGCAGAACCGAATCCGAAACAGATGGCATCGGCAAACGACTCGTTCACACATTGTTTGAGAACGAGGACAGCATGAAGCCCGTTTCGGTCATGTTTATGTTCCAACTGGCCCGGTGGCTTGGAAACATAGGAGACGACGCAGAGGACGTCGGCGATCGGGTGCGTCTGCTCATCGCGCGGTAACAGATACGTTTCACTCCATGCATGCAGCGACGATGTTCAAATGTCTCGTCGCCTCCATGATTTAATAGGCTGGGAGATTGATGGAACTCATCGCACAGTATGAAACAGTGATTCTTGTTCTCGCCATTCTCTTTGGCATGTTCATGACCTGGGGCATCGGCGCCAATGATGTCGCCAACGCCATGGGGACATCGGTGGGATCGGGGGCGATTTCGGTCAGACAGGCCATCGTGATTGCTGCTATTTTTGAGTTTCTCGGTGCATTTCTGGCCGGCGGACATGTCACGTCGACCATACGAAAGGGGATCATCAATCCCACACTCGTCATGGATGACCCGTCCATTCTTGTGCTCGGGATGCTGGCATCATTGCTCGCAGCCGCGCTTTGGCTGCTGATTGCTTCGACTCGTGGTTGGCCGGTGTCAACAACTCATTCAATCGTCGGCGCTATCGTCGGCTTTGCGATTGCGGGTATCGGTGTTGATTCAGTACATTGGGAGAAAATCGGGCAGATCATCACGAGTTGGGTTGTCTCTCCTGTCTTGGGGGGCGCGCTTTCGTTTGTTCTTATGATCAGCATCCGCCGGCTTATCCTCAACACAGATGCCCCATTTGAACGAGCGAAGAAATGGTCCCCGATATATGTTTTTCTGGCGGGCTTTGTCATCTCACTTGTCACCATCTTCAAGGGACTCAAACACCTTCGCCTTGAGTTGACCGTCCCCATGAGCTTTGCTGTTGCGTTTGCATTCGGCCTGCTTTTAGCTGGTATCAGCTGGCCGCTGATCCGCAAGGTGCGAGTGGACCCGGATGCGGACCATGTCTTTCAGTATGCCAGTGTTGAGAAAGTGTTCGCACCGTTGATGTTGTTCGCAGCCGCTGCGATGGCGTTTGCACATGGTTCAAACGATGTTGCCAATGGCATCGGTCCGCTTGCCGCGGTTGTCAGCATCATCAATTCAGGCGGAGAGGTCACCCAGAAAGCCGGGCTCCCGGTCTGGATTCTGGTCCTGGGTGGCGTCGGGATTGTTCTCGGCCTTGCCACGATGGGATACCGTGTGATTCAGACCATCGGAACATCCATCACGGCGCTCACCCCGAGCCGAGCGTATTGTGCCACGCTGGCCGCCGCGGCGACCGTCGTGCTTGCTTCCCGCACGGGGATGCCGGTCTCGACAACACACATTGCCGTTGGTGCGGTGATCGGCGTGGGGCTCGCGCGAGGTGTCGGTGCGATTGACCTGCGCGTCATCGGCGGAATCATCGTGTCATGGGTGCTCACCCTGCCCATCGGTGGCGTACTGGCAGCCCTGATTTTCTTTACGCTCAAGGGAATGCTCAGCTAGTTGGAACGGCTTCGATTCCAAGCGACATGAAACTCTGTCATGTCCGAACGCAAAATCCCCAGCTTGCATGTATCTGTGGGCCCCGAGCTGCACTCCTGTCGTCAGGATGACCAGAGCATGCAACGAAGCAAGAAATGGATAACAGAGCGAGATGGGCAAGACTTGGATGGATTTGGTATAATAGACAACCTCACCTCAGTATCCAATTCTTCAGCCGAGCAAGGCATCTTCAATTATTACGACCTCGACCGGCCGAGCGTAATCCGGACCGAACGTGCGCAACGTCGAACACGGTTCTCGGTCCGAGTCAGTGTAGATTTTGTGTAGGAGATTGTAGGTATTTCACTTTGCAGTCTGACCCTGTTCCGGTAGACTCATAATGATGGAGTTTGAATCATGAAAGCCATCATCCTCGGATGCACTGTCTTCGGTGCGTCGTTGGCGGTTGCCGACAATCCGGATCCTCCGGTCCCGTTGGAGGCAATTGTCGAGCTCCTGCCGGGTGCAAACATCGACAACTTTCACAGCCGCTACAACACATCCACGATCGCAGCTATCCCCAATCGGTCTATTTATCACATTCAACTCCCATCACAGTGGACCGAGCAGTTCATTGATCAACTGGCGTTCAGCGACCCCGAAGTGCTCGAGGCCGATTTGAACTACGCCACGGATGACCCCGGCGGCGATACAAGAAGTTTCTATGGTGCGCGCTCGACGGGTGAGTATCACGAGCAGGTCCAGGCCTCGGCCATGCGGATCTCCGAAGCCCATGTCCTTTCAACTGGATCCGGCGTGGTTGTTGCGGTGCTTGACACAGGACTTGATGCAAACCACCCCGAGTTCAGCCCCGGCAGCACGGTTCCGGGTTTGAATTGCTTCACCGATACCGGTGATACATCGGATGTCTCGGGCGATGGTGATACCAATGGCAACGGCATCCCCAACGAAATGGTCGGGCATGGCACGTTCGTCTCCGGAATCATCAGGCTTGTCGCTCCCGATGCCCAGATCATGCCGATCAAGGTGCTCGACAGCGACGGTCAATCCACTTCATTTCTTGTGGCCAAGGGAATCTATCACGCAATCGACCAGCAGGTCGACGTGATCAACCTGAGTCTGGGCACCTCGGCCGATTCGGACATTCTGAAGAGTGCCATTCGGGAAGCGAGGTATCACTGGATCTCCATCGTCGCGGCTGCCGGGAATGACGGGAACGATCTCAATGTCCCGATGTTCCCAGCCGCATACGGAAACAACAGACCAGTCGCTGTGGCCGCAACGCGATGGAATGGGATCATGACTTCATTTTCCAGCTACGGACCCCACATTACCATTTGCTCACCTGGCGATGATGTCGTGAGTACTTTTCCAGGCGGTGGCTTTCAGGCCGCCGAAGGAACAAGCTTCTCGACCGCTTGGGTCACCGGCGCCATGGCCCTTCTTCAGACCATCGGCTGGGACTCGGATCCTGACCACCTCGCACGTATCATTCGGGACACGGGCGTTGATATCAGCATCATCAATCCCGGCTACGATCCAAACGAACTGGGGGGAGGCCTGCTCGATATCAAAGCGGCACTCGACGAAAAGATTGCGAACCCCGGCTGCGCTGCCGACGTGAACGACGACGGCATCCTCGACCCGAGTGACTACTCAGCATGGCTGCTGGCCTTCAACACTGGCGACTTTGTTGCCGACCAAAACAAAGACAAGCAACTCTCGCCGGCTGACTTCGCAGCCTGGATTGGAAACTACTCAGCCGGCTGCCTATAGGCAGAACCGGAACGCCGAACAGAATCGAACGCGATGCGGACAAACCTTGCCGTACAAGAAAGTACGATCACGCTACGATCATGGGGCTTGCACTTGCGAAAAGTGGACGCACATCGAGCCGAGCCCCCTTGCCCAGCCGCGATGGAGGCCCAATAGCAGCACACCTCGACCTGATACTAGGATCGCTGCGGCGACTCCTCGCCAAGTAGTGACCGGTCTCCGGGCAGCATAGGTAGCTCGCGTACCCGAACGGGTTGTCGGGGCCGGAGCGGTCTGAGATCATACCGCCGGCAAGGGCCGCTTTGACTTCTGATTGAAACAAGTTCGTATCACGGCGAGAGCGTGGTGCTTGCTATCTATGTTGCTCCTCTTTTGCCTTGCCCGCTACATCCGCAGCTCCCGATATCTCCAAGACTGCTTGCTTGATTGCGTCAGATGCTGAAGGAGATAGTATAAGTTTATCAAACAGATATATATTATTAGCATTCGAAATATCCACTATGGAAAATCCAAAATAATAAGGAAGGACAGATACTTTGTGGTGCGGTATTTTTTGCAGTGTCGTAGTTCCAGTAAGTGAGCGTGAAATTGCCACGCCGTTCGCAGTTTCTATGGTAAAATCAATATCGACAATCACAACTGAAGTTGCCAATTCAATGAAAACCAACAGTACACTCAGGGTTGCGATGGCCCACATTGGTAGAATTGCAACTTGGACTAGCTTGTTAAATATATCAGTATCATGATATAATATGCTTAAAACTACCGCCGCAGTGTATACGCATAAGATTACCATACATCGTAGACCGACGCCAAGAAGTTTGACATAATTTGTCTTAGAATCAAGAACTAGTATCACAACAATCGCGCTTTTTACCATCGCATTCTTATTGCGCTGTGTGGCGTGCATTTTATTAGCTAATTTTCCTGTTCTGCTTTTATTTTACATTTAAATCTGGCTATTGCTTGTTCATATAGTAGGCACTGTCCGTTTCGGTTGGCATCATTGTTTACAGCTGAGATATTTGCATTCTCATCAAGCTGAGCAGCTAATTCGCCGCCAACAATGGCGACACCAACCGCTCCAACTGCGATTGCACCTACTCCAGTTGCAGATAGACTTCCGGCAGCAGAGGCGAGAGCACCGTTGCCCGTGATGCTCAAACCTGATGCGATAGCAGAGTAGCCATTCCCGTCATGAATGTGACGAGCTAGCCAGTAGCCATCATAAAATGCACCTATTCCAGAGATGGCCCTGCCTGCGCCTGCGCCCATCCTACGAAGAGTCTTTCCAGTTCTTGCCGCGCGGCCTTCTGTGCTTACCCATTGAGACTCTGAAAATTTGTATCGGCCAGATATTTCCATTCCAGAACCGATATTTTCAGCAACTGCGGCTCCAACAGCTGCAGCACCGATTCCGAGTACTTCACCTGCGCTTCCGGCACCGATACCTACACCCGTTAGCCTACCCCATATTCTGTACCTCTGCCTTGTTAGGGCAGCGGCATTTTTGTGTAAGGCGGATACACATTTCTTCCTTCTTGCGCTATATGTTCTGGTATTCTTCCTTTGAAATCATACAATATATCACCGTTATCTCCACGGCGACAAATTGCATGTACGCGCTTTCGCCCAATCATATGCCATTCCTCAATTGCGCCAAAAGCACAGATTTTCTCCAGCATCTCGCAGACATCATCTGCATCTCCCTGGCATTCAAGCGGAAAATACATCGATTCACCAATCAACATATTCGCACCTCGATTTTCGTGTGCGAATTCAAATGGAAGACCACCACTCGGAGAAGTAACCTGCATTGTACATGACTGGCCTGTCATTTGCCGATGTACTTTCACCATTACCATATATCTTGAAAGAAAGCCAAGATCTATCCAGATATCATCACCCATTCATATACCGCCCTATATGCTTACTACCAGATCCATTTTATCCACCAAGGCGAAATCGACCACCAATCCTCATGCCAATGTGATTTCCCTCCAGGTTCTCGCGGGATGCTCCCGTGTCTTCCAAATGTGTTACGCCCAGTGGATTTATTGAATCCCCATCCCAAGCGATTACTCTTCGATCTATTGAGAATACCCCTAGAACCGTTCCTTGTAAACACATTGATTCGGTAATACTTTGTCCCAAAAAGAAACCCACGAGCACCCACAGAATACGCTGCTGTACCCACCGGCAAGGTTGCTCCCACAGCATTCCCCATAGTATCGCTCACCGCAAGCCATGGGTTGTCGGGATCATACAAATGATTTCCGGCTTTGAGTTCGTCCAGCGACATCCCGATACGACCGCCCGTCAGAAAACGGACCGCGGAGTTCGTGGTGACAATGAAACCATCATGCACATGCTCGAGACGCGAGCCGCCTCCGCCTTTCTCCGCGGGATCCAGCCCCCGGCACATCACCGATATCCGGCACGCCGCTTCGGCTTCGCTGAGCTCGCCGTTGGTGACGCGTTTGGCGTTCTGCGCCTTGGATTTGGCGCAGTTGCTTTGTGCCCCACCGCCACCGCCGTTCGGGTTGACCTGGAGACCAGACGAGTCCGTGTACGTCGTAGCCTGCGTGATGCGGTGACATCTGCCTGATTGAAGCGAGTAGGCAACGGCAAGCGGATTGTAATTGCCGTTCTTCTTGCTACCCCTTTGGCTCGTCCGCTACTTAGATCCAAGATTGGGAAAGGTTCTCTTTATCTCGAACGGGTGTACGCATCTCTTGTGAATACTTTGAAATCCTTTATCTATAAGCTTCCGTTCATATTCGGAGATGGCTAGTGCAAGTGCAGGCAGACCGTTTCTTTCAATTAGGTGGGGTGTGACATGGCCCTTCCAGTACAGTTGATACTGTTGACCATTCAAATCCCAAGCATAATGAGGTTCTGAGTCGATGTCTTGTTGTTCAAACCATTGGAGATCTTGCATGGACTCAGCGCGGACAAATGTTTCTTCATCTGCGATTCGTACGAAAATAGGAAATTTAATATTGTCTAGCATGCTCATAAGAACCATTCCCAAGGTAAGTGCCGACCGATTCCACGGCCAGCTCCGGGCGGCCACCGCAACGGATTTCGGAAGTGCCAGTGCGGTAAGTGATGGAACCACCGAGAACTTGATCGCCAAAATGGTGCTCCAAGCGGATTGATACGCAAGAAGGTAGAATTCTTTGCACCAAGACGAGTTAGCCGGCTACTCGTAATTGCGATTTCTCCACCAGATGCCCATGCCAATCCTGAACCAATCAATGCAATGTCAAGACCCACCGAACCAACAGTGGAAAAATAGTCCCCGACTGCGTACTCCCAGCTTCCCGCGTTTTCTAGGCGTATCTGCTCTGCAAGGATATGCACGATTTCCCACTGGCCCCATGCCAACCTGTCTAGAGCCATGATACCGCCGTCTTCCAAGCCCTGATTGAAACCTCTCCAAAATGCGTTGTTGATATCGTTCTGTGTAATCAGGTTCTGGCAAATCATTCTGATCCTGCACGCGGCTTCGGCCGGTGATCTTTCGCCGTTCTTCACCCTCTCCGTCTCTTGGGCGGTGATTGTGTTGCAATTGTCTTGGAGTATGTCAGTCGCGCTCCGATCATTTATCTGCAACCACTCGGGTCTGTGTACGTCGCCGGTAGTGTGACGCGGCGACATCTGATTAAAGCGTGTTGGCAGCGGAGCGTGGTGCCTGCTGATTTTCTTGCGATGCTGTCTCCCAACCCGCTACTGATGCAGTGTTGTTATCGGTCGTAGTATTCCACCCGCTGTATATTCCCATTTCTTGACACAGTAACTACCGCGTTCCCTCCCCGACAACCAACATTCGATATGACCCTATAACCATTGAACAACTTTCGTTTAACCATTACCTTACCAATTATCGGAATGGAATTATCCAAGCAGTATTGAATTGCCAATGATTTTGCATCATTCTTATTAATCATACATGTTTCACAAATAATCTGGGTGCCAAATGTGGCGCCATGCTCTTCGAACACTTGCAGTGGCTATAAACTCAGCAATAAACTCCTCGGTTTGCCTGAGATGTCGTATGTTGTGGTATCCGAAATCACTAACTGACTGTCTCCAAGCGCTTTGCGTGGACAGTATCATGTGAACAGCCTCGTGGCGTATTGTCTCGTTTCTCGTTGCTTGCCCCAAACCTGTTGAGATTCTGATGACTCGGGTCGCGGAATCGAATTCCCCGAGGGCGTATCCAATGCTACCAGGCCGAACCATTTGAATCAATCGGCCATTTCGAATTCCTATCGCGACTCGTACTGTGTCGCCAGCTACCTTCAGTGCTGTCCCCCCTCCAAGGGTTATCAAAATATCTACAGCAGCTTTTCGGACGGCAACCAATTCATTTGCCCGTATAAGTGCAACATCCATTGCTGTAGAAGCGCAAATTCCTTGAATTCGTCGCTGGTGACAATGGGCTTCTTTCTCGGTCATTTCTCCATTGCTTACACTTTCATCAATCTTTTCTCGTTGACTATCCTCCATC
>DRKT01000123.1 GCA_011053195.1 Phycisphaerales bacterium | reverse complement strand
GGCGTGGTGCAGCTTGATTCGTCGGTGATGCACGGCCCGACGCACAAGGCCGGCGCTGTGGCGTGCATCGAGGACATCAAGACACCGGCCGCGGTGGCGCTGGAGGTGCTCCGCCGGACGGACCACGTGATGCTCGTCGGGGCGGGCGCTAAGGCCTTTGCGCTGGCGCTCGGATTTCCGGAGGAAAACCTGCTGACGGAACGGGCGCGCCAGGCGTGGCTGCGCTGGAAGGCATCACACGGACCGAATGACGATTGGCTGAATCCGGAACAGATGGACTGGGAGTTTGACGAGGACGGTCATGGCCGATACGTCGCCGATGCCGGTGTGGATGCTTCACCGATTCCGCACACGACGGGGACGATCCACTGCTCGGCGCTCAATGCCGAGGGTGAAATCTCGGCGTGCACGACCACGAGTGGTTTGTCCTACAAAATCCCGGGTCGCGTGGGCGATTCGCCGATCATCGGCGCGGGGATGTATGTCGACAACGCGATCGGTTCGGCGGGCGCCACGGGACGAGGGGAGGCGGTGATCCAGTCCTGCGGCTCGTTCCTGGCGGTGCAATTCATGGACAACGGGATGGGCCCGACCGAGGCGTGTCTTGCGGTTCTGAAAAGGATCGCCGACCGAACAAAGCAGCACCGTTTGCTCGACGGCAAGGGCAGGCCGAACTATCAGGTGACGATGTACGCGATGCGCAAGGATGGCGCGTACGGGTCGGCGTGCATGAGGCCGGGGGGGAGCTTCGCGGTGTGCACTGGCGAAGGCCCCCGCCGGTTGCCATCCGTTGCGCTGTTCGACTGCCCCACCAACCGCCAGCGCACCCGGCCCCATCGGAAACGCGTCGGCGAACTGCGGCCTCCGATGGACACGCCCTCTCCTCAATCTTGTCGCCCCGAGGGCTGAAGGCGAACATGGTGTACGCAACTCAGTGCTGAGGCCGAACGCGGGCAAGCAATTCAATCACCTGCCACGGGCCCCGGGAATCGTGCTGTCTTGCGCCGCGACCCCGCTCCATCCGGAGCACATCCCTATTCGTGCAGATCACGCGTCGGTTCCGCGAGGCCCATGGACTTGGCTGGATCGAGCTGGGAAGAGTTTAGAAATCAGTGATATTCCCAGGTATTGATGGGCGCCAGCTCATCGGGGTGCCATCCAGCGTGGTGGTGATAATGATCGGTATTTGTTTTGTGCCGCTGCCAAGTTTCAACCTGCATCTCGCCCAAACAAGGGGGTTGACATGGGTCCGTGGGTTGTTATTGTGGGTTCGTACTAGGTTCCCTGCCCGAGCTGGGCGGGGTGAAGAGGGAAGTGCGGTGAAATACCGCCGCGGTCGCGCCGCCGTGATGGGAGTTTTTCTTCGGGACCAATTCTTGGCCACTGCCCCGCTCGGGGTTGGGAAGGCCGGTTCCGCGGATCCCTAAGCCGGAAGACCTGCCTGGTGTGATTTGTTTGACGGCCCGCGCGAAACGGGAGTCGGCGGAATCTTTGTGCGCTCGTTCCCGGCGCCGAAGCCCAACCGACATTCAGCCCTCGCGTTGAGCCACACCATTGGTCGGGAGCCGTGCTGCGCGAAACAGCACGAGAACGCGAGAGCACCATGAGAGAGAGTTCAAGAAAGGCAGTGGTCGCGTTGGCGATCGGGGCATCGGGAGTGTTGGCGCCGGAGGTGCGCGCGCAGAGCGCGGTGCCGGTGAATCCGTATCACCTGGTTCAGACATTCGAGCTGCCGAGTGGCAGCTTTGATGTTCTGCCTGATGGGCGCCTGCTGGCGATTGACGGCACGGGTCAGGTCCGTATCCAGGATTCGATCAACGCATCGACATATTCGCCGGCCGGCTCGGTCGGCATGGTCAACTCGAGCGGCTTTGCACCCTCGTTTGTGTCGCTGAGCCCGGATGGCTCGACGCTTGCGGTCGGCAACAACGAGTTCAACGCGGGCAATGCGGTGTTGTTTTTTGATGCAGGCGATGTGATGAGCGGGTCGGCCTCCCCCACCGCTTCGATCACGACCCCCAACTTCACCGCGGCATGGAGCGACAACGACACGCTGTTTGTCACCGGCGCCGATGCGTCTTCATTCGCCACCGGTGTGTTTCGGCTCGAACTTTCCGACCTCTCGGCGACGACTGTCATCGAACCGGCGGGCGGGTTCAGCGGCGATGTGGCCATTCAGAACGATCGGCTGTACGCCGGTGAGGGAAACACGGGCGATGTGCGTTCGTTCGACCTGGACACGCTCGAGATGGCCGGCTCGTCGATCGACATCGCATCGGGAGATTTCGTGGCGAGCAACGCCAGCGCCGGTTCGATCGACTTTGACTCTCTCGGCAACATCATCATCGCCGGCGGCGTTTTCGACTTTGGAACCGGCACGTTCTCCGGGTCGGCTGCTGTGATCGACCCCCTCACCCAGACGACATTCACGTTCACACCAGAGGGTGCGGACCACTTTTATGGAGCGTATTTCAACCCGGCGAGCGAGCAGCTTGTCGTGACCGTCGACGGCACCGCCTATGTGTACGCGGTGCCTTCACCATCCACCGCAGCGCCGTTTGTGCTTGCGTTTTGTGTGTCCAGGCGCCGGCGAACCCGCTTGAGGAGTTAGAGATTTCGTATGTTCCGAGAATCGGTCCGCATAGAGAGATGGATTGTGCCCCTGGGCATGATCGTTGCAGCCGGGGTGGGCGCGGTGGCCGCCCCGGTTGCGCGGGCTGATGACTTTGCGGTCAAGGTGATCGACTATTCGCCCGCTTCAGGGCAGTTTGTCAATGACCCGGCATTCAACGATCCGACACGCGCCCTTGGTGCGCCCGTCGGTGGCGGCACGATCAACCCGGACAACACATCCCTCGTGACACTCGGCGGCTTCGGTGGATCGATCACACTCGCGTTCGACCACACCGTGCTCGATGATCCGGGCAACCCAATGGGACTCGATGCGATTGTCTTCGGCAATGCGTTCTACCCGAGCGGCGACCCCACACAGCGATGGGCCGAGGCGGGGCTGATCGAGATCAGTTTCGATGCCAACTTCAACGGCGTGGCGGATGATGCGTGGTACACGATACCGGGCAGCTCGCTCTCGGCGCCGGTCATGCTGCCACTCAGCTCGGACTTTGACGGCCCGATCCTGTTCAATTCAGGCGGTGCCGGGGCAACGACAGAATCCCACTTCGGCTACGCCGACCTCGGCCCGACGCTGATTCTGGGCGACACCGATGGCGACAACATCGTGGATGATCCGAACGCCAAGCCCGATCAGTTCTACACCACGCCGGATGATCCGCTGACCGTCGGCGTTTCCCCCGGTTCTGGCGGTGGCGATGCGTTTGACATCGCCTCGGCGATCGACCCGGCCACGGGCGAACCGGCGGAGCTGGTGGGGTTTGACTTTATTCGGATCACAACCGCGGTCAGCAGCACCAACGGCGTGTTCGGCGAGGTTTCGACCGAGATCGATGCCGTCGCGGATGTCCGGTCGACGAGCTCCGGAGCGTGCCTTGCGGATGTCAATGGCGATGGCGTGCTGACGGCTGAGGATTTCTCGGCGTGGCTGGCGGCATTCGGAAATGGGGACCCGGCAGCGGATCAGAATGGGGACGGTATACTCGATCCGTCCGATTTCACCGCATGGCTGGCCAACTTTCAATCCGGCTGCGATACGCCCAAGAATGTACCGTGATTTCCAAAGCCTTTACGCTCATTGAATTGTTGGTTGTGATCGCGATCATCGCGCTTCTGATCGGAATCCTGCTGCCGGCACTGGGCTCGGCCCGTCAGGCGGGGCGGCGCGTGGTGTGCAGCTCGAACATCCGACAGCTTCAGCTCGGCAACTCGATGTACGCGGACGATCACAAGGAACGCTTTGCGCCGGGTGCTTCGGACTTCCGAGGGAATCTTCACCGCTGGCATGGAACGCGGGAGCATCCATCGGCGGTCTTTACGCCGAAGGATGCTCCGCTGCTGCCCTACATCGGTGATGCCGCGGGCGTCTCGGAAACGATCCGGCAGTGTCCCTCGTTCAAGCACACGGCGCAGGTTCTGGCCGAACTCTCGCCGACCCAGACGGGCAGCTTCGAGCAGTCGGCGGGCGGGTATGGCTACAACAATGCCTTCGTCGGTACGCTCCGTCGCAGGGCGGGCGAGAACTGGGACGTTGCGGATGACAGCGCCGGCTCGCCCCGGCATCTGTTCAACCGACCTTCGTCGACCCTGGCGTTCGGCGATGCGGCCTTTGCCTCCCGCCGGGCGCCGGAACGGCTCATCGAATACAGCTTCATCGAACCGAGATTTCTGCCCGCATATGGCAGAACCGCCCGGGCCGATCCATCGATTCATTTTTTGCACCAAGGCAAGGCCAATCTGGTGTATCTCGATGGGCATGTCGAAGCCGGCGAGATGACATTTTCCTGGTCGAGCGGGTTGTACGGCGTTGAGCCTGAGAGCGTCGGTCTTGGATGGACCGGTAAGCGGGACAGCAACGAGCTGTTCGGATACAACTGAACCCCGGTCCTCCTTCGGCATAGAAAAAGCCGGACCGTGAGTCACGGTCCGGCGCGGAAGGCGTGGGTTGTGCGAGAATCAGCTCTCTTGACCGGCCTCGGCTGATTCGGCGATGGTGACATCGCGGACTTCGACATGCGGAACGCCGAGCGCATCGTTTCGGTCGGCGCCAAGCGCCTCCGCGGCGACTGTGGCCTCGGCGATCATCATGATTTCCTCGTCGTACTCGGGTTCCGGCAGTTCGCCGACGGTGCGAACCTGAATGTCCTGATGCCTGTGGAAGCCGGTGCCCGCCGGGATGAGGTGTCCGAGTAGGACGTTCTCCTTGAGGCCGATGAGCGTATCGACCGCGCCCTTGAGCGAAGCCTCGGTGAGCACCTTCGTGGTTTCCTGGAAGGAGGCGCCGGAGAGGAACGACTCGCTCTGGAGCGAGGCCTTGGTGATGCCGAGCAGAAGCGTCCGACCCGATGCGGGGCGGGCCTTCTTGGTCTTGGCGATCGCCTTGCCCTCGGCCTCGGCTTTGGCGTTGGCCTCCTTGACCTCGTCGCGATGGACGAGCGCCCCGACGGGTAGATCGGTATCGCCCGATTCCAGAATTTTGAGCAGCTGCGAAACCTTCTGGTTGGCCTGCTTGAAGTGGTAACGATCCAGCACGTCGTGAGGCAGGAGCCCGGTGTCGCCCGGATTCTCAACCTTCACCTTCTTGAGCATCTGTGAAAGAATGAGCTCGATGTGCTTGTCGTTGATCGTCACGCCCTGCGCCCGGTACACATTCTGCACCTCGTCGAGCATGTACGCCCAGAGCGCCTCTTCGCCCTTGATCCGCAGGATGTCGTGCGGTACGAGCGGGCCTTCCGTCAGCGGATCGCCCGCGTGGACCACATCACCCGTATGGACCTGGAGCGGCTTGTCGTTGGGCACATGATGGTCCTTCTCGATCCCGGAATCGGAGATCACACGGATGGTCATCTTGCCCTTGCGCTTGTCGGCGTG
Source organism: Phycisphaerales bacterium (assembly GCA_011053195.1). Lineage (GTDB taxonomy): Bacteria > Planctomycetota > Phycisphaerae > Phycisphaerales > UBA1924. The sequence goes on along the minus strand of DRKT01000123.1, from coordinate 15,301 downwards.
GAGCTCGACCCGACCTGAGATCTCGGACATCACCGCGGGATCCTTGGGCTTGCGGGCCTCGAAGATCTCGGTGACTCGGGGCAAACCACCGACGATGTCTTGCGAACCCGCAGCCAGCCGCGGCATGCGTGCCAGCATATGGCCAGCCTCGATGGTCTGACCGTCCTGAACCTCGATACGTGCGTTGGCGGGCAGGTAGTGGAAGTCGAGAATGTTGCCCTCGGCATCAACGATGTTGAGTTGCGGGTGGAGTTCACCCTTGTGCTCAATGACGGTCAGGGCTTTCTGATTCCGACCCGAATCCTCTTCACGGACCGTCTCGCCCATCTCGATATCGACAAACTGGACGACACCGCTCTTCTCGGCGAGGATCGGTGTTCGGTGCGGGTCCCACGTGACAAGTGTCTGGCCCGCCTTGACCGCGGAACCATCGGCCGCGTGGATGTACGCGCCGTATGGGACCTTGGATTTTTCGATCTCTCGGCCCTTGTCGTCGAGGATGGCAACCTCGGCCGTCCGCTTGAGTACGACCCAGACCTCGTTGCCATCGGCGTCCGCGATTGGGACAGCATTGCAATCGCGCAGCTCGAGCTTGCCCGGGGCGGCCGGACGGAACTCGCTCTCGGCAATGGTGCGCGTCCCGATACCGCCGGTGTGGAAGGTCCGCATGGTCAGCTGCGTCCCCGGTTCACCGATGGACTGGGCAGCGATAATCCCGACGGCCATGCCCTCTTCGACAAGCTTGCCGGTGGACATGTCCATGCCGTAGTCGAGCGCCGAGCAACCCGTCCGGCTCTCGCTGGTCAGCGCGCTCCGAACGACCACGGAATCGATCCCGAGGTCCTCAATTCTTGCCGCGGCATCGGGAAGGATCATTTCATCCGCGGACACAAGCACCTCTTCTGTTTTCGGGTTGGTGATTTCATGAACACTGACGCGACCGATGATCTGGTCGCGCAACGGGACATCGACCTGCTCGCCCTTGTAGACGGCCCGCTTGACGATGCCTCGTTTGGAGCCGCAGTTGTGCTCGCCGATGATGACGGATTGCGCCACGTCGCAGAGCTTCCGTGTGAGATATCCCGAGTCCGCGGTTTTCAGGGCGGTGTCCGCCAGTCCCTTTCGGGCGCCGTGCGTCGAACTGAAGTATTCGAGAATGTTCAGTCCTTCACGGAAGTTGGCCCTGATGGGCGTCTCGATGATCTCACCGGAGGGTTTGGCCATGAGACCGCGCATACCCGCGAGCTGTTGCATCTGGCTCACATTACCACGGGCACCGGAATCCATCATGAGATAGACCGGGTTGAGATAGGCCTTGCCCTCTTTGGACCCGATGTCGGCGTACTCGCCGTCACCCTTCCGGCGATCGTGCTTGAGCGTTTCGATGAGCGTCTTGGTGATCTCCTCGCGGCAGTGCGACCAGATATCGAGCAACTGGTTGTACCGTTCTCGAGACGTGATCACGCCATTCTCATACGAACGCTCGACACGATTGACCTGCTTCTGGGCAATGTCGATCAGGGCCTTCTTGGAGTCCGGGATACGCAGATCCGTGATGCCGAAGCTCAGGCCGGCAATCGTGGACTGCTTGAAACCAATCTCTTTGAGCTTGTCGAGCATGTCGATCGTGGCCGCCCGACCCGCGTACAGGTAGGCGTCGTCGATCACACGAGCGCATCCCTTTTTGCCGAGCGAGCAGTTGTAGAACGGCATGCCCGGACTGAGAATGTCGGCAAAGAGGATCCGGCCCGCGGTGGTGACCACCCGGCCGTTGGCCGGCATGGGCTTGGGCTCGGCCCGTTCCTCTGTGACGATCTTGTCGAACCCTTCGACACGCACGACGATCCGCTCGTGGATGTCGATCTTGCCATGGCTGAGTGCGAGCAATGCCTCGGTCGCATCCTTGTAGCGAGGCAATTCGTTGTCGGGCTTGATGGTGTCCTCGTCCATCAGCGTGATGAAGTACACCCCCATCACAATGTCCTGCGAGGGGGAGATGATCGGGCTACCGTTGGCCGGGCTGAAGATGTTGTGCGTCGAGAGCATGAGGCACTGGGCCTCGGTCTGCGCTTCGATGGACAGCGGCAGGTGGACAGCCATCTGGTCGCCGTCGAAGTCCGCATTGAACCCGGAGCACACGAGTGGGTGAAGCCGGATGGCCTTGCCCTCGACAAGCGTCGGCTCGAAGGCCTGGATGCCCATTCGGTGAAGCGTCGGGGCGCGGTTGAGCAGGACAGGATGTTGATAAATGACCTCTTCGAGCACATCCCAGACCGAAGGATCGCGCCGTTCGAGCATGCGCTTGGCACTCTTGATCGTATCGGCGAGCCCGTGCTCTTTGAGCTTGCGGATGATGAAAGGCTGGTAGAGTTCGAGCGCGATTTTCTTCGGCAGGCCGCACTGGTTGAGTTTGAGTTCGGGTCCGACGACGATCACCGAGCGGGCCGAGTAATCGACGCGCTTGCCGAGCAGGTTCTCGCGGAATCGGCCCTGCTTGCCCTTGATCATGTCGGTCAGGGATTTGAGGGCGCGGTTGCTCGAGCCGAGCACCGGGCGTCGGCATCGGCCGTTGTCGAAGAGGGCATCGACCGCCTGCTGGAGCATCCGCTTCTCGTTGCGGATGATGACCTCCGGCGCGTTGAGATCCATCAGCTTCTTGAGCCTGTTGTTGCGGTTGATGATTCGCCGGTAGAGGTCGTTCAGGTCGCTCGTCGCGAAGTTGCCGCTCTCGAGCAGGACCAGAGGCCTCAGGTCCGGCGGGATCACGGGGATCACATCCATCACGAGCCAGGATGGATCGTTTTCGCTCTCACGGACGATCTCGACCAGCTTGAGTCGCTTGGCGTAGTCCTTGATTTTCTGCTGCGAACGTGTGGCCGCGAGTCCTTCGCGGATCTCGCGGGCGGTCTCATCGAGATCGAGCATCTCGAGCAGCTCGCGAACAGCCTCGGCGCCCATCTGCGCGCGGAAGGCATTGCCATACTGCTCGACCGCAAGGCGGTGCTCATCCTCGGTCAGCACCTGCTTGAAGGTGAGCTCGGTGTCCCCCGGATCGACAACGACGTAGTCCTGGTAGTAGACAACCTTCTCGAGCTCGCTGGTCTTCATGCCGAGCAGCGTGCCGAGCCGGCTGGGCATGCTCTTGAAGAACCAGATGTGGACGGTCGGGGAGGCGAGGTTGATGTGTCCGAGTCTCTTTCGGCGGACGCGGCTGTGGGTCACCTTGACACCGCAGCGGTCGCAGATAATGCCCTTGAACTTGGTGCCCCGGTATTTACCGCAGGAGCATTCGTAGTCTCTCTCGGGACCGAAGATCCGTTCGCAGAACAGGCCGTCCTTCTCCGGGCGGTATGTCCTGTAGTTGATGGTTTCTGGTTTCTTGACCTCGCCATAGGACCACGCGCGGATGTCGTTGGGTGACGCGAGCGTCACCTTGACAGCGCTGAAATCATTGACCCGGTCGTACACGCTCTCAGCCATGTGTGTTCACCATTCGAGTGTGTGATGCTTCCTGACAGTATTCATTACGATGCGATATAATTGTTTCAATGCCAGAGCGAATGCCAGCTACAGCAGACTTCCGCTCTCGACCCGGCGCTTCTCGAGCGTCACGTTCAGACCGAGACCCTTGAGTTCGTTGCAGAGCACGTCGAAGGCGACGGGCATGCCGGCCTCGAGTTTGTTGGTGCCCTTGACCATGGACTCATAGATCTTGGTCCGCCCCTCGACATCGTCGGACTTGACGGTGAGGAGTTCCTGCAGGATGTACGCGGCGCCGTACGCCTCGAGCGCCCAGACCTCCATCTCGCCGAAGCGCTGGCCACCGGTCCTCGCCTTGCCGCCCAGGGGTTGCTGGGTGATGAGCGAGTACGGCCCGGTGGCGCGAGCATGGATCTTGTCGTCGATGAGGTGGTGCAGCTTGAGCATGTACATGTAGCCGACGGTGGTCTTCTGGTGGAAGGGCTCACCGGTTCGGCCGTCGTAGAGCTGGATCTTGCCGCCGCGGGGCATGTGCGCGAGCAACTCGCGAGGCCCGGCCGGCACCCCGCGTTCCTCGATCTCTTTCAGCCTTGCATCGACATGCTCGTTGGCTTCCTGGACCGCGGCGTGGATCTCGTCCTCGGTGCAGCCATCGAAGATCGGCGTGACGGCCTGAAAGCCGAGCAGCTTGGCAGCCCATGCGAGATGGACCTCCAGAATCTGGCCGACGTTCATTCGGCTGGGCACGCCGAGCGGGTTGAGCATGATCTCGACGGAAGTCCCATCCTCCATAAAAGGCATGTCCTGTTCGGGAACGATTCGGGCCACGACACCTTTGTTCCCGTGCCGACCGGCCATCTTGTCGCCGACGGACAGCGAGCGCTTCATGGCGATGTACACCTTGACCATCTCGAGCACGCCGGTGGCGAGCTCATCGCCCCGCTTCATGTGCGCGACCTTGCGCTGTTTCTCGGTTTCGACAGCCTCGATTCGCGGGCCGAACTGGGCGTGGATCTCAGCAGCCTTTTCGCGCGCCTCCTTGGAGCCCTTGACCCACTTGAGATCGAAGGTGTTGATCTGTTCGAGGATGACCTCGGGCAGCTCACTCGCACCGACCTTCTGGCGGGTGATCGGGTCGACCAGCTCGGTGCCGACCGCTTCGTTGATCGCGGCGACCATCTGGCGGAAGAGCGCAATCGCCTTGGCGTTCTGCTCGGCCTCGTACTCCTCGATCTGTTTGGCCAGCGCCTTTTTCTGTTCTTCGTTGAGGTGCATACGCCGGCTGAACTTCTTGGCGCCGATGACGATGCCCGTCGTTCCGGACGGAACCTCCAGCGAATCGTTCTTGACGTCTTCCCCGGCCCGGCCGAAGATCGCGTGCAGGAGTTTCTCCTCGGGCGTCAGCTCGGTCTTGGCCTTGGGCGAGACCTTGCCGACGAGGATATCGCCGGGACCGACGCGGGCCCCGATACGGATAATTCCGTTTTCATCGAGATTCCTGAGCATCTTCTCAGAGACGTTCGGGATGTCCCGCGTGAACTCCTCCCGGCCGAGCTTCGTCTCGCGGATCTCGACCGTGTACGAGTCGATGTGGATGCTCGTAAAGGCATCGTCCTTGACGATCTTCTCGTTGATCACGATGGCGTCTTCGAAGTTGTAGCCATCGAAGGTGTTGAACGCGACCATGGCGTTCTTGCCGATGGCCAGCTCGCCCTTCTTGGTCGAGGCGCCGTCGGCGATCACCTGGCCCGCTTCGACGACATCGCCTTCTTCGACGATCGGCTTCTGGTTCAAGCAGGTGCGCTCGTTCAGACCGACAAACTTGCGAAGATCGTATTCATCCGAGTGATTGATGATGATCTTTTGTGAATCGGCGTAGGTGACGGTCCCGCCGCGCTTGGCCATCACGACCATGCCTGAGTTGCGCCCGACGACCTGCTCGAGCCCGGTCGCAACCAGCGGCGGCTCGACCTTGATCAGGGGCACCGCCTGACGCTGCATGTTCGAGCCCATCAACGCCCGGTTGGCGTCGTCGTGCTCGAGAAAGGGAATCAGCGCTGCGGAGATGGCGACGATCTGCTTGGGTGAGATGTCGCCATAGGTGACGTCGGAAGCGTCCACCTGCGCGAGCTCGCCGCCGACGCGGGCGATGACCATCTCCTCGGTCAACTTTCCGTCGGCACCGAAGACGTTGGCGGGCGCAAGAACCTCCTTCATTTCCTCATCGGCGCGGAGATAGACGATCTCGTCCGTGGCCTTGCCCTTGACGACCTTGCGGTACGGCGTCTTGAGGAAACCATGCTCATCGACCATGGAATACAGCCCAAGCGAAGCAATGAGCCCGATGTTGGTGCCTTCAGGCGTCTCGATCGGGCAGATCCTGCCATAGTGCGAAATGTGAACATCTCGAACTTCGAAGCCGGCGCGTTTGCGGTTCAACCCACCCGGGCCGAGCGCCGAGAGTCGGCGTTCATGCACGAGCGAACTGAGCGGATTGGTCTGGTCGACCACCTGGCTGAGTTCGCTTCGGCCGAAGAAGAAATCGATCGCCGACGAGATGCTCTTGGAGTTGACCAGATCACTGATCTTGGCCAGCTCGTCCGGGTCTTTGACGCTCATGCGCTCCTGGACGGTTCGCCTGAGCTTGAGGAAGCCCTTGCGCAGCTCCTCGACCGCGAGCTCATCGAGCGTGCGCAGCCGACGGTTGCCGAGGTGGTCGATATCGTCGATCGAGGCCACGGGAAGCCCCGTCTTCGGATCGAGCCGATTCGAGCGGAGATCGAGCAGGTACTCGATGATCTTCAGAAAGTCCTCAGCGGTCAGGAACTGCTGATCCTCGCTCGTCTCGAGCCCGAATTTCCGGTTGATCCGGAAACGACCGACCCGCCCGAGGCGGTAGCGGTTGTCATCGTAGAACTTCTCGTAGAAAAGTTGCTTGGCCTTTTCGACCTGGGGCGGGTTGCCCGGACGGAGCTTGGAGTAGACCTTGAGCATCGCCCGGCCATAGTCCGTGTCCGCCTTGACCTCGTCGAGCGCTTCGTCGGCAACCGTGTTGAGAATCAACACGTCCGACGGATTCTGGATCACGCGGACTTTTTTCAATGCCGAGTCTTTGATCCGCTCGGCGGCTTCGCCGATCTGATGCCCGACGTGCACAATCTCCTCGCCCGTCTCCGTGTCGATGATCGACTCGGCGGCCCAATCACCCTCGCTCACATCCGCGGCCTTGATCTCGCTGATGTGGTAGAACAGGCTCAGGATCGCCTCGGTCGACGAGATACTCTCATCCAGACACCGCAGGAACGTCGTCGCGGCAAGCCGGGTCGACTGATCGATCTTCATCGTCAGCCGATCCTTCTTGTCCACCGACATCTCGATCCACGAACCCCGCTCGGGGATGATCCTCGCCGAGTGGAGCGGGCGATCGCCCTCGCTCGATGGGATGCTGAAGTCGACACCCGGCGAACGGTGCAACTGGCTGACGATGACCCGCTCGGCCCCGTTGACGACGAACTCGCCGCCGCCCATCATGACGGGGAAGTCACCCAGAAATATATTTTCCTCCGGGATGTCATCCACGCCGTCACGAACGAGCTTGACCCGGATGCGGAACGGCATGCCATAGGTCAGCCGAAGCTCCCGGCACTCGTCGCAGGTGTACCGAGGCTCCTCGAGTCCGTACGAGACGTACTCGAGACGCATCGTCCCGTCGTAGCTCTCGATCGGGAAAATCTCCCGGAGCAAAGCCTCCAGTCCGTACCGCGGGTCCCGGCCATCCTCCGGCTTGGAAAGCTGGAGAAACCGTTCATACGAATCGGTTTGGACTGCTGTCAGGTCAGGAACGGGAAGCGCGTCGCCACGCTTCGAATAATTGCGCACTTGTATCGTCGCCATCGAGCCCCTCGCGATGGATCAGCTATACAAGACAGCCCATGCGTCCACGAGGATCTCGCATGCCTGTCCTGCATCGTCTGGTGGTGTCATTCTGCCGCGCCGAATCGGATAGTCTACCGCGCTGTGCCCGTCGGGTCCACCTTCCCGCCAGCGCTCCAATTATCCCGGCACCTGGTATGGCCAAAGGGTGCCTGACCCCTCTCGGAATCAGGACACCGAATTCTTTATTTTTCAGCATACCCGATCAAACACCGATCGGCATGCCCCCGCGGTCATTTGAGCTCGACTTCGGCTCCGACCTCCTTGAACTTGCCGGCGAGTTCCTCGGCCTCGTCCTTGGAGAGCGATTCCTTGATCGGCTTGCCCGGGTTGTCCACAACCTCCTTGGCCTCTTTCAGGCCCAGGCCGGTGACCTCGCGGACGAGCTTGATCACCTTGATCTTGTTGTCGCCGGCGGACTTGAGAACCACGCTGAACTCGGTCTGCTCCTCGGCGCCGCCGGAGTCACCGGCAGCCGCGGCCACCATCACGCCCCCACCGGCAGCCGCCTCGATCCCGTACGCCTCTTTCATGTAGTCGCCGAGATCGACGGCCTCTTTCAGCGTCAGGCTGGAGATCTTGTCCCCAAGCTCCTTGATCGACGCGTCAAATTCCTTCACTGCTTCATCACCCATCGGTCTACCAACCTTTCTTTCATCCCGCCCGAGAGGGACCGAACCACTCGGCTCTTTACCCCGGAACACACCGGGCCAGTCGGGCACTGATGCCAAAAAACTCAATCGTGCTCCGCAGGCTCAGCCGATCTTCGCAATCGTCTCGCCCGCTTCCAGTTTCTTCTCGATTGCCTTGATCAGGCCGGCGATGTTTGCGCCGGGGCCCTTGACCTGACCGAGCAGGTTCCGGCCGGGGCCGAGGATCAGCGACACGGTCTGCGACAGCGCCTCATCACGCGTCGGGAACTTGCTCAGTCGCGCGACGCCCTCGGCGCCCTCGAAGAGCTCGCCGTCGAGCACCGCGCCCTTGAGCTCGATCTCCGGGAAGTCCTTGATCAGGTCGATGATGTCGCGGGCCACCTCGACAACCGAGAGCTCGCCGAAGAGCAGCGCGTTCTGACCCTTGAGAATCGGGCTGAGCGCTTCGAGAGCCGTTCCCTCGAACGCCTTTTTCGCCAGCGAGTTCTTCATCACCGACACCGCGACCGCCTTGGCGCGGAACCCGGAGCGGATCGTCTCGGTCCCACCCGCATCGACGCCCCGCAGCGAGACCACGAGGGCCTCCTCGACGCCACCGATCTTCCGAGCATACTCGGACACCATCATTTCTTTCATCGGTTTGGACATCGCCCAAATCCCCTTTCATCGACCCCTTGCGGGCTCACTCGGCTTCGCTGTACCTGATCTTGACGCCCGGCGTCATTGTGCCGCTGACATGGATCGACTTGATGTACGTCCCCTTCACCGCGGCGGGCTTGGCCTTCTCGATCGTCTTGAGCAGGTGCTCATAGTTGGCCAGCAGATCGCCCTCCGGGAAGCTCATTTTCCCGATGGTGACGTGGACGTTGCCGCCCTTGTCCGCCCGGTATTCGAGCTTGCCGGCCGAATATTCCTTGACCGCCTCGGCGACGTTCTTCGTCACCGTGCCGGCCTTGGGGCTCGGCATCAGGCCCTTCGGCCCGAGCACACGCCCGAGCTTAGAGATCACACGCATCATGTCCGGGCTGGCGATCGCGACATCGAAATCGAACCAGCCTTTCTCGATCTTGGAGACGAGTTCTTCGCCGCCGGCCTCGATGGCGCCGGCCGCCTTGGCGTCGGCGACAACATCAGACGGGCAGAACGCGATGACCCGCTTGCTCTTGCCGATGCCCTTGGGCAGGCTCACCGAACCACGCACGAGCTGGTCGGCGTGCTTCGTGTCGATCCCGAGATGGAACACGACATCGACCGCCTGATCGAACTTCGTGCCCTCGAAGCGTTTGACAACTGCCATCGCGCTCGCGGCGTCCATCGGCTCCTTGCTCGCCTTCTCGCGGTTGGCCAAGACCCGCCGCGAGGGTTTGTGCCGGAGCTTCCCGGAACGTCGTTTTTCGCCTTCCATCGTTGCGGTCGGCGTGGTCTGTTCATCTGCCATTGGTTCAGCCCTCCACCGTCACGCCCATGGATCGGGCTTGGCCTGCGACAATCCGGCACGCGGCATCCAGATCCGCCGCGTTCAGATCTTCCATCTTCTCGTTCGCGATCGCCTCGATCTGAGGACGCGAAATCGAGCCGACCTTGTTCGTGTTCGGCTCGCCCGAGCCCTTCTCGATGCCCGCAGCCTCCTTGATCAGCACGGACGTCGGCGAGGTCTTGACATCAAACTCGAACGACCGATCCGAGAACACCCGAACAACGCACCCGACGATCTTGCCATTGAGCTGGCCCGTCGCTGCGTTGAACTGCTGGATGAACTGCCCGGGATTGACACCCTTGGCACCGAGGACCGGGCCCAACGGCGGCGCGGGCGTCGCCTGACCACCCGGCGCCATGATCTTGAACGTCTCGATTAATTCACGCTTGGCCATCTGTGCTCCACCTCCCACCGCCCGGCCGCGAGTCGCGGCTCAGCAAGGGTCGGCCTGTCGGCCCCTGCCGGGTCCGGTGGTTCTACCGGTTCCTGAATCATCTTGTCACCCGCGATGGACACCCACCGCCGGCGGACGGGATACTAGACCCCAGCCCCGCCCCAAATCCACACCCACCAACGCTTTGCTACCCTCGACCCATGACCAGACGTCCCATCCGAACGCTCCCCATCGTCGCAGCCCTGCTCGGGCTGGCTGCCCTGCTCCCCGGGTGCTCGACCCATGCCTCGGTGAGGATGCGATCCCAGACCAACGGGGCGGTGCTTTCGCCCGGATTCTCGACCACAGCCTACACCTTCAGCGACGAGAACACCGTCGATCTCTACCTCACCGACATCCCCGCCGACGCGTTCCAGACCCCGCCCGACCCATCTGCAGACCCCCCCGCCGGCCAAATCCTGCACATCCACATGTTCATCAGGCCCAGCCCCGGCAAGACCCCCATCGAGCCCCAGGCGGCCAACTGTTCCATCAGACACCTCGTCCTCGCCGACGGCGCCACCGGGGTCTATGGCGGAGGCGGGTTCCTCCTCCCGTCATCATCCGCCAAGTCCGGCACGTTCTCGGGCACCATCAGTGAGGGCACGCTCCGGCTCCAGGCCGCCACCCCAAACTTCAACGATGCACTCGGCCCATCAAACCTCCGTGCCAATTTTCGCATCCACGAAGACCGGGATTTGGCCAACCTGATCGCCCGACGATTCGAAGAATGGATACCACGATCCGGAAGTGAATAATTCTCGGCCACACATGCCGATTCGATTCTGATACGCTGGGGCGCCATGCCCCGGCGCGCATTCACACTGATCGAACTGCTCGTGGTCATCGCGATCATCGCGCTGCTGATCGCCATTCTGTTGCCCGCCCTTGGCAAGGCCAGGCAGGCCGCCCAGCAGGTCCAGTGCCTGTCCAACCAGAAACAGATCGGGCTCGCGCTGATGATGTACGCCGACGCCTTCGATGGCTGGATCCCACGTAATGCCGGCGACGTGCCCGATATGTCCTGGCCTCAGGCGACACGCCCCGGGCTGGACGACCGGGCCTCGTACACCAAGGAAGTCGGCGACCGCTTCGAGACGGCCGAGTATTTTCACGACCCCGCCTACGCCGAACTCACACCCCACCAGATCCACTACGTCGCCAATGGCCTGCGCTTCACCCGACAGGGCACCGTCACCGACAAACGCCTCTCCCGCCTGACCAGCGCGCCGAGACCATCCGAAACCATCTACCTCACCGCATTCACCGACGATCCCGCCGGCACACACTTCAGGAGAAACGTCAGACCAAACTACACCGACTTCAAGATCGCCCAGTCCTACGACCTCTTTCAGGCCCGACACGTCACCGGCGACGACCGGACGCGACGCATCCAGCCCGACCGCCACGGCAACGGCGCCAACGCCGCCTACCTCGACGGACACGCACAGAGCCGAAAGGCCGACTTCCTCACCACCATCGAGAACTGGGACGATGGCGACCACACCGAGGGCGCTCCGTCAAACCGCTAGCCTCCGGTCCGATCACGTCTCGTAGTACGGGTCCACTGCCCGCGCTGCTGCACCAGCGTATAGATCGGAAAGAACATCCTCGGGCAACGACTTGCCACGCAGCATCGGCGAGCTCATCTCGTCGTATCGCCCCGGCTCGACCATCATCAGATCCGGGTCCGCGATCGGGCTCGCGCCCTCGTACGTCGTCTCGAACAGCGTGCGCAGCGCCCAGTACCGGCTCGCATACAGCTCGAAGGCCTGCTCAGGATCGGACGCCTGCCCCGCGGCGTACGCGGTGTCGTCCGATGATTCGAGGTGCGCATCACGGGCCACAATGTCAGACCCGAAAAGCACACGCCCCTTCCACCGCCGAAAGAACGCGAGCAGATCCTCGCGCGAATGCCTGCTCAACTCGCGGACCTGCCACTTGCAGGCGCTCGTGTCAAGGTTCAGATTGTCGTGTCTTTCGAGCAGACCCGAGAGAAACTCCAGATCCTCGGGCCAGCCGCCCATGTGCGCTGCGAGCCATGTCGTGTCGGGGAACCGATCGAGCATCCGCTCGAGCGGCGCGTACTGGTCGGCCTTGGTGCCGTACGCCGAGGCATCGCTGTATTTCGCGGCGAACCATGTATCAGGATCTCCGATGTGGGTCATGACCATCATCCCGAGCTCGGCCGCCAGTTCGAGCGCCCGTATCCGCCAAGGCCCATCCAGACTCAGCGCCTCCATGGCCTGCGCATCGGTCATGTAGTCGCGCAGCCTCGGGGCCTGCCAGAACTTGAGCATCCGTGCCCCATACTCATCGTGCCAGATCCTGATCCGCTCGAGAAACCCCTCGGTGAAGGCGTGGAGTTTGTTCTCCGCCATGTAATCGGGAATCGCGATGAATCGAACTCGGTCGCCGAGCACGTCGCGCACGCCCGGCGCCTCGTCCAGCACGGTCTGCGAGTACGTCCGGCAAACGCCATACCGAGAGGCGACATCGGCCCAGATTTCCGCCGATTTCGGGCCATTGAGGTGGGTGTGCACGTCCACGATGGGAACCACGGGGTCGCCGAGCTTCTCCGCCTCGGCCCGGTAGTCCAGCCCGAGCAGGTTCGCCGACCAACGATGCGCCGTTCGATCCATCTGCGTTGCCCCTTATGCCGCCCCCCGACGCTCGACCACAACGCTCAGGTCGAACCCTCTACCCTCTCTCTCACACAATGCTAGACCGACCCGAACACCCAACCCGAAAGCCCAGGATTGCGATCTGTCACGATTGGCTCGTCGCCCGTCGCGGCGGCGAACACGTCCTCGAAGCCATCGCTCTGGCTCTCGATCCGATTGCAGATCTCGACATCATCTTCACCATGTTCAACACCGGCGCCGACATCGGCCCCACCACCAACCGGCTCCGCCGACGGGCATCCGTGCTCAACGCCCTGCCCGCACCGTTGAGGCGCTGGCTGATCCCCGCGTACCCGATCGCCACAGCCGATCTCTCCAGAAAGCTCAGGGCCGAGCACCAAAGAAGACCATTCGATCTGATTGTCTCGACGCACTCGGCCGCGATCAAAGCGGTCAAGCCGCCGCCCGGCGTACTTCACCTGTGCTACATCCACGCGCCGGCCCGGTACATCTGGACCCAGGGGCACGACTACGCCGGCGGGCTTCGGGGCCTCGGGCTTTCCATGATCCGGCCCATCTACAAATCATGGGACCGGCGAACAGCAGCTCGCGTCACCGCGTTCATCGCCAACTCGACCCACACCGCCGCTCAGGTCCGGCGGTGCTATGACGCCCAGGCCTCGGTCGTCTTTCCGCCCGTGCGAACCGATTTCTTCACGCCCGCAGCCGACACGCTCCGCGGTGAACACTGGCTCGCGGTCGGCGCATTGGTCCCCTACAAACGCTTTGATCTGGCGATCCAAGCCGCCAATGAAGCCCGGCATGAATTGCACATCATCGGCTCCGGGCCTGATAAGCCCAGACTCCGCGCCCTGGCCGGGCCGACCGTGTCCTTCATCGAAGCCAGAACCGACGCCCAGCTCCGACACGCCTACCGAACCGCCAAACTCCTGATCTTTCCGCAGATGGAGGACTTCGGCATCGTCGCGGTCGAAGCGCAGGCCTGCGGCACACCCGTCGTCGCCTACGCCAAAGGCGGTGCCGAGGACACAGTCATCGACGGCGTCACCGGAGCCACCTTTCAAACTCAATCGGTCCCTGAGCTGCTCGCGGCGATCCGGCGCTGCCCGAAGCACCAGGCGCTCGCCTGCCGGGAGCATGCCGAGAAATTCAATGAAACACGTTTTTCAGTTGACATCAAAGCCGCCGTCCGGGCCTTGATGAACCTACCCACCGGGTGAGATGACCCTGGCCTCGACCACCTGCCCGATGTAGAGCTCGCAGTCCGCCTCGAGATCGAGATGCCGAACCACCCGGCAATCCAAGCCGGCGCGGGCCCGCGCGAGGATCGGTGACCCCGTGGTCCAACGCTCGGTCTCGAGCGCATCGAACAGGTCCCCGCTCTCGTCCGGCGCATAGAAGCCGTCAAACTTCTTCAATACATACCGATCCGTCTCGTCGATCAGGTTGAGCGCAAACGCCCGGCTGTCGCGGATCAACGGCTCAAGCGAATGACACTTCTTCACCGACACACTCACCAGCATCGGTTCATCAGCGCACCGCTGCACCCATCGCACGATCATGCCCGATCGGTGGTCGTCGTGGGCCGAACTCATCACCCAAGTCGCCCAGGGCACGCGCTCCAGCACCGACGCAATCCGTTGCGTGTCAACATTGACCGTCAAGGCTGACTCCCTCGGACGCCCACGAGAAGAGCTGTCCACACCCCATCCACGATCGGTTCGCACTGTACCTGACATCGGCATTTCCTGCCGCGAAAAAAATCAAGACCCGATCAATTCCCTATTCCAACCGCCTCAGAGCTTGGAGACCGCGAAAATTGGGCTCCATCCACCGCCGAACGCCCGACTTGGGCCCGGATTTCATGCAAGCGGGCTGCAATCGGGGACGAAAAGGGATAAAGTCCCACGCATGCCCATGGAGATCCAGAGCCGTGACCTTCTCAGGTTCGTCCGAACACACCATCGACGACAAGAACCGGTTGTCGATCGCCAGCAAGTATCGGGCGGAACTCCCTCCGAGCGTCAGGGCTTGGTACTGCGTGCCGTGGCCGACGGGCGAGCTCAGGCTGTACCCGGAGCCAATTTTTTTGGAGTTGTCAAAGCAATGGGAACAATCACTGGCACCATCGGAAGACGAAGCGGAGCTGGTTTCGACGCTGTTCGAGTTCGCCGAGAAGCTCGAGATGGATTCGGGCGGCCGGATCAGGCTCCCCAAAAAGCACATCAAGCTGGTCGGGATTGGCTCGGCGGTCGCCGTCACGGGTGCGAACAATCGGCTCGTGATCCGAGATCTGGAGTCGTGGCAGGCCGCCGAGCGGGCTCGTTTCGAAAAACTGAGCCAGTTGGTCACCCGCACAACCCCCTCCTCGCTGTGAAGCCTGCCCACCCCATTCCGGGTCGGGACGCGGGGCTCGAATCCACACCTGTCGGTACGTACCCCGAGGTTCGGTTGATCGTCATGGACTGACTTTTCATCGGCCGGGCAGCCCCATCACGCCGGAGGCAAGGACGCCGACGGCGGATGCTCGGGCATCGAGGCGATGTCCACCGACACCCTCAAGACCCTGCGTCGGTGGCGAACATCAGAGCCAACCAGCCAAGAATCGCTCTGAACATCATTCCTCGGTGTGTCGTGGCCAGAGATCTGGTGATGATTCCAACCTGCCGAAAATCCGAGC
>DRKT01000122.1:0-2500 GCA_011053195.1 Phycisphaerales bacterium | reverse complement strand
CCGGAAAGCCCCAACATCGGTCAGCCGATCTCGGGTATTGACGAGGCGCAGGCCTTGCAGAACGTGCAGGTGTTGCACGCCGGCACACGCCGGGACGATTCGGGCGGATATATCACCGCATCCGGCCGCGTGTTGAATGTCGTCGCCACAGGCTCGACCCGACAGGACGCACGCGATCTCGCGTACCATGCAGCCAAGGCCATCAGCTTCCCCGGTATGAAATATCGCACCGACATTGGAAGCTGATCCGGTACCTACAACCCGAGCGAGGCCGACTGCTCATCCGTCATGTCGTACGCCCGCCAGACCTTGCCACGTCCGATCCACAGTCGGTCATCATCAAGCAAAATCATATACGTTCCGATATCCAGTCCGCCGAAGCCGAGCAGCATGAGCTCGCCCGCCTCTTCAGCGGGAGGGTTGCCGATGAAGATATCAGACGCCTGCGTCTTCAAGAGCAGCGTCAACCACTGTTCAACCAAATCACGAGAACCATCGGACCATCCTTCCGGTGTCCGATGGGCAGTTATATCGAGCCCATTGGTCGGCACCCGAACCATGACGCCGGATATCTCGCTGGCCGGAAGCCGAAGCACCGTACGCAGAAGAAATGCTGTCGTATCGAAATCTGGAAATGGAACGGAATCAACATCAAGGTTTGTTGAGGCGATATGGTCAGACTCATCTTGGCGTTCAGATGTGATCTCAACCCGGCATCGCGCATTGTCGTTGGTTTGGACGGTGTAAACCGTCCGTCCATTGTGCTGGTCTGATCCCAACTCGATCCGAAGCGTTAGGCAGGTCTCATTTGGAGCCGTATCGTTGTGCTGCGTGCCTTGCCATGCCACCAACGCATCAATCAGCCGCTGCACAGCCTCAGGATCTGCAGTCTCGGTGACCGGCGATATGACACTCCACGAACGACCAACACGGCGCAACTCCAAGGTTGAACCGTCTCTGGTCAATACGATCCGACGAACCGTGGCATCCATTCCCGGCAATACATGCAGATCACGCCACGCCAACAGCGCCTCAGGTTTCAACACATCGGCGATCTCTTTCCCGACCGTGCCCCATGTCTGCGATGGATTGAGACGAACCGGAACCCGTCCCCCCAGGGGACGTCGGCCGAGATCAAAATCCGAAACGACCTTACCCGCATCATCCAAGACAGTGACGTGTGATCCTCCATCCAGTTGGGATTCGGGACCGGCTTGTACATTGGCCGAGCTCAACAATCGCGCACCAGCCAGCCATGTTGATTCCAACACCGGCCAGGAACCCGCGGGCCTGTCTCCACCGCCCCAACTGACCAGCCGACCCGACCAGCCCGGTTTCTCCGCCACGCGCACAGAACATCCTTCATCCGTGCGAACCTCGATCGCCCCGATCCGACTCGGCGGCAACGTCACCAGACGACCGAGTTGCGTGCGGGACACGTCGGGCGATCGCTGACCAACCATCGCAGTGATTCCCATCAGCACGGCTAAGATGGCGACAAGAATGGCAGCGACCCGTCCGGACATGGGCGTATCCTAGCCGGTTTCGGAGCAGCACCATGCAGAAGCCGATCGTCGGAATCACCGCGGATATCCAGACATGGAACAGCCGTACTCGCTGTACTGTCACATGCGCTTACGTCGAAGCCGTCACCAACGCAGGTGGCTCTCCGATACTGCTCCCGCCGGACCCGCACGCTCTCGAACAACATATCGCACTCTGTGACGCATTCATCCTCTCCGGCGGCGACGATCCGCGCACCGAACCCTTCGGCCAGAGTACCCATCCACAAGCCATTCCCGTCGATCCCAGACGCCAAGCCTACGAATCGGCGCTGATCGAAAGCCTCAATCGAGACCACCCGGACCGTCCCGTTCTTGGTGTCTGCCTCGGCATGCAGATGATGGCCCTCCACGCCGGCGGATCGCTCAACCAGCATCTTCCAGATACCCACCCGGACCATGCCATCCACTGGGACAACGAGCACGAGATTCTGCCATCAACCGATGCGCTGTTCAGCAGGGGCGCCGTGCACAGCCGACATCGCCAGGCGGTCGAAAATCCGGGCGATATGGGTGTTCTTGCCACCGCTCCTGATGGGCTGATCGAAGCGGTCACAGATCCTGATCGGCCGTTCTATATCGGTGTCCAGTGGCACCCCGAACGCACCGACGACCCGGCTCTGGGTGCCATGATCTTTCAGAAACTCATTTCGTGCGCCAATGAATGCTCAGCTTGAAAGCTGGGAGGAACTCTGCACACCAAGCGTGGCGTAGATTTCTCGGGTGGCGGTGGACTGGTTCAAGGTGTAGAAGTGAATGCCGTCGACGCCGTGGTCCAGCAGGTCTACGCATTGTTCGGTCGCCCAGTGCACACCCACCCTGCGGATTGATTCCGGCGTGCCATCCGTTCGATCCAGCGCTCGCAGCAGCCTCGCCGGGAAGTGGGTCCCGAGCGCCAATTGCGCCATCCGCCGCATCCCCGAGAGCGACGTCAGGGG